>JALOTH010000054.1 GCA_025458035.1 Rhodospirillales bacterium
GCTCCGCCGTGGCCCGGAACACGTCGGCGCGTTCGGCGACGGCATCGAGGCGCTCGCCGTCTTGCGCCGCGACGGCGCGGAACGCCGCCGCCAGCAGGGTGCCGTCGGTGCGGCCCGATCCCTGCTCCAGGTTGATGGCAATCCAGTCGCGCAGCGACGGGCCGTCGCCGACCAGACCGTCGGCAACGGCCGTTTCCAGTCCGTGGGAGAACGCATAGCCACCGACGGGAAATGCCGGCGACAGCCACGTCAGCAGCCTAAGCAGCCCCGCCTCGCCGCCGTTGCTAGTCATCGGCGCCACCGCCGTGCGGGTGGTGCACGAGCCCGCCGCCATGGCCATAGGCACCCGGCTCCGGCTCGAACGGCGCCAGGTGGCGGGCGATATGGGCGCCCAACCCTTCGAGCATCGCCACCAGCACGGCGTCGTCACGAATGCGGATGCGGCCGCCCGGCAGCAATTGGATCGCCGTATGCCGGTTGCCGAGGTGCCAGGCGAGGCGCGCCATCTCCAGCGGGCTGGATGCGCACAGATCGGCGACGGCTTCCGCCGCCGCGCGCACGCCGATGACGCCGCCGCCGTCGATGAGCAGGCCATCGCCGTCATGCAGGACCGTCAGCCGCGGCAGGTCGAGCAGGAACGGCTCGCCGGCGTCGTCGGCCATGGCCAAGCGCCGCCGCTGCCGGTCGTCGCAGCCGAGGGTCGCCCAGGCAACGGCCCGGTCCGTTGGCCAGGCGCCGGCGGGCACGACCGCTCGGACACGTCGCATCGGCCGGTCAGAACAGGAAATACCGTTGCGCCATCGGCAGCACCGCCGCCGGCTCGCAGACCAGCAATTCGCCGTCCGCCCGCACTTCGTAGGTTTCCGGATCGACCTCGATCACCGGCGTCGCGGCGTTGTGCACCATATCCGACTTCCGCAACTTGCGCGTGTTCCTGACCGCCACCAGCGGCTTCAGCAGGCCGAGGGCGGCATCGATGCCGGTATCCAGCGCCGCCCGTGAGACGAAGGTCGCCGACGCCGCCGTCCGGGCGGCGCCGAACGCCCCGAACATCAACCGGTAGTGGACGGGCTGGGGCGTCGGGATCGAGGCGTTCGGATCGCCCATGGCGGCCATGGCGATGGTGCCGCCGATGATGACGAGATCCGGCTTGACGCCGAAGAACATCGGCTTCCACAGCACGAGATCGGCGCGCTTGCCAACCTCGATGGAACCGACGTGGCGGGCAATACCGTGGGTGATCGCCGGGTTGATGGTGTATTTGGCGATGTAACGCTTGATCCGCTGATTGTCGTTGCCCGCCGCCTCGCCGGGCAGCGCGCCGCGCTGGCGCTTCATCTTGTCCGCCGTCTGCCAGGTGCGGACGATCACCTCGCCGACGCGCCCCATCGCCTGGCTGTCCGACGAGATCATGCTGATGGCGCCAAGGTCATGCAGGATGTCCTCGGCGGCGATGGTCTCCCGCCGGATGCGGCTCTCGGCGAACGCCACGTCCTCCGGAATACGCGCATCGAGATGATGGCAGACCATCAGCATGTCGAGGTGTTCGTCCAGCGTGTTGACGGTGAACGGACGGGTGGGGTTGGTCGACGACGGCAGCACGTTGGGCAGCCCGCAAACCTTGATGATGTCGGGGGCATGGCCGCCGCCGGCGCCCTCCGTATGGAAGGCGTGGATGGTGCGATCGCGGAAGGCGGCGACGGTGTTTTCGACGAAACCGGACTCGTTCAGGGTATCGGTGTGGATCGCCACCTGCACGTCGCACTGATCGGCGACGGAAAGGCAGGTGTCGATGGCGGAGGGGGTCGTTCCCCAGTCCTCGTGCAGCTTCAGGCCGCAGGCGCCGCCGACGATCTGTTCGATCAGCCCGTCGGCGCGCGAGGTGTTGCCCTTGCCAAAAAAGCCGAGATTCATCGGCAGGCCATCGGCCGCCTGCAGCATCCGCCCGAGGTGCCACGGTCCGGGCGTGCACGTCGTCGCGTTGGTGCCTTCCGCCGGGCCGGTGCCGCCACCGAGCATCGTCGTGATGCCGGAGGCCAGCGCATCCTCCACCTGCTGCGGGCAGATCCAGTGGATGTGCGCGTCGATGCCGCCGGCGGTGACAATCCGGCCCTCGCCGGCGATCGCCTCGGTGCCCGGGCCGATGACGATGTCGACGCCCGGCTGGACGTCGGGATTGCCGGCCTTGCCGATGGCGACGATGCGGCCGTCCTTGATGCCGATATCGGCCTTGATGATGCCCCAGTGGTCGACGATCAGGGCGTTGGTGATGACGGTATCGACGGCGCCGTTGCTGTTGCTGACCTGCGACTGGCCCATGCCGTCGCGGATCACCTTGCCGCCGCCGAACTTCACCTCCTCGCCATAAACGGTGC
Organism: Rhodospirillales bacterium; assembly: GCA_025458035.1. Lineage (GTDB taxonomy): Bacteria > Pseudomonadota > Alphaproteobacteria > Rhodospirillales > Defluviicoccaceae > Defluviicoccus. The sequence goes on from JALOTH010000054.1 coordinate 2,376, forward strand.
GATCCGCTTCCACTTCGAGGATCAGGTCCGTATCGGCGAGGCGCACACGGTCGCCCGTCGTTGGGCCGAACATCTGCGCGTAGGCACGGCGCTCAAGCCGGTAGACCATCGCCTCACCCCTCCAGCGCGCCGCCGACGAGGCCGTTGAAGCCATGCACGACGCGCCGGCCAGTGTAGGCGACGAGACGAACCTCGCGGCTCTGTCCCGGCTCGAAACGGACCGCCGTCCCGGCGGGGATATCCAGGCGAAAGCCGCGCGCCCGGTCCCGGTCGAAGACCAGAGCCGGGTTGGTTTCGTAAAAATGATAGTGGGAACCCACCTGGATCGGCCGGTCGCCGGTGTTGGCGACGGTCAGCGCCACCGTTTCGCGGCCAGCATTCAATTCAATATCGCCCGGCGCCGGCATGACTTCCCCCGGAATCATGGTGTCCCCCTGGTTAGCGGATGGGATTGTGAACGGTGACCAGCTTGGTGCCGTCCGGAAAGGTCGCCTCGACCTGGATTTCGGGGATCATGTCGGCAATTCCGTCCATGACCTGCTCTCGCCCGAGAACGGCGGCGCCGTCGCGCATCAACGCCGCCACCGGGACGCCGTCGCGGGCGCCTTCGACGACGAAATCGGTGATCAGCGCCACCGCTTCCGGATAATTCAGCTTGACGCCGCGCGCCAGCCGACGGCGCGCCACGTCCGCCGCCATGGCGACAAGCAGCTTATCCTTCTCCCTCGGCGTCAGCAGCATGTTGGGGGATCTCCTGTTGGCGTCGCTAACTCCACCATACCCGAGGCAGCGCCCCGTTCAAACCGCCGATGCGCCGTCGCAACTCCGACCAATAGCGGGCAAATGAACTCCGCAACGGCAGCGGATCGGCGGCCAGCCAGCGGGTGATGAGGACGCCGCCGACCACCGTCGCCGCCGCCTGCACGCCGTCGGTGCAGGCTTGCGCCAGCCACTGCCGCGCGGCGTCCAGATGGCCGCTGACGTGATCATCCACCAGCAGCGTGCTGGCGATGGCGGCGGCGCCGAACAAGCCGCCCGCGGCGGCGAGCGTGCGCGCCAGGTCGCCATCAAGGCGCAGCGCGTCGGCCCACACCGGCCGGCCGTCGCGGCGGATCTCCCACCGCTCCTCGATGAGACCACGGGCGAAGGTTTCGCCCCGTGCCCGCCGCCCGAAGACCAGGACCTCGCCGGCGAGCAGCCGGCCGCCGGCCGCGACCTCCGCGACGCCGCTGCGCCGCAACTGCGCGCCGTTGAACAGAATGGTTTCCTGCGGCAGCCACTCGAGCCAGCCGCCGGCACCGACGCTGAGGCGCACGTCGATGCGGCTCGCCGCGTCGGGAGCGCGATAAACCTTCTCCGCCGCCTGCTGGGTGACGACGGCGCGGGCGCCCGCCGCCGCCGAGACGCGAATATCCAGCCGATCGCCGCCGACGAGACCGCCGCCGGTGTTGAGCAGCACCGCCACCGGCACCCCCGCGTCGGCGCCATCGGGCATGAGAACCCGCGCCGGCGCCCGCTGATAGAGATGCTTGAGACGGGTGTGGCCGCCGCCGTCGGCGACGAAGGCGAGCTCGGTGACGCCCCGCATGATCCGTGGGCGTCCGCATCACACCGTCAGGTGCCGCCGGATATCGGCTTCCACCATGTCGGCGATCCGCCCCGACGCCACCACTTCGCCGCGGTCCATCACCGCGTAGACATCGGCAAGGTCGCGGGCAAATTCGAAATACTGTTCCACCAGCAGGATGGTCATGTTGCCGCGGTTGACGAGCAGGCGGATGACCCGCTCGATATCCTTGATGATCGAAGGCTGGATGCCTTCGGTCGGTTCGTCGAGCACCAGCAGCCGCGGCCGGGTGACGAGGGCGCGGGCGATCGCCAGTTGCTGTTGCTGACCGCCGGACAGATCGCCGCCGCGCCGCCCGAGCATGTCCCGCAACACCGGAAACAGCTCGAAAATCTCGTCGGGAATGTGGCGAAGGCTGCGCGCCACCGCCGCGTAGCCGGTTTTCAGGTTCTCCTCGACGGTCAGCAAGGGAAAGATCTCACGCCCCTGCGGCACGAAGGCAATGCCGCGCTGGGCGCGGGCATGCGCCGGCAGCCGCGTGATGTCCTCCTCGCCGAAGACGATGCGGCCGCCGGCAATCCCCTGCTGGCCGACGATGGCCCGCAACAGGCTGGTCTTGCCGACGCCGTTGCGGCCGAGCACGCAGGTGATCGCATTGCTTTCGACGGTCAGCGACACCGAGCGCAAGGCTTGGCTGGCGCCATAGTAGAGGTCGATGCCCTCGACGGCGAGCATGGCTTCAGCGCCCCAAATACACTTCGATGACGTCGTGATTGCTCTGCACGCTGTCCAGCGAACCTTCCGCCAGCACCCGGCCCTCGTGCAGCACGGTGACATGGCAATCGAGCGCGCGCACGAACGCCATGTCGTGCTCGACGACGACGACCGTATGTCGCTTGTTGATTTCCTTCAGCAGTTCCGCCGTCTGCGCCGTTTCGGCGTCGGTCATGCCGGCGGCCGGCTCGTCGACGAGCAGCAGTTCCGGATCCTGCATCAGCAGCATGCCGATCTCCAGCCACTGCTTTTGCCCGTGGGAGAGGGCGCCCGCCAGCGTCGCCCGCTGCGGCGCCAGCGCGATCGTCGCCAGCACCTCGTCGATGCGGTCCCGCTGCTCGCCGCTCAACCGGAAGAACAGCGAGCGCAGGACCGCGCGGTTGCCGGCCAGGGCCAGTTCCAGATTGTCGTAGACGCTGTGACTGTCGAACACCGTCGGCTTCTGGAACTTGCGGCCGATGCCGAGGTTGGCGATGGCGGCTTCATCCAGCCGCGTCAAGTCGATGTCGCCGTTGAAAGAAACCTCGCCGGCGGTCGGCCGCGTCTTGCCGGTGACGACGTCCATCATCGTCGTCTTGCCGGCGCCGTTCGGCCCGATGATCGCCCGCAGCTCCCGTTCCAGCACGTAGAAGCTGAGGCTGTTCAGGGCTTTGAAGCCATCGAAGCTGACCGTCACGCCGTTCAGGTAAAGCAGTGTCTCGCTGGCGAGGCGCCAGTGGGGCCGCGGTGCCGCCTCGCTGCCGCTCGTTACAGGAGTCGTCGCGGGGTGCGCGCTCATGGCTGCGCTCCCGGTACGTCGGCGAGGGGTCCGCGGGCGACGGCCGTCGTTTCCGGCGGCGGGCGCCGGCGGCCCCTGAGTCTCGGCAGCGAACCGCAGATCCCCTTCGGCAGGAACAGGGTCACGCCGATGAACAGGGCGCCGAGGGCGAACAGCCACAGCTCGGGGATCGCCCCGGTCAGGAAGCTTTTCGCGTAGTTCACGGCAAAGGCGCCGAGGATCGCGCCGTAAAGGGTGCCGCGGCCGCCAACGGCGACCCAGATGACGATCTCGATCGAGTTGGCCGGCGCAAACTCGCTGGGGTTGATGATGCCGACCTGCGGCACGTAGAGGGCGCCGGCGATGCCGGCCATGACGCCGGAAACGGTGAACACGAACAGCTTGTAGGAAGCGACGGGGTAGCCGAGGAAACGGACGCGGCTCTCGGCGTCGCGGACGGCAATGAGCACCTTGCCCAGCCGCGAGGTGACGATGAAGCGGCAGACGACGAAGGCGGCGGCAACGGCCAGCGCCGATAAGGCAAGCAAGGCGGCGCGCGTCGTATCCGCCTGCAGATCGAAGCCGAGGACGTCCTTGAAGTCGGTCAACCCGTTGTTGCCACCGAAGCCCATGTCGTTGCGAAAGAAGGCGAGCATGAAGGCGAAGGTCATCGCCTGGCTGATGATGGAGAGGTAAACACCGGTCACGCGGGAGCGGAATGCGAACCAGCCGAAGACGAAGGCGAGCAGTCCCGGCACCAGCACCACCATCAGGCAGGCAAACGCAAATGAATCAAAGCCGTGCCAGTACCAGGGCAGCTCCTGCCAGTTCAAAAACACCATGAAATCCGGCAGCTCGGGGTTTTTATAGACGCCGCGCGGGCCGATTTCGCGCATCAGATGCATGCCCATGGCGTAGCCGCCGAGGGCAAAGAAGGCGCCATGGCCGAGACTGAGGATGCCGCAATACCCCCAGATCAGATCGATGCTGAGCGCCAGCAGGGCATAGCACAGGTACTTGCCGACGAGGGCGAGGGCCCAGGTTGGCACGTGCAGCGCCGACGACGGCGGCACCGCGAGGTTGAGCACCGGCAGCAGCACGGCGATCGCCAGCAGAATGCCGACGGTGATCACGCCGGCGGGTCCGCCGAGGAGCGACGACGGACGCGGCGGAGCCGCCGCTGTGGGATGTGCGCCCATGGCGATCAGTTTTCCACGGCGCGGCCCTTGAGCGCGAACAGGCCGCGCGGCCGCTTCTGGATGAACAGGATGATGGCGACGAGAACGAGGATCTTGCCGAGGACGGCGCCGGCGTAGGGCTCCAGCACCTTGTTGACGATGCCAAGGGAGAAGGCGCCGACGAGGGTGCCCCACAGGTTGCCGACGCCGCCAAAGACGACGACCATGAAGCTGTCGATGATATAGCTCTGACCGAGGTTGGGACTGACGTTGTCGATCTGCGACAGGGCGACCCCGGCGATGCCGGCGATCCCCGAGCCGAGGCCGAAGGTCAGCGCATCCACGTAGCCGGTGCGAATGCCCATGGACGCCGCCATCCGCCGGTTCTGGGTGACGGCGCGCATCTGCAGCCCGAACGACGAGCGCGCGATCAGCACCATCAGCAGGGCGAAGACGATGAGCGAGAAGACGATGATCCAGATGCGGTTGTAGGTCAGCGTCAGGCCGCCGACGACCTCGATGGCGCCGCTCATCCACGACGGGTTGCCCACCTCGCGGTTGTTCGGTCCGAAGATCGTGCGCACCGTCTGCTGCAGGATCAGACTGACGCCCCAGGTGGCCAGCAGCGTTTCCAGCGGCCGGCCGTAGAGAAAGCGGATGACGCCGCGCTCGATGAGAATGCCGACGCCGCCGGCGACGACGAAGGCGGTGGGGATCGCGAACGCCAGCGAGTAGTCGAACAGGTGCGGCGCGTTGGTGCGGATCCACTCCTGGATGACGAAGGTGGTGTAGGCGCCGAGCATCATGATTTCGCCGTGCGCCATGTTGATGACCCCCATCACGCCGAAGGTGATGGCGAGGCCGACGGCGGCGAGCAGCAGCACCGAGCCGAGGCTGAGCCCCTGGAACAGGCCACCGACCGCCCCCCACAGCGCGAGCCGCGCTTCCACCCGCTTCAACGCCTCCTCGGCCGCCGCGCGCACCGCCGCGTCCGCCTCCCCGGCGACGACCCCGGCGAGCAGCGAGCCCACTTCCTGGTCGGGCGACGCGGCAAGGCGCTCGATGGCGCGAATGCGGTCGGCGGCCGGCAGCGCCGGGTTGACCGCCCTGAGGGCCGAGAGCGCCCGTTCGAGGCGAGCCCTGACGCGATCGCTGGTCTCGCGCGCGATCGCCGTTTCCAGAATCGGCACCACCGCGCCATCGCGGGCGCGGAAGACCGCATCGGCGGCGGCACGCCGGCGGTCGGCGTCGGCGCTGAGCAGGGTGAGGGAGCCGAGGGCGCCGCGGATGGCCGCGCGCAGACGATTGTTGATGGTGATCGGCGCGACGGCGCCGCGTTCGGCCTCGCTGACGCCGGCGCCGGAAATGGGGTCGATCAACCGGAGAACGCTGCCACTCGCGGCGGTGATGACGAGCTGACCCGTTGCCGGCACCTGCGCCAGTTGGCCGTCAATCAACGCCTGCAAGATCGCCTCCGCCCGCTCATGGCCGGAGCCGGCGATCGCCTCGACGGCGGCGCCCTTCGCCGCGAAGTCGCCCCTCGCCAGTTGATCGAGGGATGCCGCCAGGTCGGCGGCTGCCGCCGGGCGGGCGGCGGCGAGCGCCGCCAGCACCCACAGCACCGTGACCAGCGCCATGCTGCCGGCTCGAATGGCGCGCTTGAACATCGACGCGGGTCCTTGTTCTGGTGCGATGACGATCGGATAGACGCGGCGGAACGGCAGCGGGGCGGCTCTGGCGGAAGGCAGGGCGGCCGTTGCGCCGCCGCCCTGCTCCCTTGGCCAAAGCCGAGCCGCGGCCTACAGCCCCGCCGGCGGCTGGTTGCCGAACCGCGGCTTTTCGCAGTTGCCGCACACCCACGGATAGGTCCAGTCGGCGGTCAGCTTCTTTGAGTCCGGGATGAAATCGGACCAGGCATCGCCGGGAACTTCGCCCTTCGTCCGCCACACCACCTGGAACTGCCCGTCGGGCTGGATCTCGCCGATCAGCACGGGCTTGGTGAGGTGGTGGTTGGGCAGCATCTCGGCGACGCCGCCGGACAGGTTGGTGACCTTCTGGCCGATGATCGCCTGGCGGACGGCGTCGACGTTGGTGGTTCCGGCCTGCTCCACCGCTTGGCGCCACATGTTGAAGCCGATGAAATGCGCCTCCATCGGATCGTTGGTCACCCGCTTCGGGTTCTTGATGAAGGCATGCCACTTCTTGATGAACTCGGCGTTCTCGGGCGTCTTTTCGCTCATGAAGTAGTTCCAGGCGGCAAGGTGGCCGACGAGCGGACCCGTATCGATGCCGGCCAGTTCCTCTTCACCCACCGAAAAGGCAACCACCGGAATGTCTTCCGCCTTGATGCCCTGATTGGCGAGTTCCTTGTAGAAGGGCACGTTGGCATCGCCGTTGATCGTCGACACCACCGCCGTCTTTTTGCCCTCTGAAGCGAACTTCTTCACCTGCGCGACAATCGTCTGCCAGTCGGAGTGCCCGAACGGCGTGTAGTTCTCCATGATGTCGGCGTCGGCGATGCCCTTGCCGTTCAGGTAGGCGCGCAAAATCTTGTTGGTGGTGCGGGGATAGACGTAGTCGGTACCGAGGAGGACGATGCGCTTGGCGCCGCCGCCGTCCTGGCTCAGCAGGTAATCGACCGCCGGGATCGCCTGCTGGTTCGGTGCGGCGCCGGTGTAGAACACATTGCGGGAGCTTTCTTCGCCCTCGTACTGGACGGGATAGAAAAGCAACCCGTTCAGCTCCTCGAACACCGGCAATACGGACTTGCGGGAGACGGACGTCCAACACCCGAATACGGCGGCAACCTTGTCTTTCTGGATCAGCTCCCGCGCTTTTTCAGCGAAAAGCGGCCAGTTCGAAGCCGGATCGACGACCACCGCTTCAATTTTCTTGCCGAGGATCCCTCCCTTTTTGTTTTGATCATCGATCAGCATCAACATGACGTCCTTCAACGTCGTTTCGCTGATCGCCATGGTGCCCGACAGCGAGTGAAGGATCCCGACCTTGATGGTGTCGTCCTTCTTCTCTTGCGCTTGCGCGGCACCGGCCGCGCCAAACGCCAGGGCGATCGCGGCGAGCCCCGCGATGGCGTGGGTTCTGATGGTCATCTCTCTCCCTTCCGCAGGTGGTACGTGGGCAGGTCCCGGCGGCAGGAGCAAGAACGAGGCCAGCCGGGCAGCGCCGGCGATTCTGCCGTCCGCGATGGGGTTAAGGCCCATTTTCTGGGCACCCCGTGGGCGGACGGCCGGGGCCGTCATCGAATCCTGTCTACGTTTTGACCATATTATGGCAATTGCCTATAATATGGGCAGGACGTTGGCCGCCCTTCACGCAGCCAGCGGCAGCCGCGCCTTCCAGCACGTATAGGTCCAGATGACGGCGCTTGCGACCCCGGCCAGCGGCCCTTGCGGATCATAGCCCGCCGCCTTCGTCATCATGCCGACGGCGCGCCGGATGTGATGGCGCTGGTAATAGCGGGCGATCCGCCGCAGATAGCGCTCTCCCGCCGTTTTGCGGTCATAGGGCTCGCCGCTGGCGTTGGCGCAATGGTAGGCCAGCGCCAGTTCGTCGTCCTCGATTTCGAGAAACCGGCCGAAGGCAACGTGCAGGCGGGTCAGCGCCGGTGGCGGCTCGCGATCCCCGTACCGCTGCATCGCCTCGTAAAACAGCTTGTAATGGCGATACTCGTCGCCGGCGATCTGATGGCAGATGGCTTTCAGGACGGGCTCCGCAACCCCATCGCGCAGCGCCGAATACAGCGAACTGGTGCCGCTTTCGACGACGCAGCGGGCAATCAGTTCACCGACCCGCGATCCCCGCACCGAAACCGCGGCGTCCATCGGCAGCCGGTAGGCGGCGGCGAAATCGCGAAAGCGCCCCTCGAAATCGAACTCCGGATCCGCCAGGCGCGCCCAGCGGCCGAGCGCCTCCCCATGCTGCGTCTCTTCTTCGCCCCAGCGGACGGCCGCGCGGCAAAAATCCGCATCACCGGCGAAGACATCGCACAAGTAGCGCACGTAATCGTCGGCGTTGCGCTCGACGAGGGCGGCCGCCTTGATCACCGAGAGAAGGTCGGGCTCGACGCACTCGCGCCGAAAGCATGTCCATGGAATATCATCGAGTGTCCAGGTTCCCATTGGGGTCCTCGTTATACGACGGGCGAACCGCCCCGCTCATGTCTCCCACTTGCGGCGGGGCCCCGTCACGGCAGGTCTGTCAATCTCGCCCGGCGTCACGCGTTGACGATCTCGCTGACGATGGCCACCTCCACGTCATGTCAAACACATCGGCTGCCACTCGGAATCCCGCAACGGGTCAGGGTATCAAGAACCCGCTCCGCAGCGGCCGGGTCATCAAGGGTGCCGACCGCCGCCGCCCGCCACTGTCCCCGCCACCGTGCCCGCCACTGGCCTGCCAGCCTCCCCATGCGCGGCGGTTCCGGCGATGCCCAGCGATACCGAATTCGGGGTAATCGATCATGGGTTCATCGGCGCATCCGACGACGTTTCGCGAAGCGGTGATTCTGGAGCGGGTCCGCTCGACGCCGGAGTTGTGTGCGGCGGTGGAAGCGGCTCAGTACGCGCACGTCTTCCTGTACGCGGAACCGGACCGCAACGAGGTGGCGCTGGCCATCGAGGCGTTCATCGAAGCGTTCACGGCGACAACCGAAGGCTGGGATGCCGCCGAGCTGCCGAACAAGGCGCCGTTCGTCGACCTGCTGCGCACCCGCCTGCGCGGACTGGAGCTGCTGAGCATCTATGTCCACCAGGCCAGCATCGAGAGGATGATTGTTCTCGGCGACGGCTCCGAGGTGGTGTTGAACGTCGCCGTCATCAGCTTCGCCAACGATCCGATGCCGACACGAACGGTATCGTTGCCGGCGCAGCTGCGGGCCTGCGCCGGCATCAGCCAGCCCGAGGCGTGACGGCGCGACGCGGGCGGCGGGGCGGCCGCCTTCGCCGCCGGTAGACCAGCGTCGTCCAGCCCGCTTCGTCGCGGCGCTGCACCAGTTGCAGCCCGCGGACCGCATAGGCGCGCGCCACCGCCGCCGCCGTCGGATCGAGAAAACCGGAGAGGATCAACCAGCCTCCATCGCCGAGGCACGGGACGATGGCGCCGGCCAACCGCACCAGCGGCCGCGCCAGGATATTGGCGACGATCAGGTCAAACGGACCGGCGGCGCGGACGCTGCGGCCGATGCCGTCGGTGGCGACGGTGCGGATCCACGGGCCAACGCCGTTCCGGCCGGCGTTGGCGGCCGCCTCGTCGGTGGCGCGGGGATCGATGTCGGCGGCGATGACCCGCGCCCGCCACAGCCGGGCGATGGCGATCGCCAGGACACCGGAGCCACACCCGAGATCCAGCGCCCGCCGTACCGGCTGCCGGCGCAGGCCGGAGAGCGCCGCGAGGCAGCCCGCCGTCGAGGCATGGTGGCCCGAGCCGAACGCCTGCGCCGCATCGATGCGCAGGCCGATGCGCCCGCGCGCGACGCGGTCGTCGAGATGGCTGCCGTAGACGGTGAAGCAGCCGGCGGTGACCGCCGGCATATCGGATTGCACGCAGGCGACCCAGTCCCGCTCCACCAGGCGCGTCGTCGCGGGTACCGGTGGCGGCACCCCGGCGGCGGCGGCGGCGAGGCGGCAGGCGACGTCGAGGGACACTGCGTCGGGCGGCTGGCGGGCCAGACCCTCGACCCGCCAGGCATCGGCGCCGGCTTCGAGCGCGCTCACCGCATCGCAAAACGGCGCCAGCGCCGTCTCGAACGCGGCGACCGCGGCCGGCGGGACGACGACGCGGATGAGCCACATTGCGGGTTCCCTCATCGCCGGCATCCTCCGCATCCTCGAACGCGCCCGGACGGGAAGGGTAACGGCGCGCCAGCCTTCCGCCGCCCCCTCGTTACGGCAGTTGCAGCGCACCGGCAAGACGACACCGCCATGATTGCCCGTCGACAGCGGCCGGCGGGCGGGGTAAAGGCGCCGTCATGCACCCGCCGGCACCGCAGCCCCAGGTTTGGCAGCCGCTGACCCTCGCCGATCTGCGGGACGTGGCGGCGATCGCCGAGGCCGCGCACCCCCTGCTGCCGGAGCGGCTGGAGGTGTTCGCCGAAAAGCTCAGCCTGTTTCCCGCCGGCTGCCGCAAGCTGATGGATGACGGGCGCATGGCCGGCTACGCCATCGCCCACCCCTGGCGGTACGGCGATCCGCCGCGCCTCGATACGCTCCTGCGGGCGTTGCCGGCACGGCCCGACACACTGTTCATCCACGATATCGCCATCGCGCCGCACGCCCGTGGCCGCGGTGCCGCCGCCGCCGTCCTCGCCGACGCTGCCGCAATCGCCCGCGCCGCCGGCTTGCCGTCGCTGACCCTCGTCGCCGCCTATGGTACGGCGCGGCTGTGGCGGCGCTTCGGGTTTGACGATGTCGCCGACCCAGCGCTGGCGGCGAAGCTCGCCGCCTATGGCGCCGATGCCGTTTATCTGTTGCGGCGGTTGCCGTGAGTGCCTCGGCAATCTCCCCCGCCGGGGGGTTTGCGGCGTTCCGCCACCGCAACTTCGTGCTGTTCCTGGCGGCGCGGCTGCTGCTGATCACCGGGATCAACGTTCTGTTCGTCGCCACCGCCTGGCTGGTCTACGAGGTGACGCGCGATCCGCTGGCCCTCGGTCTCATCGGCCTCGCCGCGTTCCTGCCGATCGTCGTGTTCACGCTGCCGGCGGGGGACGCCGCCGACCGCTACAACCGCCGCACCGTGCTGCTGGTCTGCTATCTCGTCGCCATTGCCGTCGCCGCCGCGCTATCGGTGCTGGCGGTGCGCGGCATCGCCGTCGTCTGGCCGATCTATGCCCTCGTCGTCGTCTTCGGCATCAGCCGCGCTTTCGCCTTCCCCTCCGGCCAGGCCTTGCTGCCGAACCTGGTGCCGCCCGAGCACTTCGCCAACGCCGTCGCCTGGAACTCCATCGCCTGGCAGCTGGCGACCATCGCCGGCCCGGCGATCGGCGGCATCCTGTTCGCGTTCGGCAGCGCCGTTGCCTTCATCGCCGCGACCGGGCTGTTCGTCGGCGCGTTCGGCCTCGTCATCCCGATGCGCGGCATTCGCCGGCAAGCCAAGGCGGACCGCATGACCTGGGCGAGCCTGATCGCCGGCATCGCCTTCATGCGCTCGCGGCCGGTGGTGTTCGGCGCCATCTCCCTCGATCTGTTCGCCGTGCTGCTGGGCGGCGCGACGGCGCTGCTGCCGATCTATGCGGGCGAGATCCTCGACATCGGGCCGGCGGGCCTCGGCCTGCTGCGCAGCATGCCGGCCCTCGGTGCGGTGATGATGGCGGCGCTGCTGGCGTTCCGGCCGCTGGCCCGCCGCGTCGGCCGGCGCATGTTCGCCGCGGTGGCGCTGTTCGGCGCTGCCACCATCGTCTTTGGCCTCTCGGAAAACCTCTGGCTGTCGCTCGCCTGCCTGTTCGTCCTCGGCGCCGCCGACATGATCAGCGTCTTCATCCGCCAGACGCTGGTGCAGCTGGACACGCCCGACGCGATGCGCGGGCGCGTTTCGGCGATCAACGCGCTGTTCATCGGCGCTTCCAACGAGCTTGGCGAGTTCGAATCCGGGGCGGTGGCGGCGCTCATCGGCACGGTGCCCGCCGTCGTCGTCGGCGGTGCCGGCACCCTCGTCGTCGCCGCGCTATGGGCGCGCTGGTTTCCCGAACTCTACCACCGCGACCGGCTGGCGGCCGGCTAGCTCAGGTCCGGGCGCCGCCGATCACGCCGCGGACCGCAGGCCAAGGCGGGACCAGACCTGCCGCATCGCCGCCACCAGCTGGTCCATGTGCGCATCGGTGTGCAGCGGCGTCGGCGTGAAGCGCAGCCGTTCGGTGCCGCGATCGACGGTCGGGTAGTTGATCGGCTGCACGTAGATGCCGTGCGCGAACAGCAGCTCATCGCTCGCCCGTTTGCACAAGGCGGCATCGCCGACGAACACCGGCACGATGTGGCTCACCGATGCCATCACCGGCAGGCCCGCCTCGGCCAACCGGCGCCGCAGCGTCGCCGCCCGCTCCTGGTGACGTTCGCGCCGGGCGTGATCGCCTTTCAGATGGCGCACGCTGGCCAGCGCCGCGGCGGCGATCGCCGGCGGCATCGCCGTCGAAAAGATGAAGCCGGCGCCGAACGAGCGGATGAAGTCGCACAGCGCCGCCGAACCGGCGATATAGCCGCCAACGGTCCCGAACGCCTTGGCCAGTGTGCCTTGAATGACGGTGAGCCGGTGCATCTGGCCGTCCCGTTCGGCGACGCCGCCGCCGCGCGTCCCATACATGCCGACGGCGTGCACTTCGTCGATGTAGGTCATGGCGCCGTAGCGGTCGGCGACGTCGCAGATGGCGCCGATCGGGGCGATGTCGCCGTCCATGGAATAGACGCTCTCGAAAGCGACGAGCTTCGGCCGGCCGGGCTCGATGGCGGCGAGATGGCGCTCGAGGTCGGCAACGTCGTTGTGGCGGAAAATCCGCTTCTCCGCCTTGGAATGGACGATGCCCTCGATCATCGAGTTGTGGTTTTTCGCGTCCGACAGCACGACGCAGCCGGGCAGCATGCGGGCGAGCGTGCTCAACGTCGTCAGGTTGGCGATCCAGCCCGACTGGAACAGCAGCGCCGCCTCGGTGCCGTGCAGATCGGCGAGTTCGCGCTCCAGCAGCACGTGGTTGTGGTTGGTGCCGGAGATGTTGCGGGTGCCGCCGGCGCCGGCGCCGCAGCGGTCGATCGCCGCCTTCATCGCCGCCAGCACGTCCGGATGCTGGCCCATGCCGAGATAGTCGTTGGAGCACCAGACGGTGACCGTGCGCTCGCCGTCCCCGGTGTGCAGCGTCGCCTCCGGGAAGCGGCCGGCGCAGCGTTCGAGGTCGGCGAACACGCGATAGCGCCCCTCCCGCTTCAGGGCTTCGAGATGACCGGCGAAAAACTGTTGGTAGTCCATGGCGGTCCTTGCGGATTGGGCGTCCCACATCGCTCCTTGGCGATGACGTTTATGTAACACGATCGGCGCGCCGTCCCAACCCAACTCGCCCGCCGCCCGCCGGTTCTGCCCGCTCCTCCCGCACCCACAGCAGCAGGGCAGCGCCAACGGCGAGAAAGACGATGATCGTCGCCATGCCCCAGCGCTGACTGCCGGTGGCGGCGGTGACGGCGCCGAACACCGCCGGCCCGACGAACGCCGTCGCCTTGCCGGACAGGGCATAGAGGCCGAAAAACTCCGCGGACAGCTGCGGCGGAACGAGGTGCGCCATCAGCGAGCGGCTCGCCGACTGCGCCGGCCCGAAGAAGATGCCGAGCGGCAGCGCCAGCGCCCACAGCCACGCCTTCGATTCGGTGAGGACCAAACCGATGCCGATGAGGCTGAGGGCGGCCAGCGCGATGAGGATGGTGCGCTTGGGGCCGATGCGATCGTCGATCCAGCCGAAGGCGAACGCGCCGACACCGGCGGTGACGCTCATGGCGATGCCGAACAGCAGGACCTCGTCGAAATCCATGCCGAAGGTGACGGCGACGTAGATGCCGCCGACGGCGAACAGCGTGTTCAAGCCATCGGCGTAGACCATGTGGGCGAGCAGGAAGAGGGCAACGTTGCGATAGCGCGGCAGGTGGCCGATGGTCGCGCGCAGCGACGCCATGCCACGCCGGATCGCGGCGATCGGTCGCAGCGGCCGCCCCGCCGCATCGGGGACGAGCAGGAAGAACGGCAGCGAAAACGCGGCGAACCAAAGGGCGACGAGGACCGCCGTCGCCCGCACCGGCTCGAACGTCTCGCGATCGAGGCCCAGCGGCGCCGGATCGGGCTGCACCAGGGCGAGCGACAGGCCGAGACAGGCAAGGCCGCCGACATAGCCCAGCCCCCAGCCCCAGCCCGACAGCCGGCCGATCATCCCCGGCGGCGCGATCGCCGGCAGCATGGCGTTGTAGAAGACGATCGCCATTTCGAAGGCGAAGTTGGCGATGGCGACCAGCACCAGCGCGTAGAGCACCCAGCCGCCGCCGGGCACCACCGGCCACAACGCCGCCGTCGCCACGACGCAAACGGCGGTGAACACGGCGACCCAGGGTTTGCGGCGGCCGGCGGCATCGGCGATCGCCCCCAGCACCGGGCTGGCGAGGGCGACGGCGAGCCCGGACACGCTGATCGCATAGGCCCAGGCGCTGGCGCCGCTGACCTCGTCGCCGGCGACCGCCTTGGCGAAATAGGCGGCGATGACGTAGGTGGTGACCACCGTCGGGAACGCCGAGTTGGCCCAGTCGTAGCTGCACCAGGCGAGCAGTCGCCAGCGGCCGGGGGGGCGACGCTCGGTCATGGCACGGGCTCTCCGGTTGGCGGCGGGACGGTGTCTCGGCACTTGCCCGAACGGGGGATAGCGGAAGATAAAGGATGGCGCAGCACAATGCGCGGGGCGCCGGCGCGGAGGCGGGGAATGAACGTCGACGGGCGACATTATCGCACCATCTGGCCGGAGGCGGACGGGCGCAGTGTTTGCGTCATCGATCAGACGAAGCTGCCATTCGCGTTTACGACGGTGCGCTGGCGGACGGCGGCGGACGCGGCCGACGGCATTTCCCGCATGGTCGTGCGCGGCGCCCCGCTGATCGGCGCCGCCGCCGCCTACGGGCTCAGCCTCGCTGCCGCCGAGGATGCCAGCGATGCGGCCCTGGAAGCGGCGCGGTCGCTGCTGCTGGCGACACGGCCCACCGCCGTCAACCTGCGCTGGGCACTGGACGAGATGATGGCGGTGCTGCGCCAGCTTCCCGTCGAGCGGCGGGCGGAAGCCGCCTTCCGCCGCGCCGGCGAGATCGCCGATGCGGACGTCGCCATCAACGAAGCCATCGGCGAACATGGTCTGGCGCTGATCCGCGCCGTCGCGGCGGCAAAGGCGGATGGCGCGCCGGTGAACATCCTCACCCACTGCAACGCCGGCTGGCTCGCCACCGTCGACTGGGGGACGGCGCTCGCTCCCATCTACAAGGCGCACGACGCGGGAATTGCGCTGCACGTCTGG
>JALOTH010000159.1 GCA_025458035.1 Rhodospirillales bacterium
GCGGCGGTGGCGTCGGTGCTGTTTCTTGGCCTCATCGCCACCGCGTTGGCCACCGTCGTCTACTTCCGTATCATCGCCGTTGCCGGGCCGACCTTCCTGTCGTTCATCAACTATCTGATTCCGCTATGGGCGGTCGCCGCCGGAGCGATCGCCCTCGGGGAGCGGCCGCACCCGCGCTCGCTGCTGGCGCTCGCCCTCGTCCTCGCCGGCATCGCCGTCGCCGAGAGCCGCCGCCGCCCGCCATCGTGACGCTTGCTGTTGCCGCCGTGGCGTGGCAAACAGCCATCATCCCGCTTTTTCCCTCCTCTGCGCTGACCGGAACCCCCATGGCACTGTCTCTGCTTCGCATCGCCGTCGCGTCCAGCCTCATTTTCGCTCCGGCGGCCGCCCACGCCGCGGACCTGCTCACCCGCATCGCCGCCAGCGGCGCCGTGACGGCCGGGGCGGTCCCCGATCAGCTGCCGACGTCCGGCTACGACGCACAGGGACAGCTCGCCGGGTTCGACATCGACGTCAGCCGCGAGATCGGCAAGCGGCTGGGTGCCGCGGTGACGTTCGCGGTGACCGACTTTCCCACCGCTCTGTCCGGTGACTGGGGCGGCCGCTTCGTCTATTGCGCCTGCTCGATCACGCCGACCAAGGAGCGGACGCAACGGCTGACGTTCCCCGCCGCCTATCGCTTCGACGCCGCCGTCCTCGTCGTCCGCGCCGACAATCCGGCGATCGGCACCATCGCCGCGGCGTCGGGCAAGCGCATCGGCGTGAAGGCCGACACCACGTTCGAGCAGTACTTGAAGCGCGACCTGGTGATTTTCGCCGGCACCCCCGTCACCTACCAGATCGAGCGGCCGGCGATCGTGCCCTTTGCCAGCAAGGAGGAATCCATCGACGCGGTGGTGGCTGGCAAGGCGGATGCCGCCGTGACGGCGTTGGTGACCGCCCGCGGCGCCATCGACGGCGGCGCGCCGCTGCGGATCGTCCCCGGCTTCCTGTTCTTCGAGCCGGTGGCGATCGCCACTGCAAAGGGGGACGCACCGTTCGATGAGCGGATCGCCGAGATCGTGCAGCGCATGCATGACGATGGCACCCTCACCGAACTGTCGCTGAAGTGGTTCGACATCGATTTGACCCGCGTCCTGAACTGAACCGGCGGCGGCGCCGCTGGGCTGACGCGCTGCGTCGGTTGCCGCCGCCAATCACCAACAGGGAGGATCCTGATATGATGCGGTTGACCATGGCGGCTCTCGCCGCCCTTCTGTGGAGCGCGGCGTCGCCGGCCGACGCCGCCGATTCCGCCACCCTTGCGAAAGTCAAGGCGACAGGCACCTTGACGCTCGGCTATCGCACGGATTCACCGCCATTTTCATCCGCCACCCCGACGACGCCGCCGCAGGGCTTTTCCATCGATCTTTGCCAGCGCGTCGCCGAGGAGGTGCGAGCGGTTCTGAACCTCGGAACGTTCAACGCCCGCTACGTGCCGGTGACGCCGGAAAACCGCTTCGACGCGGTGGCCAAGGGCGAGGTCGACATCGAATGCGGTAATTCGACGGTGACCTTATCGCGCATGGAGAAGGTCGACTTCAGCCTGACCACATTCATCACGGGTGCCAGCATGCTGACTCTGGCCAGTGCCCAGATCCCCAGTGTCGCCGACCTGAAGGGCAAGACGCTCACCGTCGTTAGCGGCACGACGACGGAACGGGCGCTTGCGGACAAGCTGAAGGAGCTGTCGATCAACGCCAAAGTGATCAAGCTGACCGATCACGGTGAGGCCCTCAGACTGCTGGACAAGGGCGAGAGCAACGCCCACGTCGCCGATCAACTGATCTTAGTAGGCCTCGCCCGCCAGTCCGGCGACCCGAGCCGCTATTCGGTGGTGGCGGAACCGTTCACCTATGAGCCCTACGCGCTGACTCTGCCGAGGGGTGATGACGACTTCCGCCTGCTCGTCAATCGCACGCTCGCCCGTCTTTATCGCACCGGCGAGATCGGACAGGTCTACGAGAAGTGGTTTGGCGACTGGGGCGGGCGGCCGAGCCGGCTGTTGATCGCCATGTGGGCGCTGAACGGCCTTCCCGAATAGGCGGAGCCGGCCGGGCGCCCGAAACGGCGCCCGCCGCCGCTCAGATATCGGCGTAGACGTGGGTTTCCGCCCGCGCCCCCGGATGGGTGACGGCGCCGCGGCAGGCGTCGCCCACCTGTTGCGCGTACTTCCACAGCGCCCCGGACTGGAAATCCGTTTGCCGCGGCTGCCATGCGGCGCGGCGCGCCGCCAGCTCCTCGGCGCTGAGTTCGACGTCGAGGCTGCCGCGGTCGGCGTCGATGGCGATGACATCGCCGTCGCGGAGCAGCCCGATAGGGCCGCCGACCGCCGCCTCCGGCCCGACATGGCCGATGCAGAAGCCGCGGGTGCCGCCGGAAAAGCGGCCGTCGGTGATCAGCGCCACCTTGTCACCCATACCCTGACCGTACAGCAGCGCCGTCGTCGACAGCATCTCGCGCATGCCCGGCCCGCCGCGCGGCCCCTCGTAGCGGATGACGAGGACGTCGCCTTCCCGGTATTCCCGGCGTTCGACGGCGGCGAAGCACGCCTCCTCGGAATCGAAGCAGCGGGCAGGACCGCGGAACGTGAGCGTCTTCATGCCGGCGATCTTGACGATGGCGCCCTGCGGGGCGAGCGAACCCTTGAGCCCGACGACGCCACCGGTGGACGAGATGGGCCGCGACGTCGGGAAGATCACGTCCTGGTCCGCCGGAAACACGACGCCGGCAAGGTTCTCGGCAAGCGTGCGGCCGGTCACCGTCAGGCAATCGCCGTGCAGGTAGCCGCCGTCCAGCAGCGCCTTCAGCAGCACCGGCACTCCACCCACCTCATACATGTCCTTGGCCACGTAGCGGCCGGCGGGCTTGAGATCGGCGATGTAGGGGGTGCGGCGGAAGATCTCGCAGACCTTATCGAGGTCGAAGTCGAGGCCCGCCTCGTGGGCGATCGCCGGCAGGTGCAGGCCGGCGTTGGTGGAACCGCCAGAGGCGGCGACGACGGTGGCGGCGTTCTCCAGGGACTTGATGGTGACGATATCGCGGGGCCGCAGGCGCGAGTCGATTAGCGCCATCACCGCCCGGCCGGAGGCCTCGCACAGGGCATCGCGGCTTTCGTAGGGCGCGGGGGCGCCGGACGAACCGGGCAGGGCGAGGCCGATCGCCTCGGCGACGCAGGCCATGGTGTTGGCGGTGAACTGGCCGCCGCAGGAGCCGGCCGACGGGCAGGCGACGGCTTCCAGCGCCACCAGATCCCCCTCCGACATGGCGCCGCAGGAATGCTTGCCCACCGCCTCGAACACGTCGACGACGGTCACGTCGCGCCCGCGGAAGCGGCCGGGGAGAATCGAGCCGCCATAAATGAACACCGACGGCACGTTCAGCCGCACCATCGCCATCATCATCCCCGGCAGCGACTTGTCGCAGCCGGCGAGGCCGACGATGCCGTCATAGCAGTGGCCGCGCATGGTCAGTTCGACGGAATCGGCGATCACCTCGCGGGAGACCAGCGAGGATTTCATGCCGGCGTGACCCATGGCGATGCCATCGGTGACGGTGATGGTGGTGAATTCCCGCGGCGTACCGCCCGCCGCCTTCACCCCCAGCTTGACCGCCTGCGCCTGGCGCGACAGCGCGATGTTGCAGGGGGCGGCCTCGTTCCAGCAGGTGGCGACGCCGATGAACGGCTGGTCGATCTCGGCGCGGGTCAGCCCCATGGCGTAATAATAGGAACGGTGCGGCGCCCGCTCGGGGCCCTGCGTGACGTGGCGGCTGGGCAGGCGGCTCTTGTCGAAGGCGCGGGTGGCGGGAACGTCGGGCATGGCGCAGCATCCGGTGCACGGGGATGACGAGGGTCTCTTCCGGATATAGCGGCTGCGTCGCGGGCTGCCTAGCGCTCTCTCCCCGGCGGCGGCGCCGCGCCCCCCGTGGCCCACACCCGTTCGGTCACGGATCTCGCGTTCGGGCCGGTCTCGAACGCCGCTTTTGACAGAGGGACGCCGACACCGGTACATAGCTTGGGCGATGAGCGGCCCTTTCCCCAGACTTGCCGTCATATCCGATGTGACCGTGCGGGACGGCGACGGTTGCAGCCAGGCGCTGTTTCGTCTGCTGGAAAGCTATCCGCGTGACAGGCTAACGATCGTTCAATTGCGGGAACGTAGCGGGAATGGCCGGCGCGCGCTGGACGGCGCCGAGTATGTC
The DNA here is from genome assembly GCA_025458035.1 of Rhodospirillales bacterium. Taxonomy (GTDB): domain Bacteria; phylum Pseudomonadota; class Alphaproteobacteria; order Rhodospirillales; family Defluviicoccaceae; genus Defluviicoccus. The sequence continues at coordinate 4,243 of JALOTH010000159.1, forward strand.
AACATGCCGACGCCTTGGAACCGGCTTCTGTTCACGCGCCTGCATGGCGTCATCGCCATTTTCGAATATTTCTATCGTTCGTTGAGATATGCTTCGGTAGCGTCGCGAGTGAAACGAGAAAACCCGGAGATCGTCCTCACCGTCATCGAAAAGTTGGGCTGGATCACGGCATTCAAGGTGGCGCAGCGTTTGCGGTTGCCCCTGCATGTGATCGTCTACGACGGACCGGAACACTGGTATGCGTACCACCCTGTTCTCGGCTCCGCCATCATTCGCGTGGCACGCCGAACGCTTCGGTATGCGCAAACGCGACACAGTATCTCGATACCGCTCGAAGCGAAAATGGCCGAGATCTCGGGGGTATCGGGATCGGTCCTGTTGCCGTTCCGATCGCAGAGCGACGAGCCATTGGCTCGACAGCTGTCTCAAATTCCGCGGACAGCGGAACATCGCTCCGCCGTCTATTTCGGATCCATCGCGTCATTGAAGGTTTTTGGCATGCTGGATCGCTTCGCCCGAGAAATCGGGCGCTTTGGTCTGACACTCGATGCCTGGGGCGGCCTTTCCCCGACAGTTACGAAAAGCCCGCAATGGCCGAGCCGGGCGTTCCGCCATCACGGCTTTTTTCCCGACCGGACGGAGTTTCTGAAGACGGTTCGCACGACGGCGTCCCTGCTCTACCTGCCGTTCCCGTTCGATGATGAGGTGACCCGTTACAGCTTCCCAAGCAAGATGGTGGATTACACGCTGATCGGCATTCCCATCGTCGTCCATGCACCCCGCGACACAGCGGTCGCCGCATGGTGCGAGGAGAACCGATCATCGGCCAAGCTGTTCACGCATCTGGATTGGCAAGCGATATCGGGAGACCTGCGGGCTTTGCTCGGCAGCGACAGCACGCTCAGGGAGTTGGCCGACGGCGCGTTTGCCGCGGGCGCCGCCAGCTTCTCGCACGCCCACCTGTTTCAGCGGTTCGTCGCCGCCGTGACCCGGACACCGGCGCAAGGCTCGGCAGGATGACGTCGGGCCGA
>JALOTH010000002.1 GCA_025458035.1 Rhodospirillales bacterium
CCCGGAAGGCCGAACAGGTCCTCGAATGAAGCCGCTGACGCGCCTCCGCCGCAGCCCAGCCGCGGGTGCGGATCGATGATCTGCACCCGCCTTCGCCCGCCTCACTCCCTGTTCGGAAAGTACTTCCTCGTCCTGTTCGCGGCCGTGGTGGTGCCCTTGCTCGCGGCGGGAGCGAGCGAAGCCTGGTTCGGCTATCGGGACCAGCGCGCGCACCTCGACGCCCAGCTCGGCGCCGAGGCGCGGCTTGCCGCCGTGCGAATCCAGGATTTCATCGAGGGCATCAAGGATCAACTCGCCTGGGCGGTGCAGTTGCCCTGGGAAGAAGGCCCCGACGAGCGCCACCGGATCGACGCCGTCCGTCTGCTGCGCCGAGTTCCCGCCGTGACAAGCCTCACCCTCGTCGACGGCAACGGGTGGGAGAGGCTCTACGTCTCGCGGGTCAGCCTGAATCGCACGGAGAGTGGCATCGATCGCTCGGGCGACCCGGCGGTTGCGGGAGCGCGGTCGGCACAGGTTTGGTACGGACCCGTCACTTTCCACCGCGGATCCGAGCCGTTCATGACCATCGCGGTCGCCGGCAACCGGGCGGCGGTCGGCATCGTTATCGCCGAGATCAACTTGAAGCTGATCTGGGACGTCATCGCCAGCATTCGCATCGGCGATAGCGGGCGAGCGTTCGTGCTCGACCGGCCGGGCCGCATCATCGCTCACCCGGACATCAGCATGGTGCTCCGGGGCGAGGACGATCCGGCGGCACAACCGTTGCGGGCGCTGCGGGACGTCATCGAAGCGCAGGGCGGGGCGGCGATGGGGAAGGATACGGCGGGACGCACGGTCATGGCGGCGATGGCGCCGGTGCGCGGCGTCGATTGGAGCGTGCTCGTTCATCAGCCGATCGCCGAAGCGCTCCGGCCCATCTATGACGCCCTGTGGCGCACCGGCGGTCTGCTCCTCGGCGGCGCGATCTTTGCCGGAGCGCTCGCCTACTGGCTGGCCGCGCGCATGACCCGGCCGATCCGCCTTCTCGAGGAAGGCGCCCGGCGCATCGGCGCCGGCCAGTTCGACCACCGAATCGAGATTGCGACCAGCGACGAACTGGCACGGCTGGCCAACCGATTCAACGAAATGGCCGGCGAGCTCGCCCTCTCGCAGGAACGGTCGGAGCGCATCAGCCGGCTGAAGCGCTTCCTCGCGCCGCAGGTGGCGGAGCTGATCGACGGGGCGGGCGACGGCAGCGTCCTTGACAGCCAGCGCGTCGACGTTGCCGTCGTCTTCGGCGACCTGCGCGGCTTCACGGCGTTCTCCGCCCGCGCCACGCCCGAAGCGATCATGGGCGTGCTCGGGGAGTACTACGAAGCGCTCGGCGCCGTCGTCGCCCGGCACGAGGGCACACTGACGAACTTCTCCGGTGACGGACTGATGGTGCTGGTCAACGCGCCGGTACCGTGCCCGGACCCGGCGTTGCGTGCGGTCGAGATGGCGATCGACATGCAACGGGCGGCGCAGGCCTTGATCCGAGAGTGGCGCGAGCAGGACCACGCCCTCGGCTTCGGCGCTGGCCTTGCGATGGGCCCTGCTACCGTCGGGCGAGTGGGGTCCGAGAGCCGCCTTGACTACACCGCCGTCGGCAGCGTGGTGAACCTGGCCTCGCGCCTGTGTTCGTGCGCCGAGGACGGACAGGTCCTGATCGACGCCGTCGCGGCGGGACAGGTTGATGGGCGGGTGCCGCTGGTCGCGCTCGGCGCGCGCGAACTCAAGGGGTTCGATGAGCCGGCCGAAATCTACGCCGTGGATGACGGCAAGGAGCGCGGCGCGGGCGTGTGACGCGGCGCGTGCGCGGCGGCGGGCCCGCCCTAAATCTCGAAGCGGATCATCTTGGCCATGACGGCGGCGGCGGTGAGCAGGGAGACGATGCCGCCGCCGAGCAGCACCTGCCCGCGCGGATCGGAGTAAAGCACGGCGGCATAGTCCGGGTTGATCGTGTTGATGATGGCGAACATGCCGACTGGCAGCGCACCGAGGATGTAGGCGCTCGCCTTCGCTTCCGAGGACATCGCCTTGATCTTCAACTTCATCTGCCGGCGGCCACGCAGCAGATCGCCGAGGTTGTTGAGGCTCTCGGCGAGGTTGCCGCCGGTCTCCCGCTGGATGGACAGGGTAATCACGAAGAACTTGAACTCGGGGATATCGAGGCGCTGCGCCGCCTCCAGCAGCACCGTCTCCGGCTGACTGCCGAGGCGGATGTGATCGCTGATGCGGCGGAACTCGGTGCCCACCGGTGCCGGCAGTTCCTGGCCGACGACCGCCATCGTTTCCGTGATCGGCAGGCCCGATTTGACGCCCCGCACCATCAGGCCGACCGCTTCGGGGAAGCCGGCGGTGAACGCGGCGCGCCGCCGCGCCGCGATGAGGCCGGTGCCGAGGTGAGGCAGGAGAACGCCGGCGGCGAGGCCGCCGAGAGCCGCCGCCACCAGCGGCAGACCGGCGGCCAGCTTGAGGGCGCCCGCGGCAATGATGGCGACGAGCGCGCAGATCAGCGCATAGGTGCCGACGGAGACGTCATGGCCGGTGCGGGCGAGGCGGTTGCGGATGGCCGACTGATTGGGCAGCAGCCGCTCCGCCAGTGCCTCGATCAGGGGCATGGTCGATTTCCGGGTGCGGAGCAGACTGTCGCCGCGTCCGCCGGCCGCCGTGCCAGCCGCCTCGCCGGCCGGCCGCCGCATCGCCTTTGCCCGCTGCCGGAGCCGGCGGGCGTTGCTGTCGCCAAGCGCGGCCACGGCCAGCAGCAGCGCCAGCGCGCCGGAGACGCCGGCGATCACCAGCGTGTTCATCGGGTTTCATCCGCCGCCGAGTTGATCGCATCGAGCAGCGATCGATGCAGGCCAAAGTATTCGGCGCGCTGCGTGAAATGTGGGCGCAGACCCGAGCAGCGGAATCGCCCGATGAGGCTGCCATTGGCGTCCTCACCCTGAAATTCATAGGTAAACAGGTCCTGGGTCGTCACGATGTCACCTTCCATGCCGACGATTTCGGTGATGTACGTGATCCGGCGCATGCCGTCGCGCATGCGCGCGATCTGCACGATCATGTTGACGGCGCCGACGATCTGCGAGCGCACCGCCTCGTTCGGCAGCTTGACGCCGGTCATCGCCACCATGTTTTCCAGCCGCGTCAGCGCTTCGCGCGGCCGGTTGGCATGGATCGTCGCCATCGATCCGTCGTGGCCGGTGTTCATCGCCTGCAGCATGTCGAGGGCTTCGGCGCTGCGGATTTCGCCGAGGATGATGCGGTCCGGGCGCATGCGCAGGGCGTTCTTCACCAGCTCGCGCTGGGTAATCTCACCCTGGCCTTCGAGGTTGGCGGGGCGCGTTTCAAGGCGGACCACATGCGGCTGCTGCAATTGTAACTCGGCCGCGTCCTCGATGGTCACCACCCGCTCGCCGGGATCGATCATGCGCGACAGGGCGTTGAGCAACGTCGTCTTGCCCGATCCGGTACCGCCGGAGATCAGGATGTTGAGGCGGCAGCGGCCAGCAATGCGCAACACCGTCGCCATTTGCGGCGACAGGTTGCGGTTCCGCTCCATCGCGTCGAGGGTGATCTTCTGTTTGGCGAACTTGCGGATGGAGACCGAAGGCCCGTCCAGGGCAAGGGGCGGAATGATGATGTTGACGCGCGAGCCGTCGGCGAGACGGGCATCGCACAACGGCGTCATCTCATCAATGCGGCGGCCGATACGGCTGACAATGCGCGTGCAGATGCCCATCAGGTGCTGATCGTTGCGGAACGTCACCTCCGACAGGACCAGTTTGCCCTTGCGCTCGACGTAAACCTGCTTCGCGCCGTTGATCATGATGTCGGTGACGGACTCATCGGCGAGCAGCGGTTCCAGTGGTCCGAGGCCCAGCATGTCATCGAGCAGCTGGCCGACCAGGTCCTGCTGTTCGCTGAGGTTGAGGTTGACTTTGATCTCGGTGAGGATCTCGGCCACGATTTCGCTGATCTGCCGGCGCAGCTCGTCCACCGGCATGGCGACGGCCCGGCCGACGTCGATCCGTTCCATCAGCAGCGGTGTCAGCCGCTGCTTGGTGCTTTCGATGAGATCGCGGCCCGGGCTGCCGGCGGCGGTCCCGGCCCGCGGTGCCGGCGCGAACGTCTCGCCGTCGCTGGGGCGAGGCGCATCGGCCTCTGCACCGCTGACGCCGCTATCGGCGAGCGATACCGCTGCCGCTTCCGCAAACGGCGCTGTCGGCGACGCCACAGCGGGACAGGGCGCCGTGGCGGCCGGCTCAATGCCGACGGTGGCCGGTTGGCCTTCGTCCGCGTCGGTGACGATCGCCAGCGGGGTACCGCGCCGCCGGCCGAACATCTACGTCGTCATCCCGAGCCAGCGCTTCCAGCGCGGGACGGCAAGCGCTGCCGCCGCCGGTCCGCCAAGCTGCGCGGCAAGGGCTTCCAGGCCAGCGCACGGCTTGCTTCTCGCCTTCAGCTTCACCACCGGCTTGGCCGACGTCATGCTGGAGGCAAACAGTCTGGCATCGAACGGGATGACGTGGCTGACCCTGGCTTCGATGCCCTGTTCGAAGTCCTTGATGCCGAGTTCGGCCCCGCGCAGGGCGCCGCAGCGGTTCAGAACCACGGACAGGTCCGTTTGTGCCGCGTATTTCTTGAAAAAGGTATGCAGCCGCAAGGTGTCGCGCATCCCGACCAAAGTCGGATCGGAAACGATGGCCACCGCCGCCGGCGCGGTGATCAGCGAAAGCTGGGTGCGCGCCGCAAAGCGCGGCAGGTCGATGACGATGTGGGTGAAGTCCCGGCGCAGGTGATTGAGGAGCAGTTCCAGCGGCTTTGGGTCGAGAACCACCCGGTTCTCCAGCGATTCTTCGGCGCTCAGCACGAAGAGATTCTCTTCCACCCGCACCATCGCCCGCTCGATGAACAGGGCGTCGATGCGCGACGGGTTCTCAAGGGCCTCGCGGAAGCCACGGCCCACCTCCAGTTCGAGGGCGAGCGAGCAGTTGCCGAAGAACAGGTCGAAGTCGACGAGGGCGACGCGGCGGCCCGGCTCCCGCGCCAGAACGGCGGCGATGTTGACGGCGACGGTGGTGGCGCCGACGCCGCCACGGGTGCCGACGACGGCGATCAGCCGGCCGATGTCGGCGGGTTTCGCTTCCGCCTCGGGAGCGTGCCGGGCGCGGGTCAGGGTACCGGCGACGTCGTCGACGGTGACCGGCTTCAAGAGGTAATCCTGGACACCGCAGGAGACCAGTTGACGGAACAGATGGACATCGTTGACGTCGCCGAGGGCGATGACGTTGGTGCCTTCATCGCACACGTCCGACAGCTCGGCCAGATCCGCAACCGGATCGCTGCGGCCAGCCACGTCCACCAGCAGCAGCTTCGGCGTGCACGCCTGGCGCAGCAGGCGGACGGTATCTTCGAGGGTGGCGACGGTCACTTCCACGTCGGCCAGGCCGACGGCGCGGGCGGCGCGGGTCACCGTCGTGCGGCTGGTCTCGTCGGCAACGAAGCCGGCGAAGGCGCGCTGCCGCGCGCTGGTGGGCGAAGTTGGAGGCGGGGTGCTCACCGGCGGTCGCTCGTCACTTGCCGCTGGCGCCCGATGACGGGAAGATTTCGGAGCTCGCGCTATCGCGGATAAGCTCCTTCGTTTTGTCCTGGCGATAGCGTTCGACCGAACGGCTCATCACCGTGCCGTCGGCGGGTCCCGGCGTCCGGCCGCGGCTGAGGTCGCTGGGATCGGCCACCATCATGCCGAAGTTGATGGCGGTGGCGCAGCCGAAGTTGCTCATCGGCCGGTTGCTGAAAGAGTACTGCGGCCAGTCCGACCAGTCGGGGCAGGGCGGCAGAACGGCGACGACGACATCGGCGATCAGGTCGATGGTGTCGGGCAATGGCGAGACGCCGCTGTCGACGGTGCCAAGCTGCCACGACCGGCGATTGGCGGCGAGCGCTTGGCCGATGGCGGCGATCCGCTGTTCGGTCAGCGCGCCGTCGGCTGGACCGGGGACGACGAACACCGGCGGTGCCGCCGCCGCTGCGTCCGCCGCCGGCAGGTGTCCGAGAAACTCCCGGAGAGCGGCGCGGTGGTCGGCGGCGAGACTGCCTTCGCCGGACGCAAAGCTGACGGTATGGCGGTACTGCAGCCGGCCGGCTTGCGGCTGCGGGATCGGGCGGACGTTTTCCCAGTCCTCGACTGGCAGGCCGACTCCCTGCATGCCGGAGACGATGGAGGTGCAGCCGGCGACGAGCAGCAGTGGCAGCACCAAGGCGGGCAGCAAGGAGCGGCAGCGAAGGTCGCGCGAACGGTGGCGATGGCGATGCATGGGCGTGCCCATCCTTAATCCAGCACGAAGCCGTGGTTGTCGAAAACGCGGACACCATCGGGGCGTACCACCGACGGCGCACCCACCACCGGATTGCGCTTCCAGGTGCCGCCCGGAAAGATCCGCTCCACGTCGTTCGGCGGTGCGAAGCCGTCGGTGGGCGCGGCGAGCCGCACCGGCGAGGGGCGGGCGATGTAGGGGGTGATGATGATCACCAGCTCGGTTTCCTTGTTCAGGAAGCGGTCCGAGGTGAACAGGCGGCCAATGATCGGGATATCGGCAAGGCCGGGAAACTTGCGGATGTCGTGCAGGCTGTCGTTGGAGAGCAGCCCGGCGATGGCGAAACTCTGGCCGCTCGCCAGTTCGACCGTCGTTTCCGCCCGCCGCGTCTGCAGCGCCGGCACCTGGATCACCTCGGTCAGGCCGACCGGCAGGTTGACCGCGCCCTCGTTGCTCAGCCGGCTGACCTCCGGGCGAACGTGCAGATTGATCCTCTCGTTGCCGATGATCGTCGGCGTGAATGACAACGACACGCCGAACTTCTTGAATTCGATGGTCACCTGATTGTCGCCCTGCGGCACCAGGATCGGAAACTCGCCGCCAGCGAGGAAACTCGCCGTTTCGCCACTGAGTGCCGTCAGGTTCGGTTCCGCCAGCAGGGTGATCAGTCCCTCGTCGTCGAGCAGGTCGAGCACGGCATTCAGATTCAAGCCGCCCGGCGTCGCCGAAATCCCGAGCTGGTTGGCGAGAACACCCGCGAGGGGATTGACGGCGGAAAACAGAAAATCGAAGCCGCTCCCTTCAAAAATCGCTCGCCAGTTGATGCCGAGCTGCTTTTCGATGTCGCGGCTGATCTCGGCGACCCGCACCCTGAGGTTCACCTGCGTCGGCCCGCTGACGCCGAGGCGATTGATGACGCGGCCGTCCTTGCCGACGATGGCGGCGGCAAAATCACGGATGTTTTCGGCTGCGGCGGCGTCATTGACCATGCCGTCCAGCACCACCGCGCCTTCCACCGACAGCACGTTGATGTCGACATCGGGATAGAGCGAGCGCACCGCCGTCGACAGGCGCGTGAGGTTGTGGGACACGGTGATCGGCACGTTGGCGATCACCGCCTCGCTGGCGTCGACGGCATAGAGCGTCGTCTGGCCCGGCCGCTTGCCCATGAGGTAGACGAGGCGCGGTGATTTCATCTGGATATCGCAGACCTCGGGGTCAGCGACGAACACGGTGGTTGCCGGGCGGTTCAGACGCACCACCGTTCCCTTGTTGGCATCGAGGAAGACGCCCGAACCGCTGCCGACCGTCGCCTCCGGCGCCGCCGCCACGGGTGCCGTCGCCGGCGGCATTCCGGTCATGGCCATCAAGGCCATCAACCCGGCCACCGCCTTTGCGAACCCAGTCACGCAACGCCACTCCATGACGGCCTCCTGCCGGTCAGATCATGCCGCTAATACTTCACGGTGCTCGCTTCGCCGCCGCGCAGCACGTTGATCCTTGCCGCGCCGACGCTGGAAGCCGGCAGCCCCTGCGGATCGCCCACCATCGACAGAATGTCATCACCGCTGGTGTAGCTGCCGCGGCGCCGCGAAGGAGCGGCATCCGCTTGCGCTGCTGCCTGTGCCGCCTCGACCTGCCGCGTGAGTTCCACCATGTCCATTTCCTGGCGGCCGAGGCTGCGCAGGCTCAGCGAAAGCTCCCCGAATTCGAGGGCGACGGCGATCTTTTCCGCCTGCTTCGGCATCACCTCGAGGGTCGCCGTCCTGGCCACCTTCGCCTGGTTACCCTCGTTGTGGACCGCCTGGTCGATGCCAAGAACGCGCACGTCGGTGAGCAGCGTCTGGCTGAAATAGCGCACCTCGTTCACCGCCGTTTCCGCATCGGCGTTGACGATCTCGCGTTTGAACGTCAGCAGCACGTCGACGTAATCCCCTGGAAAGACAAAGCCGCTAACCCCCCGGGTGGCGTCGATCGGCACGCTGACCGCACGCTTGCCAGGTTCGACCACGGCGGCAAGGAAACCCTGGTCTCCGGGATGCACGACGCGCTCCTTGGTCAACGGTTCGCCCGGAAACATGCGAGTGCGGACAACGGCGCCGGCGAGATCGCTTTCCGACGTCGTGCCCTTCACCAGGTAGCCGGCGACGACACTGTCTTCCGGCCAAGATTTCCACACCAAGTGTTCAGGTTTGATGAACGCGCCGGTGGTCAGTTCCTGTTTGACCACGAGAATGTCGATGGTCGGCAGCGCGGGCCGTGCCTCGGGGGGGGCTTCGGCAACCGGCGCCTGCTGTTCCGCCAGCCACGACTGCACGGACCAGGCGGTGACGCCGGCGAGCGCCAGGGCGGCAACGAGCACCAGTTTCGGGTTCATCGGCGGGGGGCATCCTTGGCAAGGGAGATGGTGGCGAGCGGCCTCATGCGGCGGACAGCAGCCGGCCGCCGATGGTCAGCGCCGCCGCCCCGGCAATGGCGACGCCATAGGGGATTTGACGGCCGAGCATGACATCACCGACCGCCGGCAGCCGCAGCCAGGCGGACGCGCAGGCGATGGGAAAGCGCAGCGGCGAGATCATCAGCATCGCCATCGCGCCGCCGATGAGGCCGGTATAAACGAGCGTCGGCAGGATCAGGTCGGGGCCGGCCCACAGGGCGACGACGGTGAGCAGCTTGATGTCGCCGCCGCCGATGCGGCCGGTGGCGAAGGCGGCGAGACCGACGACGAAGACGACGCCGGCAACGCCGAGGCCCGGCAGCCAGGCGGTCGCGGGCGCCGTCGCCGCATGCAGGGGATAGAGCGCGAGCAGCGCCAGCGACAGCCCGTTGGGGATGCGCAGGCTGCGCATGTCGTGGGCGGCAATGGCTGCGAGGAGGATAAAGAAGGCGATGGCGATGGTGGCGGCGACGGGATCGACGTTCGGTAAGGGCATCTCAGACTCCAGAATCCCGTCCCGGCCGCCGGGGCAGCCGATGATCTCGCGCCCACCCTCTCCCCATCGATCAGGCTTCGGCCGGGGGATCGTCGCAGCCCGGCGATCGGCTGTGAGGCGGATACGTCCTTAATCCCGTTATTGCGAGGAGCGGAGCGACGAAGCAATCCGGGCGTCTTCACAGGAGTTCTGGATTGCCGCGCCCGCTGACGCGGGCTCGCAATGACGATGCGGAGAGGTCCTCGCCGAGCCCGCTCGCGCCGCCGGCCGATGGGGGCCGGCGGTCGTTAGCGAGGCGGGAAATTCTCGGGCAGCCCGTTCCCGGACCGGCGCCCGCTCACCGTTGATTACTGGGAGGCGCCGCCCAGTTCGTCCTTGACCTTGAGGAAGGTCTTGTCGAGTTCCTCGCCCATCAGGCCGATGGTGCCCATGGCGGCGACGGCGACCAGCGCGGCGATCAGGCCATATTCGATGGCGGTTGCGCCGTTGTCATCGCGCAGGAATTTCGCAATAAACTTCGTCATTTTCGGGGTGCTCCTCGGCGGTTCTGGTAAATCGCTACCGTCAGCCTACGCCTGAGCCCCAATAACGTCAAAATAATTATGTGTTCTAATTGTTGATCCATGTTTGGTTATTATCATGCGTCAATTGACGACGATTTGCAGCGTTTTTATTGATAAATATTATGAAAGTGGCGCAGCAGCGATGCCGCTGGCGGCCGCTCCGCCGTCACGGTGCCACCGCCGGCCCAGCGCCGGCCCCGCGCCGGCGGGCGCGTCCGCGCGAGGCCAGTTGGTTGAGCACCTCGACGCCGATGGAAAAGGCGATGGCAAAATAGAGGTAGCCGCGCGGGATGTGAAAGTGCAGTCCATCGGCGATCAGCGCCACGCCGACCAGCAACAGAAAGCTCAACGCCAGCATTTTCATCGTCGGATGGCGGCGGATGAACTCGCTGATCGGCTTGGCCGCCATCAGCATGACGCCAACGGAGATCAGCACGGCGGCGATCATGATTTCGATGTGCTGGGCCATGCCGACGGCAGTGATCACGGAATCGAGGGAGAACACGATGTCGAGGAGGACGATTTGGACGATGGCCGCGGCAAAGGTGGTCGAGCCGGCGTCCTGCCCCTCCTCGCCGCCACCTTCCGTCATGTGGTGGATCTCCATCGTGCCCTTGACGAGAAGGAACAATCCGCCGAGGAGGAGAACGAGATCGCGCCACGATACGACATGCCCGGCGAGGCTGACGATCGGCTCGGTCAAGCCGATGATCCAGGTGATCGACAGCAGCAGGCCGACGCGCATGGCCGCCGCGAGGCCGAGGCCGATCACCCGGGCGCGCGGCTGCTGTTCGATCGGCAGTCGCTGGGTGACGATCGACAGGAAAATGACGTTGTCGATACCGAGAACGATTTCGAGCGCGGTCAGCGTCAGCAGGCTGGCCCACGCCTCCGGACTGCTCAGCAACGCCGCAATGTCGCCCATGCCGATGTTCCTACCGCCGCGTCTGCCGATGCGGCCGGCATCTTGGTGGCCGTGGACGGCGCTGGCAATGCCGTTCGCACGGCCGCTGCGTTGCCGGCGGCCGGTCGATGTGGCAGCATTCGCGCTCGTGTGGCGCAGGATCGGGGTGCTTGATGGACGTCCGCCGATTGTCCCTTGCCGCGGGCTGCCGCGAAGCGCGCGGCCTCGCCGTCGTCATCGACGTGTTCCGCGCCTTTACCTGCGAGCCGCTGATGTACGCCATGGGTGCCGCGCAAGTCCTGCTCGAAGGTGATGTGGAGCGCTGCCGGGCCGAGCGCGGCGATGCCCTCCTCGTCGGCGAGGTTGACGAGCGGCCGATCGCCGGCTTCGATTTCACCAACTCGCCGACCCACATCATCGCCGCCGGTCCCGCCGTTTTCGCCGGCCGTCGCGTCATCCACCGATCGACGGCGGGCGTCACCGGTGCCCTTGCCGCCCTTGCCCATTGCGATGACGTGCTGCTCGGCGCCTTCGTCACCGCCGCGGCCTGTGCGCGGTATATTCAGGCGCGGCGCCCCGCCGTCGTCAGTCTCGTGGCCATGGGCATGCGGGGGACAACCCCGTCGCCCGAGGACGAACGGTGCGCCGATTACCTCGACAGTCTGATCACCGGCCGTCCGTACGATCATGTCGCGGCGCTGGCGGAAATCCTTCACCAGGAGACGGCGCAGAGGTTCCTGTGCGGTGAAAAGGACTACCTGCCGCGGGAGGATCCCGTGTACTGCCTGCAACGCGACCTCTTTCCCTACGTGCTGCGGGCCGAGCGGCAGGGCGGCTGGGTGGCGGCGGTTCGGGTGCCGTCATGACGGGGGATTTGGGATCGCGGGTCGGCTGCCGCGCCCGCTGATGCGGGCTCACCATGGATGGCCGCTTCGCAAACGACAGGAGGGAGAACGATGAGTGTGGTTGCCATCGTCATGGTCGCCGATCCCGCGCTGGCGGCCCGTCCGCTTGCGGGTCGCCCACTCCTCGCCCATACGCTGGAGCAGGCGGCCGCGGCACGGAGCGTCGGCCGCACCGTCGTCGTCACCGGCGACGAGACGCTGGCGCGGCTCGCGCAAGCCCTCGGCGCCCTTACCGCTCCGCTGCCGGCGGGCGGCACCGCGACCGATGTCGCCGCCGTGCTGCGGGTGGCGTTCGCCCGGCTGGAACAGGACACCGGATTCGTCGCCTCGGTGGCGCTGCTGCTGACCCCCGATTTTCCCCTGCGTTCGGCGACGATCATCGATGGCCTGATCGACCACCTGACCTGTGTCGGCGCCGACACCTTGCTCACCGTCCATCCCTTGACCGATCCCCTCTGGCTGCGTGACGAGGGCGGCCTCGCCCAGCCCGCCGATCCGCTGCCGACGCGTCAGTGCTACATCGACAATGGCGCGGCAACCGCCGTCCGCATCGCGGCGTTCGAACGGGAGCAAGCCGTTCCCGCCGGCCGCGTCGTGCTGTTCGAGGTCGCGGCGCTGGCGGCACTTCGGTTGCGGGCCGATCACGACTGGCGGGTGGCCGACGCGCTGGTACAGCGACTGCGGACGCTGGATATCCGTGCCCGCTTACGGTCGATCCGGCTGCTCGCCCTCGATTTCGACGGCGTGATGACCGATAACCGCGTGCTCGTCCTTGAAGATGGGCGGGAAGGGGTCCTGTGCAATCGCAGCGACGGCCTCGGTCTTGACCGGCTGCGCGCCGCCGGCCTGCCGGTGGTCGTCATCTCCAAGGAACGCAACCCGGTGGTCGCGGCTCGCTGCCGCAAGCTGTCGTTACCCTGCGAGCAGGGCATCGAGGACAAGCTTGCGGTGCTGCAACGAATCGTCGCCGAACACGGCCTGACCCTCGATCAGGTCGCGTTCTTCGGCAATGACATCAATGATCTGCCTTGCCTGAACGTCGCCGGCTTGGCGGTGGCGCCGGCGGACGCGCATGCCGACGTCATCCGCCAAGTCGACTATGTGACCGCCGCCGCCGGCGGCGTCGGTGCGGTCCGCGAGATCTGCGACCTGTGGCTGGCGGCGCAGGGCGAGGGTTGAGGACGATGCCGGCCAGCGGCTGACGCCGCCGGCTAAACCTTGGCGTTGGGCAGGAACGGATCGGGTTGCATGCCGGTCAGCGGGTCGTCCTCCGGTTCGGCCTGGGTGACGATGTCGTGGATGTGAACGTCGCTGCCGCCGTGCTTCTTCAACACCTCAACGGCCCGTGTTTCATGGAGCGGATCGCGGGTCCGCACCCAAAGCAGAATGCCGCCGCGGGCGATTTGCGTCTCGATGTTCTTCGCGCTTTCCCGGCCGATCGCCCGCGCGAGGACGGAGCCGAGGCCGGCGCCGACACCGCCCGCCGCCAGGGCGCCGCCGATAACGGCCGCCAGCGTGCCGCCCGACGCGACGATGATGCCGACGGCGGCGACGGCACCGACGTAGCCCAGCCCGGAAATGGCAAACGCCTTGGCTTCGGTCACGTCGTCCTTGCTGACGAACGCGGTTCGCGGGGTGTTGGGATCGTCCTCCAGTTCGCTGACCCGCTGGTAAAGGTGCCCGAGCTTGTCGGCGACCGCTTTTTCGCTGGCCAGGACACTGATCTCCGCCCGGTCGAAGCCATGCTCGAGGAGATCATCGATAGCGGCCTGTAAACTGTCCTGATGGTTGAAAACGCCAACCGCCTCGCGGACGGTCACGGTGGGGGTGTCAGCGCCGGTTTCGGTCATCGGTCTCCTCCTTTTCCACGCCGCGCTCCTGATCAGGTCTTTCCCGCCGCCGCCGCGGTCAGCGACGCGTCGAGTCGAGGTAGCTTTCGAAGGCGTGATCGGCACGGCGGATGTGACCTTCGATCCAGTGGTGCAGTTCGGTCAAGGTCTCGAGGGTCAGCGCCCGGTCACCGCCGCGCCACGCGGCGCGCAGGGCGTCCAGCCACGTCAGCGTGCGGTCGTGCTCATCCATATGCGCCTGGTATCCGGGATAGGCGTAAAGCCGCATCAGCATCTGCTCTGATGAAAAATGCACCTCCGTGTACTCGGAGAGCCGTTCCAGCAACACATCGATCTGATCGAGGTTGCCGCCGTCGGTCAGCGCATTGCCGATGGCCTTCAACATGTCGAGCTGTAGCCGATGTTCGCCGACCAGTTGTGCTCCCGGGCTTGTCTCCGCCGCTGATGTCATGAAAGCCTCGCTCCCGCTGAGGGCCCTGCGCTGCGTCGCGCTTCCCGCAGCGTTGCAGAAATTACGGGTGCCGGCAACCGTTGCCCGCCTGCGCGTGCGCCGCCCGCGCGCCGGCAAGCACCTTGCCGTCATCCACCGGGACGGGTAAGGTGATCGGCCCGAACAAGACGCGAACATTGACGACGTGGAGCAACGGGTTGTCGAGCACGGGTGATCGGCCGGCCGCAACGGCGATGATCGCGCGCGGTGTTCTCAGGCTGTTTCGCCGGCTGGATTGCGCGGCGCTGCCGGAAGTCGTCCTCGGCAATCGCCGGCGCGCCGACATTCTCGCCATGGATCGCCATGGGCGGCTGATCATCGTCGAGGTGAAGTCTTCGCCCGAGGATTTCCGGTCGGACCGCAAATGGTGCGAATACCTTGCGTATTGCGATGAGTTCGCCTTTGCCGTCGGGCCGGACTTCCCGGTGCGGCTGCTTCCCCCCGAACCCGGGGTCATCGTTGCCGATCGGCACGACGCGACGATCTTCCGCCCGCCGACGGGAGCGAGCAGCCTGCCGCCGGCGCGCCGCCGTGCGTTGACGCTGACGTTTGCTCGCACCGCGGCAAGCCGCCTCGCGCTGATCGTTGATCCTTTCGACGCCGGCCAGCGGCTTACGGCGCGCGAGCTGTGAGCGTGCCCGATCGCAGTGCCGCCTATTGCTGGCGGTGGCGGCCGCGGCCGAACGCCATGTAGCAGGCGGTCGCCAGCCCCGCCGAGATCAGCAGCGCGAGGGCCATCGGCGTCGCCGAGGCCATCTCGAATGCGCCGAGCACGGTCGTCGCCGCCGCGGCCACGGCCATTTGCAGAAAGCCCAGCCAGGCCGAGGCGGTGCCGGCCACCTCCGGGAAGGGGGCGAGGGCGCCGGCGATGCCGGCAGCGAACACGATGCCGACACCGGCACAGAAGATCGCCATCGGCACGACAATCTCCGGGATGGCAGGGGTGCCGCCGCTGGCGATGGCGAACGCCGAGGCGGCGACGCCACCCGTCACGGTGAGCAGCAGACCGAGCGGCATTAGCTGATGGGGCTGGCGGCGACGGCTCAGTCGCGCCGCGGTCAGGCTGCCGGCCAGATAGCCGGCGACGGTGACGATCGCCAGCATGCCGAAATGCTGCGGCGACAGGCCCATCTGGTCGATGAAGATGAACGGGCCGCTCACCGTGTAGGCCATCAGGCCGGCAAAGACCCAGGCGACGGCCAGCGTGTTGGCGAGGTAGCCGGGCTCGCTCAGCACCCGCCAGTGCACGCTGCGCGTCGTGACCGCGAAGCGGCGGCGCCGCCCTGGAGGATCAGCGAGGCGTGTTTCCGGCAGCAGCCAGTGGGACGCCAGGCACAGGACGATACCGAGGGCGGTCTGCAGCAGGAATGCCGATCGCCAGCCGTACCACAGCTGAAGATAGCCACCGATGATCGGGGCGACGGCCGGCGATATGGCGAGGGCGGCGCCGACGTAGGCCAGGGCCGTCGCCGAACGCTCCGCACCGTAAATGTCGCGCACGATGGCGCGGCTCAACACCGGGCCGGTACAGGCGGCGATTCCCTGCACGAAGCGGCCCAGCAGCAGGATGCCGATGGTCGGTGCCAGTGCACACGCGAAGCTGGCGGCGATGTAGGCGAGAAGGCCGATCATCAGCACGGGGCGGCGGCCGTAGCGGTCCGAGAGCGTGCCGATCACCAGTTGCGCCGGCGCAAAGCCGATGAGGAAGAGCGAGAGCGTCAGGTTTGCTTGCTGCTGCGTGGCATGCAGAGCCTGCGCCAGCGATGGCAGTGACGGGGTGTAGAGGGATGTGGAGATCTGGCCGAGCGCAACGAGCGCGGTGATCAGCGCGCCGATGCCGAGGCTCTCGGCGGGGAGGTGCCGGAACGCCACGCCATCACCCCGTGCCGCGGCGCGGGCAGCGCGGCGGATCACCCATAACGGTGGAGCGAATCGCCGTGGCAGCGCAGCCAGGCGCGGGCCTCGTCGACGCCCGTCGTCAACGTGCGCACCAGCGCCCAGAACGCACGTCCATGCCCCTTGACGGCGAGATGGGCGACTTCGTGGGCGACGACGTAGTCGAGGACGGCGGCGGGCGCCATGATCAGGCGCCATGAGAACGACAGGTTGCCGTTGGCGGCGCACGATCCCCACCGCGATGTCTGATCGCGCACGGCAATCCGTCCGACCGGCCGGCCGATTTGGGTTGCCTTCGCCGCGACGCGGTGGCCGATTTCGGCGCGGGCCTGCCGGCGCAACCATCTGTGCAGTTGCTGGCTGACATCGCCTGACGTTGTCGGGACGGCGATCGTTGCATCGGCGGCGACGATGCGTTTGGCGGCCGGCGCGGCGATGACGCGGTGCGGCCGGCCAAGCAGCGGCAGTTCGGCGCCGACGGCGAACGGCACATGCGGTGGCAGGGTCGCGAGCCGCGTCCGCAGCCAGTCGGAGGAGCGCAGGGCGAGGGCGATGGCTTCCGTTTCGGGCACAAGGGGCGGCAACGTGACCACCGCCGCCTCGCCGCCGCGATCGAGGCGGAGTATGACCCGGCGAGCGCGGCGGTGGCGGCGGATGACCAGTGCAAGCTCCCGCTCGCCGACCGGGATGCGGAGCGTCGCCGCTGGCGCCGGCCGTGGGCGCGACACGGTCCGGGCCATCAGTGCACCGCGGGAAGGCAATAACCGAGGCGGTCGAGAGCGGAGGCGAGGGCGCCACGGCGGGCGGCGTCGATGGCAACGAGCGGCGGCCGCAGAGTCTGCCAGATGGGACTGTCGCTGTGGTCGGCGAGGATGGCTTTCAGCGCCGCGATCAACGGATAGGCCAGCACCGCCTGCCGCAGCGCCGACAGCCGCGCCTGCGTCTTCGCCGCCCGCTCGCCATCCCCGGCATGCCAGGCGGCGAACACCTCGGCGGCCAGCGGGGCGGCGATGTTGCACAAGCCGGTGATGCAGCCGGCGCCGCCGCCTTCCAGCAACGGCAACAGCAGCTCGTCGGCGCCGCTGAACACGGCGAGGTCCGGAATTGCCGACAGCAGAGAGAGCATGTTGGCGAGGTCGCCGGAGCTGTCCTTGACACCGGCGATCACCGCTCCGTAACGGGCGCGCAGGCGCTCGATGACGGCGACGGGGATGGGCACCCCCGACAGTTGCGGGAAGTGGTAGAGGAGGATGCGCAGCCGGGCGTCGCCGACCCGTTCAATCGTTTCGGCATAGGCCGCGAACACGCCGTCGTCGCTCACCGCCTTGTAATAGAACGGCGGCAGCATCAGCACCGCCGCCGCGTCGGCGGCGAGCGCGCTGCGGGTCAGGCGCACCGTATCGGGAATGGCGCAGCAGCCGGTGCCGGGAACCAGCGTCGAGCCGGGAAGGCCAGCCAGGGCCAGCGCCTCAATCAGGCCAATGCGCTCATCGACGCTCAGCGAATTGGCCTCGCCGGTGGTGCCGAGGACCGCCAGCCTGTCGCAACCCTGAGCGAGCAGCCATCGGCAGTGACGGATCAGCGCCGCGGCATCGGGAGCGAGCGCCTCGTCGAAAGGCGTGAGAACGGCGGCGCAAACGCCTCGCAGCCGGTCGTGCATCGTTGGCGCTCCTTGCAAGCGGCCCGTTCAACTGGCCCAGTCGACGATGTGTCGCTCGGGATCGCCGGCGGCCGCCGCCGGTACCGCGCGGCCGCGCACCGACTGCCCGGCGATGTGGACCGTCTGCGGATCGCCCGACACCAGGGGATGCCACCACGGCAGCTCACGGCCCTCCGCCAGCAGCCGGTAGGCGCACGTGGACGGCAGCCATCGGTAGCGGCGAACGGCCTCCGGCGTCAATTGCCGGCAGTCGGGCACGAAGCGAAAGCGCTCGGCATAGCGGCGGCAGCGGCAGCTGCGGGTGTCCAGCAGACGGCAGGCGATGTTGGTGAAGGTGAGTTCGCCGCTGTGCCAGTCCTCCAGCTTTTCCAGGCAGCACTTGCCGCAGCCGTCGCAAAGCCGCTCCCACTCCTCAGCGCTCATCGCCTCCAGCGGCTTGGCGCGCCAGAACGGCTCGACCTCCGCGTCATCGGCGCCATGCGCTTCCGTCTCTGACTTAGGTGCCATCTGCGATCCCCGGTTTGGCGCGCGCCCACTGTTCCCCGTCCCGCCGCCGGGGTCAACGCCTCCCGTGAAATTCAGTCTTCCCGATCGATCAGGTGCACGAAGGAGCCGCCAACGCGGCCGGCGACGAGGCCGGAACGTCCCAGCGAGCGGCCCGTCGCATCCGTGGTGGTGAACAGCGGCGGTGCCGGTCCCTCGTGGACGACGGTGGCGTAGTGAAACTCGTGGCCGCGAAAGCGCTGACCGGCGGCGCCGAGCGGCGTGTCGCTGGCGAGAACCGCGCCCCGATAGCCGAGATGGAGCCGGCGGTCGGCGAACGAGGTTTCCAGCGGCAACAGGCCGGCCATGGCGTGGCGGCTGCCATCGGCGGCGATCAGCCCCTCGCCAAGGACCATGTAGCCGCCGCACTCACCGAAAACGGCGGCATCGCGGTGTGCCGCCGCTCGCAGCCCGCCGAGAAACCGATGATTCCCGGCCAGCGTCGCGGCGTGGAGTTCCGGATAGCCGCCGGGCAGATAAACCGCGTCGGCGGCGCCGTCGGGCGGCTGATCGGCCAGCGGCGAGAAGGGCAGGATCTCAGCCCCGGCGGCGCGCCATCCGGCGATCACGCCGGGATAGGCGAAAGCGAACGCGGCGTCGCTGGCGACCGCGATGCGCTGACCGAGCGGCGCCAGGGGGCCGGCGGTTGCCCCGTCGCCGCCTGCGGCGGGTGTCGACGCCGCCAGCCCGATCAGCCGATCGAGGGCAACGTGACGGGCGAGCGCCGCTGCCGCACGGTCGAGAAAGCCATCGAGATCGGGGTGTTCGCTGGCCTGGACGAGGCCGAGGTGGCGTTCCGGCAGGGTCAGCGCGGGATCCCGCGGCAGGCCGCCGAGGATGACGATGTCCGGTGTCGCCAACGCGGTCGCCTCGCTGAGGACGGCCAAATGCCGGTCGCCGCCGATGCGGTTGAAAATGACGCCGGCAACCCGCACGTCCGCGCGGTAGCGGGCGAAGCCGAGAACGACCGCCGCCGCCGAGGCCGCCTGCGCCCGCGCGTCGATGACGAGGATGACGGGCCAGCCGGTGGCGGCGGCGATGTCGGCCGTCGATCCGGCCGTTGCGGTGGCGCCATCAAACAGGCCCATGACGCCTTCACAGACGATCAGCCGGCGGTCGCGGCTCAAGCGGGAAAGGGTGGCGGCGAGGGTCGCCGGGCGCATCGCCCACGGATCGAGGGTGAGGCACGGCTGGCCCGATGCGGCCGCGTGAAAGGCCGGGTCGATGTAATCGGGGCCGACCTTGGCCGAGGCAACGGCGATGGCGGACTGCCGGCAATGCCGCAGCAGGGCCAGCGTCACCAGCGTCTTGCCGCAGCCGGAGGCCGGCGCCGAGATGATCAGGCCGCCGGTGCGGCCGTTCACAACGCGCTCCTTAGCCTTTCGGCCAGCACCTCCGCCGACAGGTCATGGCGGTAGAACTGCAGAAAGCGTCCGTCCGGCCCCATCAGGTAGGTGAACCCGGAGTGATCGATGAGGTAGGCATCGGGGCCACGCCCCTCGTCAACCTTCGCATAATAGACCCGGTAGGCCTTGGCTGCCGCCGCCACCTGCTCCGGCGTGCCGGTCAGGGCGACGAGCCGGGGGTGAAAGGCTTCGGCGTAGGTCTTGAGGAGTTCCGGCGTGTCTCGCTGCGGGTCGACGGTGATCAGGATCGGCACGACGCTTTCGCCCTGGCGGCCCAGGAGATCGAGGGCGGCGGCGTTGCGGGCGAGCGAGGTCGGGCAGATGTCGGGACAGTAGGCATAGCCGAAGTAGATCAGCAGGTAACGGCCGCGGAGGTCCGTATCGCTGACGGTGCGGCCATCCTGATCGACCAGGGTGAATGGCCCACCGATGGCGACCGTTCCCTGCCCCGCGGTATCCGTCGGCCGGGGCGGTGCGAACGGATCGAACCAGCCGACGACGGCGACCAGGCCGAGGGCGACGACGACGAGCACGGCGGCGGCGGCGGCGAGGCGGCTGCCCTTGGCCGGTGGGTGCTTGGCGGCAACAGTGGGGTCAGGCTGCATCAGGCGATCATCCGAAAGGCCAGCACGCCGAGGACGGCGGCGTTCACCAGCATCAATATGGGCAGCGCCCGCGCCGCTGCCGCCTGCCATCGACGTGCCGCGACATGTCCGGCAAGCCCGACGGCGAGCAGGGCGGGCACGGTGCCGGCGGCAAATGCGACCATCGCCAGCCCGCCGGCGAAAGCGTCGGCGGTGGCCGCCGCCGCGGCGATCGCGGCGTAGAGGAGGCCGCAGGGAAGGAAGCCGAGGGCCAGCCCGAGGGCGTAGCCACGCCAGCCGCGGGGGTTGGCGAACAAGGCTCGCAAGCGCTGGCCGGCGGCGCGGGACCACCACGCGGTGCCGCCCGACGGCAGCCAGGGCACCCGCACATTCAGGCGAACGAGCGCATGGCCGAGGAAGAGCAGGGCGGCAATGGCCAGCAGTGCCGCCGGCAGCCAGGTCAGCCGCCCGAGGTCGACAAGCCCGCCCGCGAGTTCGGCGGCGACGGCGCCGAGGGCGGCATAGGTGGTGGCCCGGCCCAGGTGATAGGGAAGCAGCGCCGCGCCCGCCAGCCGATGCCACTCGCGCATATCGGGGGCGGCAACCGCGTCGAGACGGGCGACGGTCTGGCTGAGGACAAATGGCCCGCACATGCCCGCGCAATGGCCGAAGCTGCCGATCAGGCCGGTCAGCATCAGGCCGACGATCACCGAGCTATGCTCGATCGCCACCGCTTGGCAGTGGACGATGCCGGATGTCAGCAGGGTGAGAACGGCGGAATGCTGGTCCAACGGCCCGGAGGCTCCTCGCCGACGTCGGCGTGTTGATGGCGATATTTGCGGTAAAGCTAAAGTTCGGTCACAGTGCCGGCAAGTCGAACCGTTGCGGGAGCAGGCGTAAGCGGAACATGGCCGTTGACGATGATGCCGCGGTCCCCGGCCGGCGGGCCTTGCGCAGCGGCTGGACCACCGGCACCTGCGCCGCTGCCGCCGCCGCCGCAGCGTTCCAGGTTCTGCTGACCGGCAGGGCGCCGGCCTGCGTCGCCGTGCGATTGCCGCGGGGAGGAGAGGCGCGCCTACCTCTGGCGCGGGCGGAGCGGTGCGCGGGGGGAGCCGTCGCGGCGGTGATCAAGGACGCCGGCGATGATCCCGACGTCACCCATGGTGCCGAGATCGTCGTTACCGTCGCCGTCGCACCGGCGGGGACCGGCGTCGTCTTTCGCGCCGGCGAGGGGGTGGGGACGGTGACGCGTCCGGGGCTGCCGCTGGAGCCCGGGGAGCCGGCGATCAACCCGGGTCCGAGGGCGATGATCCGTGACGCCTTGGCCGGCGTCGCCGCGGCGGCGGGGTGCCAGAACGTGGACGCTGTCGTCACCGTTGCCGTGCCCGGGGGCGAAGCGCTGGCGGCGAAAACGCTCAACGGCCGGCTCGGCGTCGTCGGCGGCCTGTCCATTCTCGGCACCACCGGGGTTGTCGTCCCTTTTTCCTGTGCCGCCTGGATCCACTCGATCCACCGCGGCATCGATGTCGCCCGCGCCACCGGCCATCGTCATCTGATTGGCGCCACCGGCAGCACATCCGAGGCTGCGGCGCAAAAGCTGTTTGGCTTGCCCGATGTCGCGCTGATCGACATGGGCGATTTCGTCGGCGGCACGCTGAAGTATCTGCGCCGCCACGCGGTGCCACGATTTACCATCGCCGGCGGTTTCGGCAAGCTGGTCAAGCTGGCGCAGGGCGAGTTGTTCCTGCACTCGGCCAAGTCCAAGGTTGACATCCCACGGCTTGCCGAGTGGCTTGCCGCCGTTGGCGCGCCGGCGGAACAGGTGGCCGCCGCCAAGACCGCGGCCAGCGCCGCCGAGGTGTTGCGCACGTCCGCTGCGATGTCGGCGGCGCTTGCCAACCTGGTTGCCCACCGCGCGGCGGCAGTGGCGCAGGCGCAAGTCGGGGACGAGATCGCCATCGACGTCGTCGTGTTCGATCGGCAGGGGCGGCTGCTGGCGCAAACCGGCGAACCGCCGGACGGTTGCGATGCCGGAGGTCGGCAGCCCATATCTCCAAACTGAAAGTGTACTTATCCGCCGCGACCGATTAGGCGGTCGGTCGACGCAGAGCACGGGATAGAGCATGGATTTCGAAAAATACACGGATCGATCAAAAGGTTTCGTGCAGGCGGCGCAAACGCTGGCGTTGCGGCGCGGGCACCAGCAGCTGCTGCCGATCCACCTGCTGTCGGCGCTGCTGGAGGACAAGGAGGGCCTCGCCGCCAACCTGATCCGGGCCGCCGGCGGCGATGCCGAACGGGCCCGCCGCGGCTGCGATGCGGAACTCGCCAAGCTGCCGAAAGTCGAAGGCAGCGGCGCCGGGCAGGTTTATCTCGGCGCCGACGCGGCACGCCTGTTCGAGCAGGCGGAGCAGATCGGCGAGAAGGCCGGCGATCAGTTCGTCACCGCCGAACGGCTGTTGCTGGCGTTGGCGCTGGCCAGCGGCACGCCGCCGGCGCGCGTGCTCGCCGACGCCGGGGTGACGGCGCAGGCGCTGAACCGGGCGATCGAGGAGATCCGCAAGGGGCGCACCGCCAACACCGCCACCGCCGAGGACAGCTATGACGCGCTGAAGAAGTATACGCGCGATCTGACGCAGGCCGCCGCCGATGGCAAGCTCGATCCGGTGATCGGCCGCGAGGAGGAGGTCCGGCGCACCATCCAGGTGCTGTCGCGCCGGACCAAGAACAACCCCGTCCTCATCGGCGAGGCCGGCGTCGGCAAGACCGCCATCGTCGAGGGACTGGCGCAGCGGATCGTCAAGGGCGACGTTCCCGAACCGCTCAAGCATAAAAAGCTCATGGTGCTGGACCTCGGCGCCCTCGTCGCCGGCGCCAAGTTCCGCGGCGAGTTCGAGGAACGGCTGAAAGCGGTCCTCAACGAGGTGACCGCCGCCACCGGCGAGGTGATCCTGTTCATCGACGAGCTGCACACGCTGGTCGGTGCCGGCGCCGCCGAGGGGGCGATGGATGCCTCAAACCTGCTGAAGCCGGCGCTGGCGCGGGGCGAACTGCACTGCATCGGTGCGACGACGCTCAACGAGTACCGCAAGTATGTGGAGAAGGACGCGGCGCTGGCGCGGCGCTTTCAGCCGGTGTTCGTCTCCCAGCCGACGGTGGAGGACACGATCTCGATCCTGCGCGGGCTCAAGGAGAAGTACGAGCTGCACCACGGCATTCGCATCACCGACAGCGCCATCGTCGCCGCGGCGACCCTGTCCAACCGCTACATCGCCGATCGGTTTCTGCCGGACAAGGCGATCGACCTGATGGACGAGGCGGCCAGCCGGCTGCGCATGCAGGTCGATTCCAAGCCGGAGGAGATCGACGAGCTCGACCGCCGCATCATCCAGCTGAAGATCGAGCGCGAGGCGCTGAAAAAGGAGACCGATGCGAAGTCGCGCGAACGCCTTGGCAAGCTGGAAAAAGAGCTGGCCGAGCTGGAAGGCCGGTCGGCAACCCTGACCGCCCAGTGGCGGGCGGAGAAGGATGCGCTGGCCGGCGCGACGAAGCTGAAGGAGGAGCTGGAACAGGCGCGCAATGCGGTCGAGCGGGCGATGCGGGAGGGCCGCTACGAGGAGGCCGGCCGCCTGCAATACTCGACCATTCCCGAGCTGGAAGCGAAGCTGAAGG
The DNA here is from genome assembly GCA_025458035.1 of Rhodospirillales bacterium. GTDB lineage: Bacteria > Pseudomonadota > Alphaproteobacteria > Rhodospirillales > Defluviicoccaceae > Defluviicoccus. The sequence goes on from JALOTH010000002.1 coordinate 23,751, forward strand.
CATCGGAAGCGGCCGAGGGCAAACAGATGGTCAACGAAGCGGTGACCGCGGAAGATATCGCCGCCGTCGTTTCCCGCTGGACCGGCGTTCCCGTCGACAAGATGCTGGAGGGTGAGCGGGACAAGCTGCTGCACATGGAGGAGGCCCTGCGCAAGCGGGTGGTCGGCCAGGAGGAGGCGGTGCACGCCGTCGCCGACGCCGTGCGCCGGGCGCGCGCCGGATTGCAGGACCCGAACCGGCCGATCGGCTCGTTCCTGTTCCTCGGTCCCACTGGCGTCGGCAAGACCGAGCTGTGCAAGGCGCTCGCCGCCTTCCTGTTCGACGACGAGGCGGCGATCATCCGCGTGGACATGTCCGAGTACATGGAGAAGCACTCGGTCGCCCGGCTGATCGGCGCGCCCCCTGGCTACGTCGGCTACGAGGAGGGCGGTGCGTTGACCGAGGCGGTGCGCCGACGGCCCTATCAGGTGATCCTGTTCGACGAGGTGGAAAAGGCCCATCCGGACGTTTTCAACGTGCTGCTGCAAGTGCTCGACGACGGCCGGCTGACCGACGGCCAGGGCCGCACCGTCGATTTCCGCAATACGCTGATCGTGCTGACCTCCAACCTCGGCGGCGATATCCTGGCGGCGCAGACGGCGGGGCGGGATACCAGCGAAGTGCGGGAACCGGTGATGGCGATCGTCCGCGCCGCCTTCCGCCCGGAGTTCCTCAACCGCCTCGACGAAATCATCCTGTTCCACCGGCTGTTCCCGGAGCAGATGGGGGCGATCGTCGAGATCCAGATCGAGCGGCTGAAGCGGCTGCTGGCGGAACGGCAGATCACCCTCAGCCTCGATGCCTCGGCGGTCGACTGGCTGGCGACGGCGGGATATGACCCGGTCTATGGGGCGCGGCCGCTGAAGCGGGTGATCCAGCGCGATCTGCAGAACCCGCTGGCCAAGCTGATCCTCGAAGGACGCATCGCCGACGGGCAGGCGGTCACCGTGACCGCCGGGGCGGATGGTCTCGACATCGGCGGCGCCAGCGGCTGAGCGGCTCGCGCGGCGGGCCGGCTCAGCGTGAGACCTCGTAGGCGATCAGGTAGCCGGCGAGGGCGACGACAACCCAGAACGCCATGCTGCCGGCGCTGACGGTGCGTGCCATCACCCCCTCCGGCCCGTGGTGGCGATGCACGAGATGCAGCAGCTGCGCCAGCAGGCCGCGCATGCCCTGGCGCAGAGCGCCGTGTAAGCGGGAGATGGCGCCCGCGATCCCGGCAACGGCGGTCGGCAGCAGGCGACGGTACGTCCAATCGAAATCGAGGTTCACCGACGGCAATTCCGGTGGATAGCGGTGGGTACGGTAGAGCCAGGTAAAGGCGAGCGCCGAAAACAACAGCAGCTGCGTCTGGGTGACGACGTGCTCGGTGGTGTAGGCGACGTAGTCGACGGCGTCCGGGAGCAGCGCATAGAGCGGGGCGGGATGGACACCGATGCCGACACACAGCGCCGCGCCGATGGCCATGGCCGCCAGCATGTGCCACGGCGCCTCCTCGACCCGCCGGCCTGAGTCGTGGGCAAAGAAGGCGAAGAACGGGATCTTGATTCCGGCATGGTGGAAGACGCCAGCGGAGGCAAACAGCAGCAGCAGCCACGGCACGAACAGCCCTTCGTGAACGATGGCGGCCATGATCATGCCTTTGCTGACGAAGCCGCTGAACAGCGGGAAGGCCGAAATCGACGCCGCGCCGATGATGCAGAGGCCGGCGGTCTTCGGCATCGTCTTGTAAAGGCCGCCGAGCTCCGAGCCCTTGATGGTGCCCGTGCGCAACAGGACCGCGCCCATCGCCATGAACAGCACAGCCTTGAAGATCATGTCGCAGAAGGCGTGGGCGACGGCGCCATTGAGGCTCAGGGTCGTGCCGACGCCGATCCCGGCGACCATGAAGCCGAGCTGGTTGATTGTGCTGTAGCCGAGGACGCGCCGCAGGTCATTCTCGATGACGGCGTAGAAGATCGGAAAGCAGGCCATGGCGACGCCGATCCAGATCAGGATCTCGGTTCCGGGAAAGCCGCGGGCCAGGGCGTAGATGGCGAGCTTGGTGGTGAAAGCGCTGAGCCAGACGGTGCCGGTCGGCGTCGATTCCGGGTAGGCGTCCACCAGCCAGTTGTGCAGCAAGGGAAACGCCGCCTTGATGCCGAACGCGATGAAGATCAGCGCGCCGGCGGTATCACCAAGGCCGATGACGTCGAAGGCGGCAGATCCCGTTTCTTGGAAGCGCAGGACGGCGCCGGCCAGCAGCAGCACGCCCGAGCCCACCTGAACGATCAGGTAGCGCACGCCGGCGTGGTAGGACGGCGGCGTGCCGCGGGCCCAGATCAGCAGGACGGAGCCGATCGCCGCCATCTCCCAGAAGACGAACAGGGTGAGCAGATCGCCGGCCAGCGCCGCGCCCAGGGCACTGCCGGCGTAAACGAGGCTGGCTGCCGCTTCGATGCGTGACTGCACGGTCCAAGCGAACAGTGCCGCCAAGACGGCGGCGAGGCAGAACAGGATGGCGAACAGCCGGGCGAGGCCGTCCACCCGTAAGGTGATCAGTTCGACGCCGAGAAAGGAGAGCCGCCCCGCCAAGCCTCCTTCAAGACCCAGCACGATGCCGGTGACGGCGATGGGCAGGGCGACGCAATAGGCGGCGCGGAGGCGCGATGGCAGGATTGCCGCCAGCAGCCCGCCGAAGATGAGCCAGACGCCGGGGTTAATAGCGGTCGTCATCGTAATAGCTCTCCGGGCGCATCAGCACCCGGCGCATCGCCTTGGCGATCATCACCAGCGCGACGCAGGCGACGAAGCCGTAAACCCCGTAAAAGCCGAACACGTCTTCGATGGCGAAGCCGTGGCTGGCATAGAGCGCGCTGCCGAGAAAGGCGATGGCGCTGATGGCGATCAGCGCGCGGACAATGGTGCGGACGTTCTTTGCGTCATCGAGCCAGTCGCGACGGTCTCCGGGTGTCGGCGGTGCGGTCATCGGTCCGTCATTTCACCAAGGGTTCGAGAAAGGCGAAGATCGGTTCGGCGAAAAAGAACAGGGCAAGAGTGCCGATCGCGGTCAGCCACAACGGGGCGACGCAAAGCAGTGGCGCTTCCCGGATGCCGGCGGCAGTCCCATCATGGCCCGGATCGCCGCTCTTCGCCGGCGCCATGAAGCCGACCACCGCCACCGGCAGCAGGTAGGCGATGCTGAGCAGCGAGGACAGCATCAGCGCGCCCATCAGCAGCAACTGGCCGGTGTCGGCGGTCGCCAGCATCAGCATCCACTTGCTCCACGAACCGCCGGTGGGCGGCAGGCCGATGATGCTCAGGGACGCCAGCAGAAAGGCGGCGAAGGTGAACGGCATGCGCCGGCCGAGGCCATGCATGTCGCTGATTTCGGTCTTGTGGCTGGCGACGAGAATGGCGCCGGCGCAGAAGAACAGGGTGATCTTGCCGAAGGCGTGCATGGCGATGTGCATGGCGCCGCCGATGATCCCGGCCCCGGTCGCCAGCATGGCACCAAGGACGATGTAGGAAAGCTGGCTCACCGTGGAATAGGCGAGACGTGCCTTCAGGTTGTCCTTGGTCAGGGCGATCAGCGAGCCGATCAGGATCGTCGCCGCGGCGACGTAGGTCAGCCAGACGCTGATGCCGGTATCGCCCAGAAAGTCCAAGCCGAAGATGTACAGGGTCACCTTGAGGATACAGAAGACGCCCGCCTTGACGACGGCGACGGCGTGCAGGAGTGCGCTCACCGGCGTCGGCGCCACCATCGCCGCCGGCAGCCAGCGGTGCAGCGGCATCAGCGCCGCCTTGGCGATGCCGAAGACGAACAGCGCCAGGATGATCGCCGCGCCGCTGTCGGAAATGTTGCCGGCGAGGATGCCGCCCGGCGCGAAGGTGACGGTGCCGGCCGCCTGGTTGGTGGCGATGATCGCCGGCAGCATCAAGGCGAATGACGCCGCCAGCAGCAGTCCGGCGTAGGTCCGCGCCCCGTTGCGCGCCTCGGCGGTGCCTGCATGCCCCACCAGCGGAAACGTGCTCAAGGTGAGCGCCTCGTAGAAGACGAAGAGGGTCACCAGGTTGGCGGAAAAGGCCACCCCCATGGCGGCGGCGATGGCGATGGCGAAGAACGCGTAAAAGCGGGTCTGGTTCTCCTCGTGGTGCGCCCGCATGTAGCCGATCGAATAGACGGAGGTGACGATCCACAGCAGGCTGGCGACGACGGCGAAGACGCAGGCCAGCGGTTCCGCCGACAGCGCGATCGTCACCCCCGGCAGAAAGCCGATCAGCGCCACCTCCGGCCGTTCGCCTTCGAGAACGGCACTGACGATGCCGACGACGACGGCCAGCAGCAGCACGGCGGTGAGCAGGGTGACGGCTTCGCGCAGATTGGGGTTGCGGCCGGCCGCCGCGATCAGGATGGCGCCGACCAGCGGCAGGACGACGGCAAGTTCCATCAGCGCGACCGGTGTCATTCGCCGCTTCCCAGCAACTGCTTGGCGGTGACGACGGCAAAGTCGCCGATCAGGGAGCCGTCGATGGCGATGACCACGGTGGCGACGGTCAAGGCGACGAGCGCGAGCAGCATCGGCGCCGGCGCTTCCCGCACCGCGGCCACCCGCTCCGACGGCGGATGCAGGTAGGCGGCGGCGATCAGCCGCCAGACATAGACCAGCGCCAGCAGGCTGGCGGCGACGATGACCACGGCCACCCACCACCAGTTGCGGTCAAGGGCGCCCTGCAGCAGCAGCCACTTGGTGATGAAGCCAAGGGTCAGCGGTGCGCCGACGAGGCTGAGGCCGCCGACGACGACGCAGGCGGCGGTGATCGGCATCGGCTTGGCGAAGCCGCGAATGTCGCGCAGGTCGGCGGAGCCGATGCGGAAGATGATGCAGCCGACGGCCATGAACAGAATCGCCTTGATCATGGCGTGGTTGAAGATGTGGACGACGGCGCCGGCAAGGCCGGTGACGTCGGCGAGGCCGAGGCCGAGCACCATGTAGCCGATCTGCGAGATGCTGGAAAATGCCAGCAGGCGCTTGACGTTGGTCTGCCACACCGCCGCCAGCGCGCCGACGATCATCGAAAGCAGCCCGAAGCCCACCAGCACTTCGTCGATCGGCATCACCGCGAACATCGTCGGGCCGCCGAACATGGTGTAGGCGATGCGGATCAGCGCATAGACGGCAACCTTGGTCGCCGTCGCCGCGAGAAAGACGGTGACCACCGTCGGCGCGAAGGCATAGGCGTTGGGCAGCCACAGGTGCAGGGGAAACAGCGCCAGTTTCAAGCCGAGGCCGACGGTGAGGAAGGCGAGCGCCATCTGCACGGTGCGGATATGAGTCATCTCCGGCACGCGCGCGGCGAGATCGGCGATGTTGAGGGTCCCGGTGACCATGTAGAGAAGGCCGATGCCCAGCACGTAGAAGGTCGCGCCGAGGGTGCCCATGATCAGGTAGCGAAAGGCGGCGGTCAGCGCCCGCCGATCGGTGCCAAGGCTGATCAGCACGTACGACGACAGTGACGAGATCTCGAGAAAGACGAACAGGTTGAAGGCGTCACCGGTGACCGGAATGCCCATCAGCCCGGTGAAACACAGCAAATACATGGTGTAGAACAGATAGCCACGGTCGGCGGCGACCTCGGCCTCGACCGACCGGCGGGCAAAGATCATCGACAGAAAGCCGATGGCGGCGACGGTGACGAGGACGAAGGCGCTCAATCCGTCGACCCGGTATTCGATGCCCCATGGCGGCGGCCAGCCGCCGATGGCATAGGAAACCGGGCCTTCGTTGACGACGTGCACGAGCAGGATCAGCGACGCCACGAAGGCGCCGCCGGTCACCAGCAGCGCCAGCAGCCAGCCGGCGAAAGCATTGCGCAGGATAACGCAAATGGGGGCCGCCATCAGCGGCAGAACGATTTGCAGGATCGGCTGATGAACGGAGATCACGTCACGTCGCCTTCCAGCTTGGCGATCTCGTCATCTTCGATGCTGCCGAAGGCGTCGCGGATGCGCACCACCAATGCCAACCCCACCGCCATGGTGGCAACGCCGACGACGATGGCGGTGAGGATGAGCACGCTGGGGATCGGGTTGGTATAGGTCGCGAAACCCGGGGCGAGAATGGGCGCGGTGCCGCCCTCCACCTTGCCCATGGAAATATAAAAGACGAATACGGAAACCTGAAAAATGTTGAGGCCAAATATTTTTTTGACCAGGTTGCCCTGTGATATGACGATATAAAAACCGATCATCATCAGCGCGATGACAATCCAGTAATTGAAAAGGCCGGGAAAATCCATCGCCGTTCAGTCCACTTGCTGCGGATCTTGGCCGGCGAACACGAAAAAAACCGTCATCATCGCCGAAGCGACGGTGATGCCGACACCGAGTTCGATGAGAATGATGCCCAGCTCCTGGCCGTGCACCGGGTCGTGGGCGAGCACCGAGTAGTCGAGATAGTTGCCACCGAGAAGCACCCCGGCAATGCCGACGCCGGCATAGATGAGCACGCCCAGCGCCAGCGTTCCCCGCAGCACGCTGGCCGGCGCTACCGCGCGAGCCATCGGCACGCCGAACAGCAGCGCATAGAGGATGAACGCCGAAGCGAAGATGACGCCGGCCTGGAAGCCGCCGCCGGGTCCGAGCTCACCGTGCGCCTGCGTGTAGAATGCGAACAGCAGGATGGGCGGGATCAGCAGCTTTCCCCCCACCCGCAAGATCGCCTTGAACCGCATCTCGCCGGAATCGCCGGGAACGGCTGCGCCCTCCGAACCGGGCGCGGCGGGCGCCCGGCCAGGCCCGCCGCCGGCCGCCACGCGCGGGTTTGCCACCGGATAGCGGCGGCCGCGGCCCAGCAGCACCAGCACCCCGACCCCGGCGGTGAAGATCACCGTCGTCTCGCCGAGCGTGTCAAAGCCGCGGTAGCTGGCGAGAACCGAGGTGACGATGTTCGGAACGCCGGTTTCGGCGAGCGAGTCCTCAATGTAGCGGGGCGCAACGTGGGTGTGGATCGGGGCGTCGGGATCGCCCCACCCCGGCATGTCGAGGGTGCCGTAGATGAGCGCGGCGCCGGTGACCAGCACCACGATCAGCGCCGGCAGGTGAAAGACCCGCGTGCGCTTCTCATGCTCGGTGCGCGTCAGGGCAAGGCTGGCGAGGCCGAGGACGGTGGCGATGCCGGCGCCAACCGAGGCTTCGGTGAAGGCGACGTCAACGGCGCCGAGCACCACCCAGAGCGAGGCGGCGGTGAGGCTGAATATGCCCGAGAACATGACCACCGCCAAAAGGTTGCGCAGCCAGACGAGGCCCAGCGCCGTCGCCACCATGATCATCAGCAGGCTGATATTGATCACGCTTTCGATGACGGCGCTCCTTCCGAAGGCGAGCTTCGATCCCCGAGCCACGGCAGCACGCGACCGTGCAGCGCGGCGCGCGCCAGCGCATGGGTGGCGGTGGGACTGGTGAACAGGATGAAGACGATGATCAGGATGAGCTTGACGGCGACGGTCCACGAGGGTGACTGCAGGACGAGCCCGACGATGATCAGCCCGGCTGCCAGCGTGTCGATCAGCCCCGCCGCATGCATGCGCGAGAAGACATCCGGCAGGCGCAGCAGGCCGATGCCGCCGATCAGCGCCGCCAGCACGCCGGCGACGAGGCAGAGCCAGCTGAGACCGTCAAGCAGCACCGCCACCATCAGACGTCGGACCAGCTGCGCTGTTCGAAGGGGCCGCCGAGATGGGCGAACTTGGCGAACTTGGTGACGGCAATCAGCGCGATGAAGTTGATCAGGGTATAGACCAGCGCGATATCGAGGAAGTCCGGCCGGCCGCTCAGAAAGCCATGCACCGCGATCAGCAGGACGGTCAGCGTACCGAACGCGTTGACGGCGAGAATCCGGTCGTAGACCGTCGGCCCCGCCAGTCCGCGCACGAGCACCAGCGCCATCGCCAGCAACACGCCGAGGGCGGTGAAACCGAACATCACGTCGCCGCCTCGATCGCCGCAACCCGCCGGTTCATTTCGCTGTCCTCCCATCCGGATGCCGCCTGCGCGGTCAGCGCGTAGACGGTGAGTTCCTCGCCATCGAGGGCGATCGTCACCGTTCCCGGCGTCAGCGTGATCGAGTTGGCGAAGATGACCCGCCCGAGTTCCGTCCGCTGTCGTCCGCGAACGGTGAACACCGCGGGCGCGATCGGCAGGCTCGGTGCCAGGATCACCTTGGCCACGTCGATGCTGGACACGACGATCTCCTTGAGCAGCCAGGGCCAGTAGGCGAGGACCTTAAGGCTCAGGTGCACCGGGTGGCCTTCGTGGTCGACCACGTCCATGTGGCGAGAGAGCAGCACAACAAGCACCACGGAGACGGCGCCCATGGCAAGCAGCAGCGGTTTGTCGAAATAACCGGAGAGCAGCAGCCACAGGGCGGCCATAGCGAGGCCAAGGCTGACGGCGCGTGTCATGGCTCCCCTTCCTGTTGGTGCGTCGGCAGCGATTTCCGCCCGCGCCGATCGTTAGCGTTCCCCCATCACTACGATCAATGATCTGAAAACGCTACTGAAAGTTTTTCGGTTGGGCATGCGAAGCGAGGGTTTAGCACGCCGGCCCCCCGTTGCGGGGGGTGCGAGCCGGCGGGCCAGCGGCAAGCCCCTCGTTCGAGGTGATCTCGTATTCCGCGCCAGCCGGCGCGTAGTGGCGGGGATCGCGCGAAGAAAACCAGTCCAGCGCTTCGTCGAAGTAGGTGACGGTCCAGTGTGGCAGGGCCCGCTTCACGGCACGGGCGATGGCAAGCCCAGTGGCGGAGAAGGCAACGAAGTCGAATCGCTTGCCCGAGACATCCTCATAGGCGAGCGGGTCGCAGTGCGCGTCATAGGCATCGGCCCAGCGGGCAAGGCGAGCCAGGAGGTCGTCATCAACCGGCAGCGTGGCGAAGGCACGGGCCGCCTCGTCGACCAGGATATAGCCGTTCGAACCGTAGTCGGCGACGATTCTCACCTTGGGCACCGACAGCGAACCCCCAGGCGTGGCACGTGAGTGCGCACAGGATGCCGCGGCGCGGCCGACGGCGTCAATCACCGCCTTCGTGCGACGATCAGCAAGGGCCGCCGCCGCCGCCGCGGTGCGGCCTTGCTGCCGGATGAAAAGCCGCTAAACAAGGGCCATGTCTCTTCTCCGGTCGATCGCGACGATCGGCGGGCTCACCGCCGTCAGCCGCGTGCTTGGCTTCATCCGCGACGTTCTGACGGCGGCGCTGCTCGGGACCGGGCCGGTCGCCGACGCGTTTTTCGTCGCCTTGCGGCTGCCCAATCTGTTCCGCGCGCTGTTCGCGGAAGGCGCCTTCTCGGCGGCATTCGTGCCGCTTTTCGTCGGCACGCTGCAGTCGGAGGGCCGCTCGCAGGCGCGCGCCTTCGCCGAAAGAACCCTTGCCGTGCTGACGGCGGCGCTGCTCGCCTTTGTCCTCGTCATGCAACTGGCGATGGGCTTGGTGATCCATGTGATCGCCCCCGGCTTCGTCGGTACGGAAACGTATGGGCTTGCCGTCGAGTTCTGCCGGCTGACCTTTCCCTACCTGCTGTTCATCTCCCTCACCGCGCTGCTCGGCGGCGTCCTCAATGCCCATGGACGGTTCGCGGCGCCGGCGGCCACCCCCATCCTTCTCAACCTGTCGCTGATCGGCGCCCTGCTCGGCGCCGGCCCGTGGATGCCGACCATGGGTCACGCCCTGGCCTGGGGCACGACGGTCGCCGGGATCGTGCAATTCCTGTGGCTGTTCGTGAACACCGGGACCGGGGCCTTCTGGATGCGCCTGCCGCGCCCCAAGCTGGAGCCGCGGGTGCGCCTGCTGATCCGCCGCGCCGTGCCGGTGGCGTTCGGTGCCGGCGTGCACCAGGTCAACGTGCTGGTCGACACCACGCTCGCTTCCCTGCTCGGCACCGGCGCCGTCTCCTACCTGTTCTACGCCGACCGCCTGAACCAGCTGCCCCACGGCATCGTCGGCGTCGCCGTGTCGACGGCGCTGCTGCCGCTGTTGTCGCGACAGTTTAGGCTCGGCCAACTCGAAGCGGCGCTGCACAGCCAGAATCGGGCGCTGGAACTCGCCTTTCTGCTGATGCTGCCGGCGGCGGCGGCGCTGATGATCCTGTCCGAGCCGGTGATCGCGCTGCTGTTCGAGCGGGGCGCCTTCGGCCCCGACGCCGTCGTCGCCACCGCCAATGCGCTGACCGCCTACGCGGCGGGCCTGCCCGGCTTTCTGCTGATCAAGGCGCTGACGCCCGCCTATTACGCGCGCGAGGACACGGCGACGCCGGTGAAGATCGCCGCGATCACCATGGTGGTGCATATCGCCCTGTCGCTGACGCTGATGTGGCCGCTGGGGCACGTCGGCATCGCGCTGTCGACGGCACTCGCCGCTTGGTGCAACGCCGGGCTGCTGGCCGTGGTGCTGTTTCGCCGGAAGCTGCTGCGCATCGACGACCGCCTGCGCCGGCGCCTGCCGCGCACGCTGCTGGCGACGGCGGCGATGGCGGCGGCGATCTGGGGGCTGCGTGAGATCCTACAGCCGTGGTGGACGGGCGGCCTGATGGAGCGGGCGGCGGCGGTGGGGGCGATGATCGCTGTCGGCCTCGCCGTCTACGGCGTGTGCGTCCAGCTTTTCGGTGCCGCACGCTTTGGCGAGCTGCGCGGACTGTTACGCGGCCGCGGCGCGGCTTGACCCCAGGCTGGCGAGCCTGCATAAGCCCAGCCAGCCTTCAGCAGTGCAGCAGATCGGACCATGCAGCGCGTGTTCTCGGGCATTCAGCCCACCGGCAATCTGCATCTCGGCAACTATCTCGGCGCCATCCGCAATTGGGTGCGCCTGCAGGAGCGCTTTGAGTGCCTGTACTGCGTCGTCGACATGCACGCGATCACCGTCTGGCAGGACCCGGCCGAACTGATCGCCAGCACCCGCAGCGTCGCCGCCGCCGTGCTCGCCGCCGGCGTCGATGCCGAACGCCAGATCCTGTTCAACCAGAGCCGCGTCGCCGGTCATGCCCAGCTCGCCTGGGTGTTCAACTGCGTCGCCCGCCTCGGCTGGCTGAACCGGATGACGCAGTTCAAGGAGAAGGCGGGCAAGCATCGGGAGAACGCGTCGGTCGGCCTTTATGCGTATCCCAACCTGATGGCGGCCGATATCCTGCTGTACAAGGCGACGCACGTGCCGGTGGGCGAGGACCAGAAGCAGCATCTGGAACTGGCCCGCGATATCGCCCAGAAGTTCAACAACGATTACGGCCGTGAGATTTTTCCGATCGTCGAGCCGCTGATCTTAGGCCCGGCGGCGCGGGTGATGTCACTGCGTGACGGCACCAAGAAAATGAGCAAGTCGGACCCCTCCGACTATTCGCGCATCAACCTGGTGGACGATGCCGATACGATCGCGCTGAAGATCCGCAAGGCGACCTCCGATGCCGGCGTCGTGCCGGATACCCCGCAAGGTCTCGAAGGCCGGCCGGAAGCGGCCAACCTGCTCGGCATCTATGCGGCGCTCACCGATGCGGAACTCCAGGACGTGTGCCACGGCTTCGCCGGCTCCGAATGGTCGCGGTTCAAGTCGCAGCTGGCGGACCGGGCGGTTGCCGCGCTGTCACCGATCGGCGCGGAGGTTCGCCGCCTGCTCGCCGATCCCGGCCATATCGACCGGGTGCTGGCCGACGGCGCGGCGAGAGCCGAGGCGATCGCGGCCCCCATCCTCGCCGAAGTCTACGACATCGTCGGCTTTCTCAACACGCCGCGGCGGGGTTGATGGATCTCGCGCTGCTCCCCACTTGACCGACAGCGGCGAATAGCGGGCGCCCGGCGTCATCGCCGCAGAAAGGGACGACACATGTTCATTCAGACGGAACCGACCCCCAATCCGGCGACACTCAAGTTTCTGCCGGGCGTTGAGGTGATGGGCGAGGGCACCGCCAACTTTCCCGATGCCGCCGCGGCGGTTCACTCACCGCTGGCGACGCGGCTGTTTGCCATTGACGGGGTCGAGGGGGTTTTTCTCGGCGGTGATTTCATCACCGTGACCAAGGCTGCGGCTCAGGAGTGGGCCGTGTTGACGCCGCTGCTGCTGGCCGCGATCATGGACCATTTCACCTCCGGCCAGCCGGTCGTCGGCGAAGGCTATGCGGGGGCCGCCGCCGCCGGCGGCGAGGACGACGAGATCGTCACCGCCATCAAGGAGCTGCTGGAGACGCGGGTGCGGCCGGCGGTCGCCCAGGACGGCGGGGATATCGTGTTCCGCGCCTTTGAGGACGGCGTCGTCTACCTGCACATGCAGGGGGCGTGCTCCGGCTGTCCGTCATCGACGGCGACGCTCAAGCATGGCATCGAGAACATGCTGCGCTACTACATTCCCGAAGTTACCGAAGTCCGGCCCGTCGACTGGTAGGACCGCCGCGATCACGCCATCGGCGTGGCGGTAAAGGCGGCGGCCCGCTCCAGGGCCGCTCCCGCGCGCAGCACCGTCGCCTCGTCGAACGGCCGGCCGATCACCTGTAGCCCCAGCGGCAAACCGCGACGGCTCAAGCCCGCCGGCACCGACAGCCCTGGCAGGCCGGCGAGGCTGGCCGGCACGGTGAAGACGTCATTGAGGTACATGGTGATCGGATCGTCGGTCTTTTCACCGATGGCGAAGGCATCGGAAGGTGCCGTCGGCGTCAAGATCACGTCGCAGGCCTCGAAGGCATGGGCGAAGTCGCGGGCAATCAGCGCGCGCACTTTCTGCGCCTTCAGGTAATAGGCGTCATAATAGCCGGCGGACAATACGTAGGTTCCGATGAGGATGCGCCGCCGTACTTCGGCGCCGAAGCCCTCGCCGCGCGTGTTCTGATACATCTCGTCCAGCGTTTCTCCGGGCACGCGCAGCCCGAAGCGCACGCCGTCGTAGCGAGCGAGGTTGGACGACGCCTCCGCCGGGGCGATGATGTAGTAGGTGGCGAGCGCGTGCTGGGTGTGCGGGAGCGAGATGTCGACGATCGTCGCGCCCGCCGCCCGCAGCCAGTCGGCGCCGCGGCGCCAGAGGGCGTCAATCTCCTCGGCCATGCCGCCGACGCGGTATTCGGCGGGCACGCCGACGCGCAGGCCGCGCACGTCGCTGGGGTCGGCCGCGGCAAGGTCCGCCGCGAAGTCCGGCACCGGCAGCGGCGCCGAGGTGGAGTCGCGCGGGTCGTGACCGGCCATCGCCGTCAGCAGGATGGCGACGTCCGCCACCCGGCGCGCCATCGGCCCCGCCTGGTCGAGGCTGGACGCGAAGGCGATGATCCCCCAGCGCGAGCAGCGGCCATAGGTGGGCTTCAACCCGACGATGCCGCAGAACGCCGCTGGCTGGCGGATGGAACCGCCGGTGTCGGTGCCGGTGGCGCCGAGGCACAGCCGTCCGGCCACCGCCGCTGCCGAGCCGCCCGAAGAGCCGCCGGGCACCAGGTCGCGCTCGCCGCCCCGTCCCCAGGGGTTTTTCACCGGCCCGAAGCAGCTGGTGACGTTGGACGACCCCATGGCGAACTCATCGAGGTTCGTCTTGCCGAGCATGACCGCGCCGGCCGCCTTCAGCTTCGCCGTGACCGTCGATTCGTACGGCGGCACGAACGCGTCGAGAATAGGCGAGGCGGCGGTGGTGCGCACGCCCTCCGTGCAGAACAGGTCCTTGATCGCCAGCGGGATGCCGTCGAGGGGGCCGAGTGACTGTCCCCGCTGGCGGCGCGCGTCGGCCGCCACGGCCGCTGCCAGGGCGAGGTCCGGGGTTTCCGTGATGAACGCGTTGAGATCGCGCGCCGCCGCCATCGCATCGAGGTACGCTTGCGTCAATTCAACGGCGGAGAGGTGCCCGCAAGCCAGGCCGTCGGCGGCTTCAGCGAGTGTCAGCCCGGTGAGCGCCGCCGTCATTCGACGACCTTCGGCACGGCATAGGTCCCGTCAATGGGTAGCGGTGCGTTGGCGAGCACGGTGTCGGGCGCGCCGCCATCGCTGACCGCATCGGCGCGCAGCGGCAGCTGGATGTGGGCAACCGACGTCATCGGTTCGACGCCGCCGGTATCCACCGTATTCAGCTGCTCGACGAAATCGAGGATCGCCGACAATTCCGTTGCCAGCGCATCGAGCTGATCCTCGGCGACACGCAGGCGGGCGAGATAGGCGATGGTGCGAACGGTGCTGCGGTCGAGGGACACGTGCCGTTTCGGAACTGGAGGAGAGCATTCGGTAACGAAGGACGGCACGGATAGCACTGGCGCTGCGCGCGCGCAAGCGTCGGCGGGCACCGCCGCTGGCCCGCCGGCGCACGCGACGCCGCAGAATCAGAAGGCAACGCCGGCGGTGAAGATCACCCGCGCGTCGGACAGCTTGTTCCCGCCGAGCTCGGCCTGCGTCAGATTGGTATCGGTGTACTGCAAGGTCAGATCGACGCCCTTGATGCTGACCGTGGCGCCGATCGTCCAGTCGGTATAATCCTTCGCGTCCTCGATCCACTGGCGGCCGAGGCCGGCGAACAGTGCGACGTTCACCCAGGGATTGGGCGGTGTGAATGTCACAAGCCCATTGAGGTAATGGGCGTGGCCGGTGCCAGCGAAGAAATCGGGGGAGTAGTAATAGCTGGCGCCGAAGCTTAGGGGCTCGATCGGTGCCCACCCGAGGCTGCTGGCGATTTCCCAGTAATTATAGTTGCTCGCCTCGCCATCGATGCGGCCGGCGCCCGGATAGCTGTAGTAGATACCGCCGATGTCCCAGGAAATTTCCTGCTCGGCGATCGGCACGGTGCCGCGCAGACCGAATGACCAGTCGAGTTCCACCGTCGCGTTATCGCCGTCATTGAAATCGACGTTGGAGCCCCAAATCCCCGCATAGGGTGTAATGCCGAAAAACTCGGTCTCGTAAGCGTACTCGAGGCTGCCCTGCACGGCCGGATTGTTGTCGGTCTGTGAAACGCCACGGAAGATATAATCCGTGGTGAAGGCAACGCCGCCGGAGATCTGTCCGGGAATCTGCTGGTCGAGCCAACTCTCGTCGGCGCCTTCGCCGTCAGTCGCCGCAGCGCCGGTGTCAGCGGCGGGCTTGGCTTCCGGCGCCGTTTGCGCCAGGACCGAGTTCGGCACACCACTGACGAGGCCAAAAAGGATGGCCGAGGATAACAGCAAGGTTTTTTCGTTCATTCGCAGCACCTTTCCTTCGCATCGAGGCCGAGCCCATGACTGGCGGGCGAGTTTCCAATCCGATGCAGCAAGACCAGGGCCACATTCTGTTGCATGGAAGCAACTCTCAGTGCCTATCGCCGAAACGAGCGCGTTGCGCTGCGCTCAGGAAGACTGGCGGCGGTGCAGCACGGGGTGATCGCCGGTGCGGGAGCGCGTCGCGGCTTCCCGCCTGACGGGTGGCGGTGGAATTGCCCACCAGAGTGTCGGTGGTTGCATACTTTTCAGGCAGAGGATCGGACCTCGACGGCCGCGGCGCCGGCCGATAGGCTTGGCGCCCTGTGATGACGCTGCTGCCAGCGGAATGAAAGCCGTTGTCCATGTTGGACCCTGCCGCGTTTCGAGCGGCGCTCACGCCCGGCCGTGCCGTTCTCGGCATCGACGTCGGAACGAAAACGCTGGGCTTGGCGGTCTCCGACATCACGCGCACCATCGCCACGCCGCTGACCACCCTGGCACGCGCCGGCTTGGCGCGTGACCTGGCGAGCCTCGCCGGCATTGTCGCCGAGCGCGAGATCACCGGTCTCGTCATCGGCCTGCCGCTCGGCCTCGACGGGCGGCAGGGGCCGCGGGCGCAGGCGGTCCGCCAGTTCGGCCGCGATGTGCGCCAACGCATCCCGTTGCCGTGCCTGTATTGGGACGAGCGGTTATCGACGGCGGCGGTCGAGCGGGTCCTGATCGGCGAAGCCGACTTGAGCCGCAAGCGGCGGCGCGCCCTCGTCGACCGATCGGCAGCCGCCTACATCCTGCAGGGCGCGCTCGACGCCCTGGCCAACCTGTCTTCGCGGCCGCCGCCGCCGACGCAGCGGCAATGACCGCGATCGCCTCCGGCCTGTTGCCGGTGTTCGCGGTGATCTTTCTCGGCTTCGTCATGAAACGCCGGCAACTCATCGACGATGCCTTCTGGCCGGCGGCGGAGCGGCTCACCTTTATGGTCCTGTTCCCCGCCCTGCTCGTCGTCAACACCGCCGGCGCAGAGCTGGGAAGGGGCGCCTCGGCCACGGTCGCCGCGGTCATCGGCGGCATCCTCATCGTTGCGGCGGCCTGCTTCGTGCTGCGTCGCCCGCTGGGTCTCGGCGGACCGGAGTTCACCTCGCTCCTTCAGTCGGCGGTGCGGCCCAACGTTTACGTCGGGCTGGCGGCGGCGGCGGCGCTGTTCGGCGGCGAGGGGCTCGCCCTGGTCAGCTTGTGCGTGGGCGTGGGCGTGCCCGCCGTCAACATCATCAGCGTGATGGCCCTGCAGCGCTGGGGCCGCAACAGCGGCGCCGGTGTCAGCATCTGGCGCGCCATCGCCGGCCATCCGCTGATCATCGCCTGCGCCGTCGGCCTTGCGCTCAACGCTACGGGTCTGGGCTTGCCGCCGGTGATCGGCCCGCTCCTGCAGATCCTCGGCACCGCATCGCTGCCGCTCGGCTTGCTGGCGGTCGGTGCCGGCCTCGAACCGCGCGCCCTTCGCGCCTGCGGCGCCGGGGTGCTGGCCGCCGGCACGCTGAAGCTGATGGTGCTGCCGGCGGTGATGCTGGCGATCGCCGTCGGCCTCGGCGCCGGCCCGCACGAGGCCGCGATCGCCACCGTGTACGGCGCGCTTCCGGCGTCCGCCTCCGCTTATGTGATGGCCCGCCTGATGGGCGGCGATGCGCCGTTCCTGGCGGCATCGATCACCGCGACGACCCTCGCCGCCGGCATCAGCCTGCCGCTGATCCTGGTCATTCTCGACTTCGCCGGCTTCCTCGTGCCGTGACTTGCCGCTGGCGGTACCAGCCCCCTATAGTGCCGGTTCATGAGCGCAGACGATCCCTCGATGCAATACCGGCACCGGCACCTTCTTGGCATCGAAGGGTTGACGCCGCCCGAAATCATCCTGCTGCTGGACCAGTCGGAGCGGTTCGTCGAACAGAATCGCCGCGCCGACAAGAAACAGGCGCTGCTCAACGGCCGCACCATCATCATTCTGTTCTTCGAGTCGTCGACGCGGACGCGCACGTCGTTTGAATTGGCCGGCAAGCGGCTTGGCGCGGACGTCATCACCATGTCGATCGCCACATCCTCGGTGCGCAAGGGCGAAACCCTCATTGATACGGCGATGACCCTCAACGCCATGCACCCCGATGTGCTGGTCGTCCGCCATCCCGCCTCCGGCGCCGTCAAGCTGTTGTCGGAAAAAGTCAATTGCGCGGTGATCAACGGCGGCGACGGCAGCCATGAGCACCCGACGCAGGCGCTCCTCGACGCGCTGACGATTCGCCGCCGCATGGGGCGGCTGTCGGGGCTGAAGGTGGCGATCTGCGGCGACATTCTCCATTCGCGGGTCGCCCGCTCCAATATCCACCTGCTGACGACGATGGGCGCGCAGGTGCGCGTCGTCGCGCCGCGCACCTTGCTGCCGTCGGCGGTGGAGCGGCTCGGCGTAGAGGTTTATCACGACATGGCGCAGGGGCTCGCCGGCTGCGACATCGTCATGATGCTGCGGCTGCAGACGGAACGGATGCAGGGCAATTTCGTGCCGTCCATCCGTGAATATTTCCACTTTTTCGGCCTCACCTACGAAAAGCTGGCCGAAGCCAGTGACGAGGCGCTGATCATGCATCCGGGGCCAATGAACCGCGGTGTCGAGATCGACAGCGTGGTCGCCGATGACTACGGCCGCAGCGTCATTCGCGAGCAGGTGGAAATGGGCGTCGCCGTCCGCATGGCCTGCCTCGAGATTCTCACCCGCAACCTGCCGCGTTCGGACACGCCAAACCTGTGACCGGACGATAGGGGGACGTCGCGCCATGTCCGTTCGCACAGTGGGTCCACGGGCGCGGGTCGCCTACGTCGGCGCCCGTCTGATCGATCCGGCGAGCGGCCTCGACACGCCGGGCGGACTGATCACCGAGGGAGAGCAGATCGCCGACTTTGGTCCCCACATCACGCGAACGCAGTTACCACCCGATATCGACGTCGTCGACTGTGCCGGGCATTGCCTCGCCCCCGGGCTTGTCGACATCCGCGTGCAGCTGCGCGAGCCCGGCGAGGAGCACAAGGGCACCCTCGCCTCGGCCGGCCGGGCGGCGACCGCCGGCGGCATCACCACCATGGTATGCCTGCCAAACACCGATCCGGTCATCGACGACGTCTCCGTCGTCGAGTTCGTCGCCCGGCGAGCCCGCCTGCTTGGCCTGACCAAGGTCTACCCCTATGGCGCGGTGACGCGCGGCCTCGCCGGTCAGGAGTTGGCGGAGATGGGGATGCTCGCCGAGGCCGGTGCCGTCGCCTTCACCGATGGGGTGAAGGCGGTTGCCAATGCGCGCATCCTGCGGCAGGCGCTGAACTACGCGAGCACCTTTGGCCTGCTGATCGTCGAACATCCCGAAGAGCCGACGCTCGCCGCCGGTGGCGACATGAACGCCGGCGAAATGGCGACGCGGCTCGGTCTCGCCGGCATTCCGGCGGCGGCCGAGGTGATCATGGTCGAACGGGACATCCGCCTCGTCGAATTGACCGGGGCGCGGCTGCACTTCGCCCATGTCTCGACGGCGGCGGCGATCGCCGTCATCCGCGCGGCGAAGGCACGCGGCCTGCCGGTGTCCTGCGACACCGCGCCGCCGTATTTTGCGCTCAACGAGAACGCGGTTGGCGACTATCGCACCTTCGCCAAACTGTCGCCGCCGCTGCGCGCGGAACGGGACCGCCTCGCCGTCATCGAGGGCTTGGCCGATGGCACCATCGACGCCATCGCCTCCGATCACGCGCCCGAGGACGAGGACGCCAAGCGCCTGCCCTTCAGTCAGGCGGCGTTCGGCGGCATCGGCCTGGAAACACTGCTCAGCGTGTCGCTGGAGCTTGTCCACAATGGCCAGCTGTCGATGATCGAGTTGCTGAAACTGATCACCTGCAAGCCCGGCGATCTTTTGGATCTGCCGGCCGGGCGTCTCGCCAAGGGGGCGCCCGCTGATCTGACGCTGTTCGACCCGGAGCGCGGCTGGCAGGTGCGCGAGAGCGCGCTGCACTCGAAGTCGAAAAACACCCCCTTCGACTACCGGCCGGTGCAAGGGCGGGTGCTGCTGACCATCGTCGATGGCCGCCGTGTGTTCAGCTTCGACGAGCAGGCGCCAGCCGTCGGGGCCGGGGGCTGAGCGCGGTGGCGGCGGGGGCGTTCACATTGGCCGACCCGGGGCTGCTCATCATCGCCGCCGTCGCCGGCTATCTTCTCGGCTCGGTCCCGTTCGGTCTGATGCTGACCCGCGCCGCCGGTCTGGGCGACATCCGGCGCATTGGCTCGGGAAACATCGGTGCCACCAACGTCCTGCGCACGGGCAACAAGCCGCTCGCCGCCGCGACCTTGCTGCTCGACGGCGGCAAAGGGGCGGCGGCGGCCCTCGCCTTTACTCAGTGGGGCAGCGAAGCGGCGGGACTGATCGCTGGCGTCGCCGCCGTTGCCGGCCACAACTTTCCCGTCTGGTTGCGGTTCAAGGGGGGTAAGGGCGTGGCGACGACGCTGGGCGTGCTGCTGGCGATCGCCTGGCCGGCGGGGTTGGCCGCCTGCGCGGTGTGGCTGCTGACGGCGCTGATCTTCCGCTATTCCTCGCTGGCGGCGTTGGTCGCGCTCGCCAGCGCGCCGCTGCTGATGTTCTGGCTCGCCGATGGCAAGCGGGCGGTGGCGGCGGCGCTGCTGGCCGTTCTGGGCTTCGTTCGCCACGACGCCAACATCCGTCGCCTCATCGCCGGCGAGGAGCCGAAAATCGGCCGCCGCGGGTGAGCGATGCCGGCGAAGGGCGGGTGGCTGAGGATGCGATCGCGCTGGCCATCATCTGCAAGGCGCCACGGGATGGCGCCTGCAAGACACGGCTGTGCCCGCCGCTGACCGCCGGCGAAGCGGCGGCGGCGTCGCGCTGCTTCATTGCCGACCTGGCGGCCGGGATCGCTGGCATCGGCGGCTGCGACGGGTTTGCCGTCTATACCCCCGTGGGCGCGGAGGCCGCTTTCGACGGACTGCTGCCGAAGGGCTTCCGCATGCTGGCACAGCGGGGCGACGGCCTCGGCGAACGCCTGTTGCATGCCACCGAAGACCTTCTGGCGGCCGGCTACGGCGGCGTCTGCCTGCTCAACGGGGATAGCCCGACGTTGCCGGCGGATATCCTGCGGCGTGCGGTGGCCGCGCTGCGCGAAGCCGGCGACCGCCTCGTTGTCGGCCCGGCCATCGATGGCGGATACTATCTGATCGGGCTGAAGCGTGCGCACGGCGGGATCTTCGAGGGCGTGGCCTGGAGTTCGAGCCGCGTCCTGGCGCAGACACTGGCGCGCGCCGCCGATCTCGCGCTGCCGCTGTCGCTGTTGCCGCTGTGGTACGATGTGGACGATCTCGGCTCGCTGCGGCTGCTGCTGCACGAGCTGTTCGCCGCCGGCAATCCGCTCGCGGTGGACGGCCTTGCCGGCGCCGCGGCGCCGCATAGCCGCGCCTACTTTGCGGCGGTGCTGCGCGCCGACGATGCCGCCGCGCGATTTGACTGCAAGGCCGCGATCGACGCCCTTCGGCAGGACTGATCGGAGTGCTCGCGCCTGTTCCGGAGATGGGCTGGGAATGCCCGGCAAGAGGCTCGACAGGCGCCGGGCTAGCCTGTTGACTGACAGCGCCGGCAGCACGTTGGCCGGCCACCGCCCTGGCGGTTACCGGCCGCCATGCATAGAATGACGGGGGTCAACTATGATGACACGGCTCGGTCCGCCGCAGGCGATCCGCAGGAGACGACCCCCATGCGTGTCCCCATCCTCGCTGCCCTTCTGAGCGCCGCCATGGCCGCCAACGCTGCCGCCGGCGAGACGATCGCGGTCGATCCGGCAGCGCGATCCGGCCTTGCCGTGACCGTCTATGGCGACGGCTTCGCCTTCGTGCGCGACACCCGCGCTGTCGATCTGCCGAAGGGTCCGGCGCGCCTGACCTTCAGCGCTGTCAGCCGCGAAATGGTCGCCGCCAGCCCCTGGCTCGAAGCCGGCAAAGGGGTGCGCGTGATCACTCTCGATCAGGACTTCGATGTGCTGACCCCCGACGCCCTGTTGCGGCGCGCCGTCGGCGGGCCGGTCCTGGTCATTCGCAGCCATCCGCAGACCGGCGAAGATCAGGCCGAGCCGGCGACGCTGCTCGCCGTCGAGCAAGGCGTCGTCGTCCGCTACCGCGATCGCATCGAAACGGTGCCGCCGGGCCGGCTGGCGTTTCCGACGCTACCCGATGGGCTGTCGCCGGCGCCGACGTTGTCGGCAAACGTCGAGTCGGCAGCCGCCGCCCGCCAGCCGCTGACCCTTTCCTATCTCACCGGCGGCCTTGGCTGGAGCGCCGATTACGTGGTCACGCTGGACGAGGGGAGCCGGCTCGCCCACCTTGCCGGGCGGGCGTCGGTCACCAATACCACCGGCAGCGCCTTGACCGGCGCCAGCGTCGGCCTGATCGCCGGACGGGTCAATCGGGTGGCGGCGCCGGCGCCATCACCGCGGGCGATGCGGGCGGAGATGATGGCGGCGCCAGCCGATGGTGCGCCTCCCGAGCGGGAGGCCGTCGCCGATCTGCACCTGTATCGGCTGGCCGGAACGGTGAACCTGGACGATCGGCAGACGCGGCAGTTTCCGCTGTTGGACATCGCCGATCTGACGGTCGTCCGGAGCTATGTCAGCGAGGGCGGCGGCGTCTGGCACCCGCTGCGCGGCGTCGAGCCGGCGGTGACGCACCCGCGCGTGCGCCTTGCCGTCACGGTGCCGGTGGGTGAGGGGGCGCAGCCGTTCCCGGCGGGCGCGGCGCGCATTTTTTCCCGTGACGGCAAAGGCGAGTTGCGGCTGATCGGCGAGGACCGGGTGCCGGCGACGCCGGCCGGTGGCCGCATCGAGCTGGAGCCGGGCGACGCCTTCGATATCACCGTCCGCCGCCGGCAGACGGACTTCCTTGCCGCACGCGAGCCCAACGCCTACACCGAGGCGGCGTGGCAGATCAGCGTCGACAACGCCAAGGACGAAACGGTCGACGTGCGGGTGATCGAGCGCCTCGCCGGCGATTGGAAGGTGCTATCGGAGACGGCGCCGCACATGAAGGAGGCGGCCGATCGCATCGCCTGGACGGTTTCGGTGCCGGCGCGCGGCAAGGCCGACCTCGCCTACCGCGTGCGCCTGCAGCGGTAGGGGAAGGGGGGCGGCTAATCCGATTGGCCCGGCGCGCTGCCCGCCGGGCGGACCGTAGTCCCGCTCCCAGCACGGTAGCGACCATTAACCGGCGGCCGGCCGAAGCTTAATGGTTGCTACGCCGGCGGCACATCGATTCGATACAAGGGCTATCTACGTTGAGTCAATCCATCCTCGCCAAAGCCTTCCGTGGCGAACGGGTGCCGCAGGACCCGAACGACGAACCCGCCTCGGCGCTGCTCGCCCGCATCAAGGCCGAACGCGCCGCAGCGACGTCAAACCGCCGGGGCGGTCGCCGGCAGCGGGCCGTTGCGTCCGTGGCGTGAAAGGAGAGCCCATGCACCCGTTGCTTGCCGACCGACGCGATGCCGTTGCCGAGCTGTGCCGCCGTTTCCGGGTGCGACGGCTCGATGCCTTCGGCTCGGCCGTCCGCCCCGGCGACTTCGACCCGTCGCGCAGCGATGTGGATTTTCTGGTCGAGTTCGCCGCCGAGGCCGACGACCTCACCTCGTTCCTCGATTTCAAGGAGGCGCTGGAGGCGTTGCTCGGCCGCCCGGTCGATCTGGTCGAACGCCAAGCCGTCGAGGCGAGCCGCAATCCCATCCGCCGCCGCCGCATCCTCGCCGAGGCCGAGCCCCTCTATGCCGGCTGAACCGTCCGAACGCGACGCGGCGCTGATCCTCGACATGGCCCTCGCCGCCCGTGATGCCCTTGGGTTCGTCGCCGGGATGGACGAGGCGGCGTTTCTCGCCAGCCGCCTGCACCAGAACGCGGTCATCCATTCGCTTGCCGTGATCGGCGAGGCCGCCGGCAAGGTCTCCGCCGAATTCCGCGCCGCCCATTCCGAGATTCCCTGGCGCGAGATCACCGGCATGCGCCATCGGCTGATCCACGGCTACGCCGAGGTGCGCCTCGACGTTGTCTGGTCCGTGGTGAAGCATCGCCTGCCGCCGTTGCTGGATGCGCTCGCGCCGTGCCTGCCGGCCGACGGCGATGGCGGCCCGGATCAACCCGGCTGAGGACGCAGGAAGTCAATCATGGAGTGGGATGCCAACTGGGTCGGCGCGATCGGGCAAATCATCGGCGCGGTAGGGGCCGTAGCTGCCGCTTGGTTTGCCTATTGGACGGCAAACAAGGCCAAGTAAATCAGTGAGCGTCAAACCGCAATCGGCGCCATTCAAGACCTCGCGAAGGACTACTCGGGGCCTGAGATGTATGACGCGCTTCGTCGTTTTGGCCACTTTGTCAGGGGCGATCCGGATCACAAGAGAAGGTTCGATCGGATCACCGAACGCTTCAGCACGCGTAGTCGGAATAGCCCCTTGGCGTATTCCGACGGATGCCTTCAGCCGCCCGGTTCGCCGGCCTCGATGTCTCCAATGCCATCCCCAATCCAGTCAAGCGGATAAAGGCCGCGTTCAGCGCACGACCTGAACGTGGAGTATGGCCAGTCTGCCGGCGAAGCAACGAGGCCGTGCTTGACCGGGTTGAAGTGAACGTAATCCAT
>JALOTH010000055.1 GCA_025458035.1 Rhodospirillales bacterium
CGGTCGGCGCCGGCGGCGCCGGCGACAACGGCAACGGCCAGTTCGCGCAACCTCAGCTGCACCCCCCCCACCACCACCACCACGCGGGCGGCGAGCTGCGGCGCCTGTTGCGCCGGGATCTGCGCGACGATCGTCAGCTTGATGTGATGCGAACGCTTCGCCGACGGTTTCAGGTCGGCGATCATCTCCGGCAGCGGGTGAAAGGTCAGCGGGCCGCCGAGATCGATGACGACTCCGCGGTCCCGGCTGCCGATCTGGACGATCCCCCAGGCGACGATGCCGCCGATGATGAGAACACCGATGCAGGCGGCCAGCACCGGCTGGGCACGAAGCGCCGGCAGCAGCCGCTTCAGGAGGCGGGCCGGCGCCGAGGCGACGACCGACGCTGCTTTCACGTTTGCCACCGACGCCGGCCCGTGGCGCCGACTACAGCACCGCGTAAGGCTTCAGGTCACCGGGGTTGCGCAACATCTTGTCGACCTCGCCGATATGCCGGCTTTCCGCGGCGATCATCTCGCGGGCGTACTCCTCCAGCATGACATCCCGCCCCTCGACCAGCGCCAACAGCTGGCGGTAGTAGCCAAGCGCCGCCTTCTCGTGGTCCAGGGATTCGCGCAGGATGGCGCCGATGTCATGCTTCTCGCTTTCCAGCAGCCGGCCGATCCCCAGCGACGGATGACCGCCGAGCAGGGTGATCATCTCTCCCGCTTCCGTGGCATGGGTCAGCGACTCGGTCGCCTGCTCCCGCAGCCAGTGCACGATGGGGATCCGCCCGTACCCGAAAACCATGAACGAATAGTGCGTGTAGCGGACGACGCCGGCGAGTTCGGCTTCGAGGATGCGGTTCAGCGTTGCCAGCACCGCTGCCTTATCCCAGTCTTGACCAGTCGTCATTTTGCCTCCGTGTTGTGCGGCCGCGAGGACCATCGCCTCGGCTTAATCGGAGATTGGCATTTGTATGACGCTTTCGCCAGCACAACGGCCATCCGGCGTGAAATCCGCTGACCCATGCGGGGCGGCGGCTTCGAGGGGAGGGATGACATCGCGCCCGTCGTCCGCTCGGGCATCGAACAGCGAGTTGGGCGGCCGTGGAACCGGCGCGTGAATGAGATGGGGCGACGTCCGCAACCGACTTGACCCACGCCGCCCGCCAGCGATAATTGCGCTCTACCGGTCGAGCTTCTGCATCTGGCGGAGCATGAGGGGGAAGGCGCGTCCCTGATCGCCGACATCGCCGCCCACAACGCCATCCCGAAGAAGTTCCTCGACGCCATCCTGCTCGAACTGAAGCACGCCGGCTTCCTGCACAGCAAGAAGGGCCGGGGCGGCGGCTATTCGCTCGCGCGGCCCGCCAGCCGGATCCTGATCGGCGACGTCATCCGCGTCCTCGACGGGCCGCTGGCGCCGATCCCGTGTGCCAGCCGCACCGCCTATCGCCGCTGCGACGACTGTCAGGACACGTCAGCCTGCCCGGTTCGCAGCCTGATGCTCGATGTGCGCGACGCCATGGCCCGGATCCTCGACCGCACCAGCCTCGCCGATCTGCGATCCCGTGCGGCCGGCGGCGCGATGGCTCTCGTTTACGACATCTGATCCCGGGATCGGATCCCGGACCGCCGTGGCCGAAGGCGGCTTCAGCGGCCGCTGGCGACCGCCGCGGCTTGCCCGTCGTCATAGATGGCCTCGCTCTTGACCGACAGCGCCTCGCCGCTCGGATGGCGGTTCTCGGCGAGGGAAAAAACCCGAGCCTTGCGGGCGCGGACATACACGGTCTGCCCGACCTTGAGGTCAAGGTGATGGAGTTGGGGCCGCGACAGCTCGACTTCGATGAGCCGGTTGTCGGCCTTGCCGACGGCCACCTCGACCTTGGCGAGCGGGCCGGCGGCGGAAACGTAGCGGACGATCCCCGGCTCTCCCGACATCACCCGGCCAGCGAAAACATCGATGTCGTGGGGGCGGACGTAGGCAACCGCCGGATCGCCGATGGCGTCCGGCACGGTGATCTCGCCGATCAGAAACGTCGCCCGGCCGTCATTGATGCGGCAGTCGAACCGGTTGACGTTGCCGAGAAACTCATAGGTGAAGGCGGTCGCCGGATGCTCGTAGACCTCGCTGGGCGGTCCGATCTGCTCGATGCGGCCATGATCCATCACCACCACGCGGTCGGCGAGCTCGAGCGCTTCTTCCTGGTCATGGGTGACGAACACGCTCGTCAAGTTCATCTCGTCGTGAAGGCCGCGCAGCCACCGCCGAAGCTCCTTGCGCACCTTCGCGTCGAGGGCGCCAAACGGCTCGTCGAGCAGCAGCACGCGGGGCTCGATGGCGAGAGCGCGCGCCAATGCCACCCGCTGCCGCTGGCCGCCCGAGAGCTGTGACGGGTAGCGGTGAGCGAAAGGTTCGAGCTGGACCAGGCGCAGCAGGCGCATCACCCGGTCGCGGATTTCCGACTCAGGCCGCCGCTCACGGCGTTTCTTGACGCGCAGGCCGAAGGCGACGTTGTCGAACACCCGCATGTGCCGGAACAGCGCATAGTGCTGGAACACGAAGCCGACCTGCCGCTCCCGCAGGCTCTGGCCGATGAGGTCCTCGCCGCCGAACAGGATCGACCCGGACGTCGGCTGCTCAAGGCCGGCGATGATGCGCAGCAGGGTGGTTTTTCCCGAGCCGGAAGGGCCCAGCAGCGCCACCAGTTCGCCTTCCGCGATCGTCAGGTCGATGTTTCCCAGCGCGGTGAAGCTGCCGAACTGCTTGTTGATGCCCTGTATCTGAATGTCCATCGGCGATGTTCCGTCAGCGGCGTGGCAGCGCCAGTTCGTGGCCATAGCGCCATTCAAGCAGGCTTTTGAGGATCAGCGTCACCAGCGCCAGGAACGCCAGCAGCGAGGCGACGGCGAAGGCGCCGACGAAGTTGTACTCATTGTAGAGGATTTCAACGTGCAGCGGCATGGTGTTGGTCAGGCCGCGAATGTGGCCGGAAACCACCGACACCGCGCCGAACTCGCCCATGGCGCGGGCGTTGCAGAGCAGGACGCCGTAGAGCAGCGCCCACTTGATGTTGGGCAGGGTGACATACCAGAAGGTTTGCCAGCCGGAGGCGCCGAGGGAAAGCGCCGCCTCCTCCTCTTCCGTGCCCTGTTCCTGCATCAGCGGGATCAGCTCCCGAGCGACGAAGGGAAAGGTGACGAAGATCGTCGCCAGCACGATCCCCGGGACGGCGAAGATGATCTGGATGTCATGCTCCCGAAGCCAGGGCCCCAGCCAGCCATGGGCGCCGAACAGCAGCACGTAGATCAGGCCGGCGACCACCGGCGAGACCGAAAACGGCAGGTCGATGAAGGTGATGAGGATGCTCTTGCCAGGGAACTCGAACTTGGCGATGGCCCAGGCGGCGACAACGCCAAACACGAGGTTGCACGGCACCGCGATCGCCGCGACCAGCAGCGTCAGGCGGATGGCGGCCAGCGCGTCCGGCGTGGCCAGCGCATCAAAGTAGGCGGCAAGGCCCTTGCGCAACGCCTCGACGAAAACCGACGTTAGCGGCAGGACGAGAAACAGGCCGATGAATGCCAAGCCAATCGTGATCAGGATGGCGCGAACCCATGCCGGTTCCTCGATCGCCGATCGCAGGGCGTGCGGGCGCCTGTCAACCGCGGGCACTGGCGGCGATGCAGCGTCAGCGGGCACGGTTCCACCTTTGCAGCAGGTTGAGAACCAGCAGCATGGCGAAGGCGATGATCAGCATCGCCACCCCGACCGCCGCCGCGCCCGCGTAGTCGTACTGCTCCAGCTTGATGACGATCAGCAGCGGCGCGATCTCCGAGACCATCGGCATGTTGCCGGCGATGAAGATCACCGAGCCGTACTCGCCGACGGCCCGCGCCAGGGCGAGCGCGAAGCCGGTGAGCAGCGCCGGCAGGATGGCCGGCAGGATGACGCGAACCATCGTTTGCAGGCGGGATGCACCCAGGCTCGCCGCCGCCTCCTCCACTTCCCGTTCGAGGTCCTGCAACACCGGCTGCACCGTGCGCACGACGAAGGGCAGCCCGATGAAGGTCAGGGCGACGACGACGCCCAGCGGCGTGAACGCAACCTGGATGCCGAGCGGTTGCAACAGGCTGCCGATCCAGCCGTTCGGCGCATAGAGCGCAGTCAGCGCGACGCCGGCGACCGCTGTCGGCAAGGCGAACGGCAGATCGACGAGGGCGTCGACGACACGCTTGCCGGGGAACCGGTAGCGCACCAGGATCCAGGCGACGATCAGGCCGAAGACGGCATTGATCGCCGCGGCGATCAGCGAGGCGCCGAAGCTGAGGCGCAGCGCCGCCAGGACCCGCGGTTCGGTGACCGCGGCGACGAAGCCGGCGAAGCCCAGCTCCCATGGACGCAGCACGAGGGCGGCGAGCGGGATCAGCACGATCAGACCAAGGTAGCTGAGCGTAAAGCCCAGCGCCGGGCCGAAGCCCGGCAACACGCTCGGCGCCCGTCGCGGCAGGACGTTGGCGAGGCTCGTCATCACCGGACTAGCGAGGCCCCGCCTGATAGATCTGGTCGAAGATGGCGCCGTCGGCGAAGTGCTCCGACTGAGCCTTTTCCCAGCCGCCGAACACCTCGTCGATGGTGAACAGACGAAGCGGCGGGAATTGTGCCTGGTGACGGGCGAGCACCTCCGGCAGCCGCGGCCGGAAGAAATGGCGGGCAATCAGTTCCTGGCTTTCCGGTGAATAGAGATTGCCCAGGTAGGCCGCCGCGATCTCCCGCGTTTTGTTGCGCTCGACGTTCGCGTCAACGACGGCGACGGAGGGTTCCGCCAGAATGCTGATCGAAGGCACGACGATATCGACCTCACCCGGCCCCAGTTCCTTGATCGCCAGCAGCGCCTCATTTTCCCACGAGAGGAACACATCGCCAATCCTACGCTGAACGAAGGTGGTCGTCGACCCGCGGGCGCCGGTGTCGAGCACGGGAACGTTGCGGTAGAGCTGGGTCACGAATTCGCGGGCCTTTTCCGGCGTGCCCCCCGGCTGCTGCAACACATACCCCCAGGCGGCGAGATAGTTCCAGCGGGCGCCCCCCGACGTTTTCGGGTTCGGCGTGATCACCTGGATCCCCTGGCGCACCAGGTCCGGCCAATCCTGGATAGCCTTGGGATTGCCCTTGCGCACCAGGAAGACGATGGTCGACGTGTAGGGCGCGCTGTTGTCGGGAAGGCGGGTCTGCCAGTCGGGTTTCAGAAGGCCGCGCTTGGCCAGTTCGTCCACATCACCGGCCAGCGCCAGCGTCACCACGTCCGCCGGCAGGCCGTCGATCACCGAGCGCGCCTGCTTGCCGGAGCCGCCGTGCGACATCCGGATCTGCACATCCGCACCGGTCTTCTCCTTCCACAGCTTGGCAAAGGCCGCGTTGTACTCCTGATAAAACTCCCGCGTCGGATCGTAGGAGACGTTGAGCAGGGTCGTCTGCGCCCCCGCCGGGCCGTTGCCGGCGACAGCGACGGCGAGGACAGCCGCCGCGAGGGGCAACCTGCGTGACATCGTCATCGGCATCAATCTCCTTCTCAAGGCCATTCTCGGCGCGGGCCTCGCCGGGAAACCCGCGTGGCCACATTATCTATTTAGACGATGGACTAAACATATTTATATGCCGCGTCAATGGCCATGTTCGGCCGCGACCGGATGCCTGGGTCAAGTGGCGATGACAAGATGGCTCCCGCTGGTGCCGGTGCCGCCCGCTCCTGTCGGTGCCGCCGATCAGCGCGGTGTTCCGCGCCGCACCGCGTACGCCAAGGCCCTTGACAGCGCCCGGGCCGGCGCATAGCTCATTAGCACTCATCAGGGGTGAGTGCTAACACCCGACTGTTTTGTGGCGACACCAATATTCTCGGAGGGACATCATGAAGTTTCGTCCGCTGCACGATCGCGTGCTCGTCAAGCGCGTCGAGCAGGAAGGTAAAACCAAAGGCGGCATCATCATTCCCGATACGGCGAAGGAAAAGCCGCAGGAAGGCGAAATCGTCGCCGTCGGTCCCGGCACCCGTGACGAAGATGGCAACCTGCACGCCCTCGACGTGAAGGCGGGCGACCGCGTGCTGTTCGGCAAGTGGTCGGGCACGGAAGTCAAGATCGATGGCGAGGACCTTCTGATCATGAAGGAATCGGACCTCCTCGGCATCCTCGAAAACGCTTAAGTCCGTCAATCCCCACGCTGCATTGGAGAACGTCGCACCATGGCTGCGAAAGACGTGAAATTCGGTACCGACGCCCGCCAGCGCATGCTGCACGGCGTCGATGTTTTGGCGAACGCCGTAAAGGTCACGCTGGGTCCGAAGGGCCGCAACGTCGTTCTTGAGAAGAGCTTCGGCGCTCCGCGCATCACCAAGGACGGCGTAACCGTCGCCAAGGAAATCGAACTTGCCGACAAGTTCGAGAACATGGGCGCGCAGATGCTGCGCGAGGTGGCTTCGAAGACGTCCGACGAGGCCGGTGACGGGACGACGACAGCGACCGTGCTGGCGCAGGCGATCGTCCGCGAGGGCGCCAAGGCCGTCGCCGCCGGCATGAACCCCATGGACTTGAAGCGCGGCATCGACCTCGCCGTGCAGGCGGTGATCGGCGACCTGAAGTCGCGGTCCAAGGCCGTCACCACCAACGCCGAGATCGCCCAGGTGGGGACGATTTCCGCCAACGGCGAGAGCGAGATCGGCGAGATGATCGCCAAGGCGATGGAGAAGGTCGGTAAGGAAGGGGTGATCACCGCCGAGGAGGCAAAGAGCCTGTCTTCCGAGCTGGAAGTGGTCGAGGGCATGCAGTTCGATCGCGGCTACACCTCGCCTTACTTCATCACCAACGCGGAAAAGATGAACTGCGAGCTGGAAAGCCCGTTCATCCTCATCCACGAGAAGAAGCTGTCCGGCCTGCAGCCGCTGCTGCCGGTGCTGGAGGCGGTGGTGCAGAGCGCCCGGCCGCTGCTGATCATTGCCGAGGACGTCGAGGGCGAGGCGCTTGCCACCCTCGTCGTCAACAAGCTGCGCGGCGGCCTCAAGGTGGCGGCGGTGAAGGCGCCGGGCTTCGGCGATCGTCGCAAGGCGATGCTGGAAGACATCGCCATCCTCACCGGCGGCCAGGTGATCAGCGAAGACCTCGGCATCAAGCTGGAAAACGTCACCCTTGACATGCTCGGCACCGCCAAGCGCGTCGTCATCACCAAGGAAGAGACGACGATCATCGAGGGCGCCGGCAAGAAGGATGACATCCAGGGCCGCTGCAATCAGATCCGCGCCCAGGTCGAGGAGACGACCTCCGACTATGACCGCGAGAAGCTGCAGGAGCGGCTGGCCAAGCTGGCCGGCGGCGTTGCGGTGATCCGCGTCGGTGGCGCCACCGAGACCGAGGTGAAGGAGAAGAAGGACCGCGTCGAGGACGCCATGCATGCCACCCGCGCCGCGGTCGAAGAGGGCGTGCTGCCCGGCGGCGGCGTCGCCTTGCTCTACTCGGTCAAAGCGCTGGATGGCGTGAAGCCGGCAAACGCCGACCAGAAGGCCGGCATCGAAATCGTGCGGCGGGCTTTGCAGGCACCGGTGCGGCAGATCGCCGAGAACGCCGGCGTCGATGGCGCGGTTGTCGTCGGCAAGCTCATGGATCAGGGCGACAGCAGCATCGGCTTCGACGCGCAGTCGGAGAGCTACGTCGATATGTTCAAGGCCGGCATTATCGACCCGACCAAGGTGGTCCGTACGGCGCTGCAGGGATCGGCATCGGTCGCCAGCCTGCTGATCACCACGGAGGCGATGGTCGCCGAGAAGCCGGAGAAGAAGCAGCCGCCGATGCCGGGCGGCGGCATGGGTGGCATGGGCGGCATGGGCGATATGGACTTCTAAGGCGCCACGACCGTCCGGCAATGGGAAAGGCCGCGGCTCACTGCCGCGGCCTTTTCTGTTTTAGCGCAAAACGCTGGCGGTCTCTCGCCATGCCGCCGCGGCCGCCGTCTCACGGACGGGAGAAACGCGCCCGCGCTCCCCGCTCAATGCCGGCGGCGACCAGCCGGTCGAGGTTGAGCCGGTGGCGGAGGATTTCCAGCATCCGCATCTCTTCGGTCTCGACCTTGCCGTCGGCGGCAGCGACATCGCAGGCGAGGGCGTATGCGGTCTCCCGCAGCTTCGCCGGCAGCGCCGCGTCGATCAGATCCAGCGCCTGTTCCAGTCCGTCCTCGTCATCGAGCAGTTCGGCGCAGGCCGCCGCGGTCTGCGGCAGCAGGTCGCGGTTATAATCCTCGAACACCGGCAGACTGCGGATGATCTCGCCCATCCGCCGCAGTTCCGCATCGGTCATGTTGCGGTCGGAGGCCGAGGTCATGACCATGGTGTAAACCAGGGCCGCGTGATAGCTGATGCTGGGCATAGGCAGCGGGGACTCCGGCAGGGACGGGAAAAGGCAAGCGGGCGGCAGCGTCAGCGCGTGCCGCCGGGCACCCACAGAACGTCGCCGGCACCGTTACCGTTCAGGTGGCGGGCGAGAACGAACAGGTGGTCGGAAAGCCGGTTGACGTAGCGGATCGCCGCTTCATTCACCGGTTCATGGGCGGCGAGCGCACAGATCACCCGCTCCGCCCGTCGGCAAACCGTGCGCGCCAAGTGCAGCCACGCGGCGGCGGCGCTGCCCCCCGGCAGAATGAACGACGTCAGCGGCGCAAGCGCCGCGTTCATGGTGTCAATTTCCGCCTCGAGGCGCACCACCTGGGCCTCGATGATGCGCAGCGCACCTTCGGCCTTGCGCCCGTCCTCGGGCGTACATAGGTCGGCGCCCAGATCAAACAGATCGTTCTGGATGCGCGCCAGCATCGCATCCGCCTCGTCCGACGTGTGCAGGCGTGCCAGCCCGATGACACCGTTGGTTTCGTCGACCGTGCCATAAGCTTCCACCCGCAGATCATGCTTCGGCACGCGCCGGCCATCCCCCAGCGACGTTTCGCCGCCATCGCCGCCGCGCGTGTAGATGCGGGTCAGTGTCACCATGCTCTTTCCTCGAAGATGCGCGCGCCGAAACGGCCGCCGGCAATCTCACCTCGGCGATCTTCAGGCGCCCTGCAGCAGGACCATCAGCCCGAACAGCAAGATCGCCACCCCTTGCAGCAGGACCCGTGTCGCCATCAGCTTGGTTGAGTACTTCTCGTTGACCTTGGTTGAAAACGCAAAGCCAACGACGCCAGCCAGCAGGACCAAGGCCGTCGCCGCCATCGCAGCGATCATCAAGAAGGGCAGAACAGAGCTCATGATGTGGGGGGCACCCTTCCGTTCGTGGAGAAAACCGGCTGTCGGCATATCGGCCACGCGCCGGGGCGCGCAGCCGATGCCTCATCTATTCACGCTACCTAATATGATAGCGCTTCGCAAGCGCCAGCGTGCCGGCGCCGGTCAGCTGCGCGCCGCCAGCAGCCCGCGCGCCACCACTTGCGCCTGAATCTCGCCCGCCCCCTCGAACACGTTGAGGATGCGCGCGTCGCACAGCACGCGGCTGATCGGGTATTCGATGGCGTAGCCGTTGCCGCCGTGCACCTGCACCGCATTGTCCGCATTGGACCAGGCGACGCGCGCGGCGAGAAGCTTCGCCATGCCGGCTTCGATGTCACAGCGGCGGTCCGAGTCCTTCTGCCGTGCCGAGTCATAGGTCAACTGCCGGGCGATCATCGTCTCCACCGCCATCCAGGCAATCTTGCCACCCACCCGCGGGAACTGGAAGATCGGCCGGCCGAACTGGATCCGCTCCTGGCCGTATTTCAGCGCCAGTTCCATGGCGTTCTGGGCGACGCCGACGGCCCGCGCTGCGGTCTGGATGCGGGCGCTTTCGAACGTGGCCATCAACTGCTTGAAGCCCTGGCCCTCCCGGCGGCCGAGAAGGTTGTCGGCCTTCACCTCGAACTCGTCGAAGCCGATCTCGTATTCCTTCATGCCGCGGTAGCCCAGCACCTCGATCTCACCCCCGGTCATGCCTTTCGCCGGGAACGGGTTTTCATCGGTGCCGCGGGGCTTTTCCGCAAGGAACATGGACAGCCCCTTCCAGTCCTTGCTGTTGGGGTCGGTGCGCGCCAGCAGCGTCATGATATCCGTGCGGGCGGCATGGGTGATCCAGGTCTTGTTGCCGGTGATCTTGTAGACGTCGCCATCCTTGACGGCGCGGGTGCGCAGGGAACCGAGGTCAGACCCCGTATTGGGTTCGGTAAACACCGCCGTCGGCAGAATTTCGGCCGACGCCAACTTGGGCAGGTAATGCGCCTTCTGGTCGTCGGTACCGCCGAGGCGGATCAACTCCGCGGCGATCTCCGAACGCGTGCCGAGTGAACCGACGCCGATGTAGCCGCGGGACAGCTCTTCGGTGACAACGCACATCGCCATCTTGCTCATCCCGAAGCCGCCAAATTCCTCGGGAATGGTCAGGCCGAACACCCCGAGTTCAGCCATCTCGGTGATGATCTCCATCGGGATCAGCTCGTCGCGCTCGTGCCAGCCGTGGGCGTACGGCGCGACCTTCTCCTCGACAAAGCGGCGGAACTGGTCGCGCACCATGACGAGGGACTCATCGTCGAGGCCGAGATCGCCGAAGTTGCCGTCACCGATCAGCTCGGCGATGCGGCCGCGCACCGCTTCGGTGTGGCCTTCGTTGATCAGCATCGTCACTGCCGGGGTGTAGAAGGCATGAATGGCGCGGTCGGTCACGCCCATGTCGCGCGGGCGCACGATTTCCGTCTGGCTCATCGGGATGCCGCCGACGATCTGTGCCAGGTACTCGCCGAAAGCCGCCTGCAGCATGAGTTGCTCGAGTTCGCCGAAGCGGCCCGCTTCCTCAAGCCGCTCCGCCCAGCCCAGCATCTGCTGAAGCGCCGCCACGTAGGTGGCCGCCCAGGCATAGCCGTGCGCCGCGAACTGGTGCTTGTCGAGAAGATTGGCATCGAGATGGCCGCCGCGCAGCACCATCATCGAAACGCCGGTCCGCATCTCGACGAGCAGGTGATGGGCGGCGGTGAACGCCTCCATGCAGGCGGGGATCAGGTTCGGCAGGATTACGACTTTCGTTTCGGCGACGGCGACGTCCATGGAGACTCTCCTTTTTCGAGCGGGCCGCCGACTTCGACCAGCGGCGATCGTCTGATGGCAAACATTCGCGGCGTGGCGCGCACCGGATCATCGTTTATGTGGCAACGCTGCCGTGCCGCCGGCAAGGCCCTGCGCCCAGATGCCGGCCGCACGGCTGGCGCACCGCCGGGGCAGCGATGACG
Source organism: Rhodospirillales bacterium (assembly GCA_025458035.1). Taxonomy (GTDB): domain Bacteria; phylum Pseudomonadota; class Alphaproteobacteria; order Rhodospirillales; family Defluviicoccaceae; genus Defluviicoccus. The sequence goes on from JALOTH010000055.1 coordinate 11,266, forward strand.
ACGCCTCGCCCTCGATGCCCGAGTGTCCATGCCGAGACCGGCGCCGGCCCGTTCGGCCGGCGCCGCCCGCTGCCCTAAGCGAGGACGCGGCGCACGATGTCGGTCATCGACAGCACGCCCACCGGCCGGCCGCCGTCGGTGACGACAAGGCGGTGAATGCGCCGCCGCATCATCTCGGTGATCGCCGTCGACAGCGCGGTATCGGCGTCCACGGTGGCGCAGCCATCGGTCATGAAGCCGGCGACCGGCAGCGCCTTGGCTTCCTCCGGCGTCCGCCCCTGGCGGGCAAGCACCACGTCGGTCTGCGAGACGACGCCCACCGCCTGCTCGTTCTCGATGACGACGACGGCATGCACGTCGTTGTCGATCATGATGCGGGCCGCCTGTTCCAGCGTGTCGGACTTGCCGCAGAAGATGATGCCCTTGTGCATCTGGTCACGCACCTTCGAGCCGTCATCGTGGACGACGAATGCCTCACCGCCCGGCACCGGCTCCATCCCCGGCAGCGGCGCCGACAACGGATAGGGATGCGGCGTGTCATGGACATCGGACTTTGGCAGATGCGCCTGCACCATCACCGCCGGCGCCTCGCCACTCTTGCCAAGGCCGAAGTCCGGCGCGCCGATGAGCGCCGCCATGTTGCCATGGGGATGCTGGTTGTCGTGCATCAACTGATGGCTGAGCGGCACTTCGTCATAGGTGAAGGCGCGCGACATGCACGGGTTCAGCTGCCCGCGCAGCGCCAGCTCATTCATCGCGTACGACTGTTCGTCATTGGCGAAGTGCGATCCCTGCACGCGCTTTTGCCGCATCCAGAGGTAGCGCAGATCGACGGTGGCGTTATACCCGGTGGTGCCGGCGCAGATGACGACCATGCCGCCCGTATCGCAGACGAACATCGAGGTCGGCATCGTCGTTTCGCCCGGATGCTCGAACACGATGAAGGGGGATTTCTTCTCGCCAAGAATGTCCCAGATGGCGGCGCCGAAGCCACGAACCGCCTTCAGCCACGTGTTGTAGCCGACGGTGTCCTTCCAGTGCGGCAGCATGCCCCAGTGGTCAAAGTTCTTGCGGTTGATGCAGCCCTTCGCCCCCAGTTTCATGCAGTAATCAATCTTGTCCTCGCCGGAGACGATGGCGATGGGAATGGCCCCCGCCGCCTTGACGATCTGGATCGCCATCGAGCCGAGGCCGCCGGCACCGCCCCAGATCAGCACCGGATCGCCCGGTTTCATCTTGTGCTCAGGCCAGCCGTGCAGCATCCGCCACGCGGTGGCACCGACCAGCACATAGGAGGCAGCCTCCTCCCAGGTCATGTGCTTGGGCTTCGGCATGCACTGGTGCGCCTGCACCTTGGTGAACTGCGCAAACGAGCCGTAGTTGGTCTCGTATCCCCAGATGCGGAAAGAGTTCGCATACATCGGGTCGTTGCCGGCGAGGACCCACGGATCGTTGCGGTTCCACATGCCGCAGTGGATCACCACCTCGTCGCCGACCTTATGGGTCGTTACCGCGCTGCCGACCTTGTAGATGATGCCGGAGGCGTCGGAGCCGCCGATGTGGAAGTCTTCCTTTTCGCCCTGCTTCTGGCGGGCGGCGATGACGTTGACGGGAATGCCGAGCGACGCCCAGACGTTGTTGTAGTTGATGCCGGCGGCCATGACGTAGACGAGGACTTCATCGTCCTTGATGTCCGGCACTGGCACCGCTTCCTTCTGAAAGCCGGTCATCGGCTGGCCGAACCGCTCGGGGCGGATCAGCCATGCGTTCATCATCGGCGGCACCTCGCCGAGGGGCGGTTGTTCACCGATCGGATACAGTTCCTTCGCCATCGTCGTTCCTCCTCTGGCGTCCTGACCTTGGTCCCGGTCCTCGAACGTCACCGACCCTGCGGTTAACCCCTTGATTTCGGCTGGGGTATCACCATCGAGCTCGCGATCGCCGTCGTGACCTCGTGAGATATAGTAAGTTTTCCGTTCTAGACCCTAGCGCCTTTCTTCGCAACGCACAATTTGCTAACGTAGGGGTCTGCTGATGGACCGATAAGCTTTGATTTTTCCGGCACTTCGCCGCATGCCACGAAGTGTCCGCCGAAACCGAAGGGAGGGACTGCATGGCCGACCAATTCGCAGCCGCACAACGACCGCAGCGCCGCCGCGAGGCGCCGTGGCTCATCCGCACCTATTCCGGATATGCGTCGGCCAAGGAGTCGAACGCGCTCTACCGCAAGAACTTGGCGCGCGGCCAGACGGGACTGTCGATCGCCTTCGACCTGCCAACGCAGACGGGATATGACTCCGATCACATTCTCGCCCGCGGCGAAGTGGGCAAGGTCGGCGTGCCGGTCTGCCACCTCGGCGACATGGACACCCTGCTCGACGGCATCCCCCTCGACAAGATGAACACGTCGATGACGATCAACGCGCCGGCGGCGTGGCTGCTATCCCTCTATATCGCCGTCGCCGAAAAGCGCGGCGTCGACCGCAAGCAGCTGTCGGGAACGACCCAGAACGACATCATCAAGGAGTACCTATCGCGCGGCACCTACATCTTCCCGCCGGCGCCGTCGATGCGGCTGATCTCCGACATGATCGCCTTCACCTACAAGGAAATTCCCAAGTGGAACCCGATCAACGTCTGTTCCTACCACCTGCAGGAGGCGGGCGCGACGCCGGAACAGGAGCTCGCCTTTGCGCTGGCCAACGCCATCGCCGTCCTCGACGCGGTCAAGGGATCGGGCCAGGTCCCCGATGACGACTTCCCGCAAGTGGTCGGCCGCATCAGCTTCTTCTGCAACGCCGGCATCCGCTTCATCACCGAGCTGTGCAAGATGCGGGCATTCACGGAACTGTGGGACGAGATTGCGGCCGAACGCTATGGCGTCGCCGATGAGAAGCTGCGCCGCTTCCGCTATGGCGTGCAGGTCAACTCCCTCGGACTGACCGAGCAGCAGCCGGAAAACAACGTCTATCGCATTTTGCTGGAGATGCTGGCGGTCGTGCTGTCGAAGAATGCGCGGGCGCGCGCCGTGCAACTGCCGGCGTGGAACGAGGCGCTCGGGCTGCCGCGGCCCTGGGATCAGCAGTGGTCACTGCGCTTGCAGCAGATCGTCGCCTACGAGACCGACCTGCTCGACTTCGACGACATCTTCGACGGCTCGCGCGTCATCGCCGAACGGGTGGAACAGCTGAAGTACCAGGCGCGCGAGGAGCTGGCCCGCATCGACGAGATGGGCGGCGGCGTTGCCGCGTGCGAGTCCGGCTACATGAAGCGGCGGCTGGTCGAGTCGAACGCCTCGCGGCTGGCGGCGATCGAGTCCGGTGAACAGGCGGTCGTCGGCGTCAACAAGTTCGTCGAAGGCGAACCCTCGCCCCTCGGCACCGGCGAAGACGCCATCATCACCGTCGACCCGATGTCGGAGCAGGAGCAGATCCGCGCCCTCGCCGCGTGGCGGGGCAGCCGCGATGCCGGCAAGGTCAAGGCGGCCCTCGATGACCTCGTGCGCGCGGCGAAGGAAGGCCGCAACATCATGGAGCCGTCGATCGCCTGCGCCCATGCCGGCGTCACCACCGGCGAGTGGGCGGGAACGCTGCGCGAGATCTTCGGCGAGTACCGGGCGCCCACCGGCGTCGCCCAGGCGGTGGTGCCGACCGACATCTCGGGACTGCAAACGATCCGCGCCAAGGTGGAAACGCTCACCGACCGGATCGGCCGGCGGATCAAGATGCTGGTCGGCAAGCCGGGACTCGATGGCCACTCCAACGGCGCCGAGCAGATCGCGCTGCGCGCCCGCGATGCCGGGTTCGAGGTGGTCTACGAGGGCATCCGGCTGACCCCGGAACAGATCGTCGCCGCGGCGCTGGAAGAGGGCGTGCATGTGGTCGGCCTGTCGATCCTGTCGGGATCGCACCTGCCGCTGGTCACCGAGATCATGGAGCGGATGAAGGCGGCCGACCTCGCCGAAATCCCCGTTGTCGTCGGCGGCATCATCCCGCCGGAAGATGCCGACAAGCTGATCAAGGCCGGCGTCGCCCGGGTCTACACGCCGAAGGACTTCGATTTGAACGCGATCATGTCGGACATCGCCGGCATCGTCGACGACACAACGAAGGAAGCCGCATAAGCGAGACGAGCGGCCGGTGCGGGATCGCCCCCGTACCGGCGCTCGCCAGCGCTCTGTTCTCTTGCGCTGCCGCTGTCGGCGGCACACACTGATCCGTCAGGGGATGCAGAAGGGTGGGCGCGGTCCACGCAGGAGCACGCAGATGCGACGACTGGTTGCGCTGATGCTGCCGTTGATGCTTGCCGGATGCGGAATTCAGCCGGATCCACCGCCGGAGATTCCGCCTTCGGCCTATGGCGGCATGGGCGATATGATGGCGAAGTGCATGGAATATGGTTCAGAATCCCAGTGTTACCGCTCCACGTGGGGCGGCCGCACCAATTAGCGGCGCCGAGACGGTGAGCCGCGACGCCGGGGGCGCTGCGCGTCTGAGCGGGCGACGGCCGCTGGGGTGGGTGGGCGCCCTGCTGGCGGGCGCGCTCGCCGCGGGCTGCGGCATTCAGCCCGACCCGCCGCCGCAGATTGACCCGTCTGCTTATGGTGGAATGGGTGAGGAAATGGCGCGCTGCATGAGGTATGCTTCGGAGTCTTATTGTAAGAGCGAACTCTGGGGAGGTCGCCCCGACTGATGGGCACGTTGAGGCACCCTCGACCGTGACTAAACTCGCCGGTATCTTGGCCGCGGCTGTAACGTTGGTTGCCTGCAGCCTGCAGCCCGACCCGCCGCCCGAGTTCCCGCTGTCGGCGTACGGCGGCATGGGGGATGTGATGGCGAAATGCATGCAGTACGCTTCGGAATCGGTCTGTTATCAGCAGACGTGGGGCAGTGATGAGCCGTGAGTGCGGTCGGCGTCACCCGCCGCGAAACAGGAGAACGGCCGTGCCTGATGTCCGCGCACGACCGCGACGCATCGCCGCCCTCGTCCTCATCGGCGGCCTGTCGCTCGGCAGTGCTCCCGAGGCGCTGGCGCAAGGCTGTTTTCTCCGCTCGCAGCAGCAGTTCGGGACGACGCGCACCTGCATCTACGATTGCTTTGGCCGCGAGATGCGGACGACCGTTCCGGCAAACCGCATCTGCCCGTTGACGACCGGCGAACCGGCGGCGCCTGCCGATGGCGGAGGAGCCGGAGGGGTGACGGCACCGCCCACCATTGGCGAGCCCGGCGCCGCCAGCGGCAGTCCGTCCGGCGCGACGCCGCCGACCAGCCTCGGCCAGCCGCCGACAGCCTTGCCGACGCTGCCGCAGCCACAGATGCCGCAGCCGCAAGTGCCGCGTCAGTGATCGACGGGAACGCCGAAAGCAGCCGCGCTATCGATGATAGAGACCGAGTAGGCGCTCGACGGCCAGCGTCACCGTCAGCCGGCCGGACAGCAGTTCCGTCTCGATGGACGGCAGGGCATCGACGATCGCCGGACTGTTGCGAAAGTCGCTCATCAACTTGTCCTGCACCATTGCCCACATCCACTTGACGCGCTGCTTCTGCCGTTTCTGCTGCCACTCACCGGTCGCCGTGAGCTTGCCCTGGTACTCTTCCAGGTGCGCCCAGATCTCGCCGAGGCCGTGCTCCTTCAGCGCGCTGCACATGCCGACCGGCGGCTGCCACGTCGGCGTCTTCGGCTGGGTGATGTGCAGGGCATTGCGATAGTGGATCACCGCCTGGCGGGCGCGGATCTCGTTGTCGCCGTCCGCCTTGTTGACGACGATCATGTCGGCGATCTCCAGCACCCCCTTCTTGATCCCCTGCAACTCGTCGCCAGCGCCCGGCAGCATCAGCACCAGAAAAAAATCGGTCATGTCGGAAACGGCGATCTCCGACTGACCGGTGCCGACGGTTTCGACGAGGATCACGTCGTAGCCGGCGGCATCGCAAGCGACCATCGTCTGGCGCGTCGTCTTCGTCACGCCGCCCAGCGTGCCGCCCGAGGGCGACGGGCGGATGAAGGCCTCCTCGCGCTGGCCGAGGTTGACCATGCGTGTCTTGTCGCCAAGGATGCTGCCCCCCGACAGCGGGCTGGTGGGATCGACCGCCAGCACCGCGACGCGGTGACCCTTGTCGATGAGATAGCAGCCGAACGCCTCGATGAACGTGCTCTTGCCGACCCCCGGCACGCCGGTGACGCCGATCCGGTAGGCGCCGCCGGTGTGGGGCAGCAGCTTGACCAGGATCTCATTGGCGAGCGCGTTGTGGGCGGCGTTCTTGCTTTCGATCAGGGTGATGGTGCGGCCGAGCAGTGCCCGGTCGTGGGCGAGCACGCCGCGCACGAAATCGTCAACAGCCGGCGCCGCCCGCCGCACCGGCGGTCGTGCCGGGTCCGCCTGTTCCGCCGCTAGCGCCGCCATCGCTTCAGGCCGCCTCCGCCTCGTAGCCCAGGCTCTTGTTGAGGGCGCCGATCAGCGAAACCGCCGCCTCGGTGATGATGGTGCCGGGCGGATAGATGGCCGCCGCGCCGGCGGCATACAGCGCCGGGAAGTCCTGCGGCGGAATGACGCCGCCGACGACGATCAGGATATCCTCGCGGCCCAGTTTCTTCAGTTCGGCCTTCAATTGCGGTACCAGCGTCAGATGCCCGGCCGCCAGCGTCGATACGCCGATCACGTGCACGTCGTTCTCCACCGCCTGGCGCGCCACCTCGCCGGGCGTCAGGAACAGCGGTCCGATGTCCACATCGAAGCCGAGATCGGCGAAGGCTGAGGCGATCACCTTCTGGCCGCGGTCGTGGCCGTCCTGGCCCATCTTGGCCACCAGGATGCGCGGCCGCCGGCCGTCGTTGGCCTCGAACTTCTCGACCATTCCCTGCACCTTGGCGAGGACGTCGGAGCGGGTGCCCACCTCGCCGCGGTAGACACCGGAGATCTTTCGGATGTCGGCCTTGAAACGCCCGAACACCTTCTCCAGAGCATCGGAAATCTCGCCGACGCTGCACTTCGCCCGCGCCGCCTGCACCGCCAAGTCGAGCAGGTTGCCCTCGCCCGTCTCGGCGCATTTCGTCAGCGCATCAAGGCGCTGGCGCGCCACCTCCGGATCCCGCTCGCGCCGTAGCCGCTCCAGCTTCTCGATCTGCTGGCGGCGAACCTCGGCGTTGTCCACCTTCAGCACCGGCACATCCTCCGGTTCGCCCAGCAGGAACTTGTTGACGCCGACCACCGTCTGCCGGCCGGAGTCGATGCGCGCCTGCGTGCGCGCCGCCGCTTCCTCGATCCGC
>JALOTH010000160.1 GCA_025458035.1 Rhodospirillales bacterium
CATCGTCCTCGACGGGACGCACGGCTACAGCCAGTATCTCCGCAGCGATAAGCGTTGCCCGCACCGCGACAGCATCCGCGCAATCGGCGATTCGCCAGGAAAAGACGCAAACCGCATCTGCTGCCGCCGCCGTCCGCACCGCCCGTACCGCCACCGCTTCGCTGGCGTCCGCCGTCCGCGCCGCGCAATCAGCCACCGCCGGCAGTGCCGCCGCCGTCCGCCAGGCGCGCACCGCAACCGCAGCGACCGGCGCCGCCATCCGTGCGGCACGCACCGCCACCGCCGGCGCCGCGACCGCGATTGCTGTTTCCGCGAGCATCGCATCCGCCGTCGCCAGCGCCAAGTCCGTAACGGCATCCGCGCAATCCGCGATTCGCGCCGACCGCACCGCTACCGCATCGGTTGCCGGTGCCGTCCGTGCCGACCGCATCGCCAGTGCATCACTGGCCTCCGCGGTGCAGGCTGCGCAATCCGCTACCGCCAGCGGCGCCGCTGCCATCCGTGCCGCGCGCGCGGTCTCCGCCAGTGTCGAAACAGCCGTCCGCGCCGCGAGGACAGCCAGCGCCGACGGCGCCGCCGCCATCCGCGCCGATCGGTCGGCATCGGCCGGCGCTGACGCCGCCGTCCGCATCGCCCGTGCCGTATCGGCATCGGTCACCGCCTATCTGCAGGCCGGAACCGTCGCCACTGCGACCGCCACCGCCGCCATCCGTGACGGCCACACGCTCGCCGCATCCGCCGCCGCAGCCGTCGCCGTGGCCCGTTCGGCGTCGACGTCGGCATCCGCCGTCACCGCGTTGCAGTTCACGCAATCGGCATCGGCGGCAGCTACGATCCGCTCGCCCCGCTCGGCAACCGCCAGTCTGACCGGCGCGGTCATCGCCGCCCGCAGCGCAACGGCCTCGCTGTCTGGTGCGCTCAGTGTCGCCCGATCGGCTACCGCCGCGCTGGCATCCGCAGTCCGCGCCGCCAATACCATCACCGTCTCGGCATCCGCCGATGTCCGCGAGATCGCAGCGAGCAGCATTACTGCCTCGGTCGGCGCCGCGATCCGCGCGGCACAGACATCGACCGCCAGCCTGGCCGCCGCCGTCCGCACTGCCCGCAGCGCTACCGCCGGCATCGATTCAGCGATTCAACGCGCCGGGGTCCGCAGCGCAACCGTTTCCGCCGCTGTCCGTGCCGCCTTCACCGCCTCCGCCGGCATCGATAGCCTGGTCGTTAGCAGCTATGCCGCGCAGTCGGCGATCGCCGCCGCGATCAGCGAAGCCCGTGCGGCATCCGCCAGCGTTGCCGCCGCCGTCCGTGCCTCTGACAGCCGCAGCGCCAGCCTCGCCGCCGTCGTCGCCTCCGCCAGGACGCAAACCGCATCGCTGGCCGCCGCGCTGGCCACGGCCAACGCCGCGACCGCCACGGTCGACGCAGCGATCCTGTCCGCCGCTTCGGTATCCGCCAGCGTCGGCGCCTATATCGAGGCCGGCGCCGAACTGTCCGCCGCCGATGTCCGCATGCTGGCGGAAATCTGGGCGCGCCTCGAACTCGACGCGGCGAACCCGCTGTCGACAAGCGCGGAGCAGCTCACCGTCGGCAGCATCACGCAGGCGATCTCTGCTGGCGGCGCAGTGCGCACCGGCGACCTGCTGCCCGTCTCGGCACCGGCTGATACCATGATTCTCGAAATCTGGCAGCGTCTCGGCCTCGACCCGGACAACGCGCTAGTCCAGACCGACAGCGCCATCGATGTGGCCGGTATCCACCTGGCCGTGAGCGAATCCGGCGGAACAGTCACGGTGCACCGTGCTTGACCCGCGCTCAGTATGCCGGCTCGGCATCGGAGACAGCGCCGCGCTGCTTTCGCGCATCGGCCTGTGGAAGGCCGACCACAAGCGCCGCGGCGGCATGTCATACGACCAGGTACTTGCCGCCACGCTGGCTTACCGAAGCCGCCAAAAAACCCTCGCCGACCTGCGCAAGAAAAAGCGCCGCACCCGCCGCGCCCGCGAACGCGAGCATTTGCTGCTGCTCGGCGCGCCGTGGCCGCAATGACCCGCTCGCGCGTCTCATTTTTGCCCTAGAAATGAGACAGCCGAATCCGTAGCCTAGCGAACAGTCACCTTTCGGACTGTTCGCATGAAGCTGCTTGACATCGTTACCGGCCCCTGGGCTATCCAGCCGGAAAAGCTGCTGGAAATCCAGGCTATCTACGCCACGCACCTCCGTGGCGACAAGATCGATATCGAGGCCGTCGAAAAGCGCCTCGGGCGCCCTCTGAACAACGAGCCGAAGGGCTACGAGATCCGCGACGGCGTTGCCGTCATGCAGTTGTCCGGCGTGCTGGCCAAGAAAATGAACCTGTTTTCGTCGATCTCCGGAGGCGCGTCGTATGAGATCGCCGCCCGCGATTTCGCGCAGGCGTTGAACGACCCCGCGGTCGAAGCCATCGCCCTGGTCATCGATTCCCCCGGCGGCACGGTTGACGGCGTGCAGCAACTTGGCGACGCCATCTTCGGCGCCCGCGGCATCAAGCCGGTCGGCGCCATTGCCGACGGAACCATGGCCAGCGCCGCCTACTGGATTGGCGCGCAGGCCGATGTAGTCATGGCCGCCAGCGACACCACGCTGGTCGGCAGCATTGGCGTCGTTGCCTCGCACCAGGACATTTCCGGCGCCGAAGAAAAGATTGGCGTCAAGACTACCGAAATCACCGCCGGCAAGTACAAGCGCATCGCCAGCCAGCACGCGCCGCTTTCCGACGAGGGCCGCGCAGACATCCAGTCGCGCGTCGATTATCTCTACGAAGTTTTCGTCGGCGCCGTGGCCAAGGCCCGCGGTGTATCCGTCGACGTCGTTCTCTCCGACATGGCCGACGGCCGTGTCTTCATCGGTCAGCAGGCAGTCAGCGCCGGGCTGGTGGACGGTGTTTCCACCATCGACGGCCTGATCGCCAATCTGAAACAACGTGCAGCCGGTGTCGCTGCCAGCCAAACCCAAGGAGCCATCACCATGGACCTCGCCACCCTCACGGCCGAATACCCCGACCTGGTGCAAGCCATCGCCGCCGATAGTGCCGCCGCCGAGCGCGCCCGCATTGCCGACGTCGAAGCGCAGGCACTGCCTGGGCATGAAGCCCTGATTGCCGCCTTCAAGGCCGACGGCCAGACCACCGGCCCGCAAGCCGCCGCCGCCGTGCTCGCCGCCGAAAAGCAGAAGCTCGCCGGCATGGCTGCCGCCCTGGCTGCCGACGCCCCGCAGCCGATCGCTCACGCTGCCGCCCCGACCGACCCGGTCGCCGGTGCCGACGACGACCGCCCGGTTGCCGAGCGTGCGCAAGCCAAGTGGGAATCCGACGCAGCCATCCGCAAGGAATTCGGCTCACTCGGCGCCTTCACCGCGTACCTCAAGAACTACGAAGCCGGCCGCGCCCGCGTGCTTGGCGCCACCCGCTAAGGAGAATCAAGCATGACGACCCTCGCCAAGAATGCCCCGCGCGATTTCGTGCTCGGCGATACGCAAGACCTGCCGGTCATCGCGTCCGACATCATTTATGAAGGCGCCGCAGTCGGCGAAAACGGCTCCGGCTATTTCCGTCCGCTGGTCGCTGGCGATCCGTTCGCCGGCTTCGCCCAGTCTCAGGCAGACAATTCGGCTGGCGCTGCTGGCGCGATCAACGTCCGCGTGAAGTCCTGCGGCCGCATCGTGCTGTCCGTGACCGGCGTGACCGCCGTCACCGATGAAGGCTCGACGGTTTATGCCGCGGACGACAACGACTTTACCTTGACCAGCACCAACAACACGGCGATTGGCAAGGTTGTGCGCTATATCAGCAGCACCAACGTCGAGGTCTATTTCGAAGCCGCCAGCTTCCGCTCGCTTTAAGGAGAAACCGACATGAGCGCTGCATCCCTCTCTTCCCGCGCCATCATCGGCGAATTCTACAACACGCTCGAGCAGAACACGGGCGCGATGTGGGTCCCCGGCACTTCGATGCTGGTCCAGTCCAATCAGGAATCGGAAACCTACAAGTGGCTTGGCATGGCGCCTGCCATGCGTGAATGGGTCGGCGGTCGCCTGGCCAAGGGCTTCCGCGATAACGGCATCACGATCACCAACAAGACCTTCGAAGCCACGCTCGAAGTGCTGCTCGACGAGCTGCGCCGCGACAAGACCGGGCAGGTCATGGTACGCGTCCGCGAACTCGCCGAACGCACCAATGCGCACTGGGCCAAGCTGCTGTCGACGCTGATCATTGCCGGCGAAGCGGCTGTCTGCTACGACGGGCAATACTTTTTTGACACCGACCACGCCGAAGGTGATTCTGGCTCGCAGTCCAACGATATCAGCTACAACTCAACCAGCACAACGGTGCCGACCGCTTCCGAAATGGAATCGGCGATTCTGGAAAACGTCCAGGCCATTCTTGGCTTCAAGGATGACCAGGGCGAGCCGATGAACGAGGAAGCCAAGTCATTCCTGGTCATGGTGCCGGTTTCGTTCATGGCGGCCACCGCCGCCGCGCTGAAGAATCCGGTCATCACCGATGCCGTCGGCTCGCGGACCAACACCATCACCAGCCTCGGCGGTTTTGCCTTCGAACTGGCGGTCAACCCGCGCCTGACCTGGACCACCAAGTTTGCCGTTTTCCGCACTGACGGCCAAACGAAGCCATTCATTCGCCAGGAAGAAGAAGGCGTCACGGTTTCCGCCATTGCCGAAGGTTCCGAGCTGGAGTTCCGCGAGAACAAGCACCACTATGGCGTCAAGGCGATCCGCAACGTCGGCTACGGTTACTGGCAGCATGCCTGCCTGACCACGCTTACCTAAGCGAACGGTGGTCATGGAGAAATACATGATCGTCGCTGCGGCGACCTTCGGCGCAGGTTCGCGTCTCGGCCTCTCGAAAGAGCAGGCCGCGGCGCGCGCCACCGCGCTGCGGGAAGTCGGCAAGGGCGTCTATGTCGCTCAGCAGCAGGTGCAATTCAAGGCGGGCGAGATCATCGCCGTCGATGGCGCGCTGCCCAAGGCGCTCGGCGCCGCCGTGGTTGCGCCGAAGGCGCGCAAGCTTGCGCCTCCGGATGCAGGCGAAATCCAGGCCGCGTAGTCATGTCTTTCGACTCCGCCGACCTGGCCATTTTCTGTGACCCTGACATGCCGGGCGCCGCGGTTGCGACGCTGGCAGGCGGGGCCACCGTCAATGTCCTGTTCGGCGCGCCGTATGCCGACGCATTCGGCATCATTAGTGGCAACAAGCCAGAGCTAGACTGCGCGCCGGGGACAATCGCCAGCGGCGCTAGTGTCACGATTAACGGCATAGCCTACACGGCGCTGCAGGTTAAAAAGTCGCGGCGCGCCGGCATGGTCACGGTCGAATTGGCCGAAGCATGACACGGTATGCGTCCGGAACGGTAAACGCTTACAT
>JALOTH010000161.1 GCA_025458035.1 Rhodospirillales bacterium
TATCGTCCTCGCGATCCTCATCGGCGTCAAAAACATAATCGGGATCGTACACCTCATCCAGGTCCTCGTCTTCGGCGGAGCCGCTTCGGCTGGGTGGCGGCTCGTACTCCAGCAGCGGCGCTTCTGGACTTTCGCTGTTGAAGGCCAGCTCATCCAACGCATCGGTGGCAGCATCGGCCAGCGCCCGATCGCTCGCTTCCAGGCAGGCCTGCAACGCCTGCTTCGCCTCGCGTCCGCCGATCTTGCCCAACGCCAGCGCCGACGCTTCGCGAACCGTGGCGTCGGCATCCTCCAGGAGGCGGATCAGCGGTTTGACTGCGGATAGCAGCCCCAGCTCGCCGGCCGCGCCGGCCGCTTCATAGCGCATGGCGGCGTCGATGCTCGCCAGCTCGGTGAGGATCACCCTGGCCCAGCGGCGATCGGCGGTGCGCCCCATGGCGAAGACCGCGCTCTGTCGCATCAGATCGTCTTCGTTGTAATACGCGGATTCGATGAGTTCGTCAACGCCGGCTTCATCGGTGTATGCGAGCCCTTCCAACGCTCGCCGACGCACCTCAACCGCTTCACCCGGTTTAGCCCAGGCCGCGCGCAGCGCCTGTTCGGCGCGCTCGGCATAGTTCTCGCTGATTTCTCCCAGGACTCCCTGCAAGACGAAACGCCCGATCGAGATAGCCGCAGCCGCTCGCACTTCTGGCGCCGGATCTTCTGCCAAGATGCGCATCATCGGCGCGATCAGTGTCGGCCGCTCGTCCTCCCACAGCCCGTCGATGGCGATCTTGCGCACCTCGGCCTGGACATCGGTCAGGCATTCGCGCAAGATGGCGTGGAAATGGAGATGGACGTTCGCCTCGGCCTGTTCGGTCATCACTGTCACGACTTCCACACGCCGGCGCGGGTTCAACGCAGCCAGGGCCGCGAACGCCTCAGTCGCTTCCGTCCGCGGCAGATCCGAAAGACCAGCGAGATTGGTGGCGCGTACCGAGCGGGTCTCGTCGGTCAGTTGTTGAAGCAGGAGTTGGAGGTCGTCGGTCATCGCAATCAGTTCCAGAAGAAAATTCGAGTCTCGCTGGGCGGGCTGAGTTCGATCACGCGTTCGCCGCCTTTGCCGTCGGTAGCCAACTGAACGACTTGCACCGACCACTGGTATTGGCGGGCGGGCTGATCGGCCTTTCCCCAGAGCCAAGGCGGCACAGGGAAGCTCGTCGCCTTCCAATCGAAAGTGCGGGTCACTGGGACGCCCTGTTCGGTGTCGGTGATGGTCACGCGATAGACAGTCCCTAGCGGCAGGTTTTCTTTAGTCTGCCACTGCAATACGATCGGGGTGCCCTCGCCCGTGCTGGCATTCCGGTCGCCGGGCATGAGCAAGATCGGTGCGGAGAGGACGGGCGCCGGTGTGCTCGTCGGCACGGGCGTTGGCGACGGGGCCAACGTGGCGGTCGGACGCGGGGTGGCTGTCGGCGCCGACGCCGTTGCGGCAGGCGGCGCAGTCGGCGGCACTGTCGGAGCGCTGGTCGGCGTGTTGGTTGGGGCCGCGGTTGGCGTCGCCGTAGCCTCCGGCGCGGTCGTCATCGCAGCAGTGGCCGCTGGCGCAGCGGTGGCCGCTGGCGCAGCGGTGGCCGCTGGTGCAGCGGTGGCCGCTGGCGCAGCGGTGGCCGCTGGCGCAGCGGTGGCCGCCGGACGCGTTGGCGCAGGCGTGGAGGTGGGCAGCTTCAGCTTATCGCCTGGGCGGATCACAGTGTTCTGGTTGATCCCGTTGATCGCGGCGATCGTTTGCCAGGGCAGGTCGAGTTTGTCGCCGATCAGCCCCAGCGAATCGCCGGGCACGACGACATACTCAGCCGGGCCGCTGGTAGGAGTGGCGCTTGGCGTAGGCGGCGCCGTAGCTGGCGGTGGTCTGGTTGGAGTCGGCGCAGGCGTCCATGTCGCGGTTGGTGATGGCTGCGTCGAACGCGCAACGACGCTGCCCTGGGTCGGCGTCGCGGTCGGCGTCGCCAGCTCCGGGATTTGGACCAGGCTAGATAGCTTGGCCTGCGCGACCGCGGCTTCTTGCTTGACCTGCTGGACGGGCAGTTTACCCCAGCCCCAATAGGCCGCAAACGCCAAGATCAGCGCCAGCGGAATCCACAGCGCCCAGCGCGGGCCGGCCGGAACCAGGTTCCGGCCGCAGTGCGGGCAGACGGCCATCTCGACCGAGGCGCGGCCGCCGCAGCGGGCGCAACGGATATCGTGCGTCTGTCGATGCTGGCGCGCCCCACATTCGGGACAGATCGCCGTTCCCTGCTGGAGGCGCGTGCCGCAGCGATTACAGTACATCGCCTGAAACTCTCATGGGATGATTGACGGGAATGTACCGTTGATCAATGAAGAAATCTCTTTGATGGTCATCAAGCTGACCAGCAGCAGCAACAGGCCCAGGCCTGCGAGGTGAACCAGGCCTTCCTGCGCCGGCTCAACCCGTTTGCCGCGCAGCGCTTCCAGCAGCACGAATACCAACCGGCCGCCATCCAGCCCCGGAATTGGCAGCAGATTTGTGATGCCCAACGCCGCGCTCAGCAACGCCATGAACACCAGGATCGGCTCGATGGTCTTGCGCGTTGCAGCGGATCTGACGACATCGCCCGTGGTCACGGCAATGCCGACCGGCCCCATGAAACCGGCGTCGCCGATGGGCCGGCCCTCGCGGATCAACATGGCCGGCACGGCGAAGGTCATGGCGATGACATCGCCCGTGCTGCGCACCCCGGCCAGCGCCGCCTCCCAGACGGTCGCCGGTCGCACCGCCGTGCCGATGCTGACGCCGAGCGCGCCCTGGCCGGCCGGCGGATCGGTGCGGGGTGTCATCGTGATTTCGAGCGTTTGAGCTGTTTTGGAGGCGGGATCCGTTCGCACTATCTTGTAGACGACCGGCTGCCCCAGGTGCGTGCGCGTGTACTTCTGCAGATCGATCGGCGACGCAATGACGAGATCGTCGGCGCCGATGATGCGGTCGCCCGCCAGGATGGCAGCCAGCGCCGCCGGTGATCCGGGGACGACATCGTTGATCACGGCGCCCGGACGAGAGCTATCCGGCATGCCGTTCATCAACGCCACCACGGCGAATAAAATGATCGCCAGGATGAAATTCATGCCCACGCCGGCGAGCAGCACCACGGTGCGGGCGCGCTTGGACGCTGCGGCAAAGCTGCCCGGATCGGTTGGGTCATCCTCGCCGCGCATCTTGACGTAGCCGCCGAACGGGATCGCGTTGATAGCGTAGACGGTGCCGTCACGCTCCGCCACTTTGACGAGCCGCGGCGGGAAACCGAACGCGAATTCCTCGACAATGATCTTGTTGCGTTTTGCCATCAGGAAGTGTCCGAGCTCATGCACGAACACCAGGATACTCATGACTACGATGAACGATACGACTGTCACTAACATGGGAACCTCATTCGTCAAACGTGAAACGTGAAACGTGATACGTGATACGTGATACGTGATACGTGAGATGCTAACTGACGGTCCGGCTGTCCGGATCGGCAGGCTACACTGCCATTATACCGGCAGCCGCGGCATCCCGCAAGGCGCGCGCCTTACCATCTGACGCGTTTGCTTATCGGTCGCCCGCTCCGCTTCGCTTCGGGAATGGGTGGGCGGCCCTTCGCTCAAGCCGCCTGGCGATCGCTTGCGCCGTTCGAAATGCGCGTGCCTGCACGCAGATCGGGATCGACCAGGGTCGCACGCACCAATCCCGGCGTCAATCCGGAGATGATCTGGACCGCGGCCAGCGCCGGCGTCGCCTGAACCAGCGCCAGCATTTCGCGCACTTTGGCGACCATGCCGCCGGTCACATCGACGCCGCGCGAGCCGCCCAGCGCCTGAGCCACGCCGGGCAGCGTCTCGGGCGTGATCTCCGGGATCAACTCGCCCGCGATGCCGCTGGCCGGATCGGCGGAGAGCACTCCTGCCACCTCGCCCACCAGGATCACGCGCGCCGGCGCCAGCCGCGGCGCAAGCCAGGCGAAGATCTCCTCGGTAGAGATGATGGTGCCACCCCGCACCGTATCCAGAGCCACGTCGCCGTAGATCACGGGCGCCAGGCCGTGTTCCAGCCCGACACGAATGGGACGCTCGCCCATGACAAGCAGTTCCCCGTCGCGGCACTCCGCCGACGCCGACGGCTGGATCGCCAGCGCCGGTACGCCGGCCTCCCACAGCGCATCCACCACATGACGGTTGAGCAGCGCCGCCGCGCGCGCGGTCTCAGCGTAGCCGCGCCAACCCTCAGGCGTGCTCACCCCCGCCCGCGTGTTGTACTTGCGCGCGGCCATGTGGCCGAACGATCCGCTGCCGTGGCCGATCAGCAGCCGCAGATCGGCTCGTTGGCCCAGCGCGCCCGCGATCTCGCGCGCCAGTCGCGCCAACACATCGCTGCGCAGCGCCTGGGGGCGGGTTTTGTCGGTCAGCAGCGAGCCGCCGAGTTTGAGAAAGACGAGTTCAGGCATGGGACAGGAACCAGGGATCAGGTGAAAGGTGAAAGGTAAAAGGTGAAAGGTGAAAGGAGTCAGAGCGCGGTTGCTCCTCTCACTGGTTACGCGCCACTTGTCACCGTCACTGCGCCGTCCTCCACCACCACCCAATCCCCGTCATGGATCAGGTCGATGGCGATGCGATCCACCATCGGGATGTCGGCGATGATGGCGCCGACCGCAACGATGGCTTCGCTTTCGGCGTTGATCATGGCCGCCGGGCCGTGTCCGCCGCGGCCCAGGCGTAGGATCGTGTATGACCCGACCGTGCTGCCTTTGCCGGTCGGGAATACCAGCACTTTGCCGGCGACCGATTGCCCCTGGAGCGGATGCCCCGGCTCAAGCACCACGCCGGTGTCGGGATCGACGCCGCCGAGGAATCCGATGGGTGCGGGCGAAACCAGCGCCGGGCCCTCCGCGCGCCCCGCCTTGATGACGCGACCCTGAAGTACAAGTGTTTCTGGCATAGTCATCTCTTTGGAAACCACGGACGAAGGAGCACTGACGAAGGCAGGATGCTACTCGCCAGTTGGTACCGTGGTCTTTCGTCCTTCGTCCTTCGTCGTTCGTTCCCACGCCTCCCGCACCGCCCGCAAAACCGCATCGTCCAGTTCCGGGGCTACGGTGCGTGGATCGAGCAGGAGGCGATCATCCGCGATGCGGCCGACCAGCGGGAGGACGCCGCTGCGTAGGGCGGCCGCCAGCCGATCGG
>JALOTH010000162.1 GCA_025458035.1 Rhodospirillales bacterium
AGGGTTGCTGGGACTGGTGGGGGTTCACCGGCCGCGATTACGCCGAGCGCACGGGCGCGCAACCGGCGGCGATCAAGGCGATGATCGACCGCCTTGCCGGGCTGTGAACCTGCGGCAAGTCTTGCGTCCGCCGGCCAAGGCGGCGAAACTCACGGCGTCTGAAGGCAACCCGGGGCGCAAGGGATGATCGTTTTCAATCTGCGATGCGGGCAGGGTCACAGTTTCGAGGAGTGGTTTGCCTCGTCCGCCGACTATGACGAAAAGGCCGCCGCCTCTGCCTTGAGTTGCCCGGAATGCGGCGATGGGCGCGTGGAAAAGGGGCTGACGGCGCCGCGCATCAACGGCGGTGCGGCGCAGCCGGTCGGCCCGTGCGGTCAGGCGGCGTGCGCGGCGGGGCCGTGCCAGATGCTCGACTGAGAGCCGGACGGTCGCTCGCCGATGCGCCTTTGGCTCGCGCTGGCCGGCCTGAACGGGCTGATTGCCGTTGCCGCCGGTGCCTTCGGCTGGCACGGTCCGCTCGACGAGGGCGGGCGGCAGATGTTCGCCATGGGCTCGCAGTATCAGTTGGCGCACGCTCTTGCCCTGCTCGCCGTCGCCTGGCTGGCGACGCGCGCCGATGTCAACCGCATCGCCGTGATCATCGCCGGTGCCGGCTTTGCCCTCGGCATCGTGTTGTTTTCCGGCACCCTTTACGCGTTCGGCGCGTGGGGTTCGGTGCCGGTCAGCGG
Source organism: Rhodospirillales bacterium (assembly GCA_025458035.1). Lineage (GTDB taxonomy): Bacteria > Pseudomonadota > Alphaproteobacteria > Rhodospirillales > Defluviicoccaceae > Defluviicoccus. The sequence goes on from JALOTH010000162.1 coordinate 729, forward strand.
TGCCGCGCCGATCGGTGGCTTTGCCCTGATGGCGGCGTGGACAACGCTGGTGTTCATTGGTCTGAGCCGCCGCCCTCAATCCTCGCCGTCGTAGCGGAAGCGGAAAGCCGCGCCGCTCTCGACCACGCGCCCGAAGGAGGGCGATGGGAAATGGTTGGCGAGGACCAGCGTGCCGTCGCCACACTGGTCTTCGAGGAACCGCCGGCGCGTGCGCCCCGCCGCATCGGGCAGCGCATCGTAAACATATCCCCATTCGGGGTAGGCGCATTGCAGCGGGCTGTGGATCAGATCGCCGGTGATCACCCCCCGCTGGCCCGCTGACTTCAGCCGGATCGAAACGTGGCCGGGCGTGTGGCCGGGCGTCGGCTCGAGGCGAACATGGTCATCGAGCGCGAAGTCCCCGTCGACGAGGTCGGCGCGGCCGGCATCGAGGATCGGCAGTACGTTCTCCTCGAAGGTGGCGCCGCCCGTCGCCTGCGCGTGTGCGACTTCGCTGCGGGCGAACAGGTAGCGGGCGTTGGGGAACGTCGGCTGCCAGCGGCCGTCGATCAGCGAGGTGTTCCAGCCGCAGTGGTCGATGTGCAGGTGGGTGCACATGACGAAATCGATGTCGGCGGGGTCAAGGCCGTTCGCCTTCAGGTTCCGCAGCCAGGTAAAGTCGCGGCGGCGGTGCCACGGCGGATGGAAGTCCACCGTCTTGTCGTTGCCGACGCACGGGTCGATGAGGATCGTGTGATGGCGGGTGCGCAGCACGAACGACTGGATGGCGAGGATCAACCGCCCGCTTGCCGGGCAAAGGGCGCGCGGCTCCAGCCACCGACGGCAGGCCGCCACCGCCTCCGCCGTTGCCGCCGGGAACATCTCCGCGGGTGTGACGAACGGCTCCTCCATCTCGAGAATCCGCCGGACCTCGATCTCGCCGATCGACCGTGCCTCGCTCATCGCCGCTGTCCTTCCGGTTCCACCACTGTGTTCAAGCCAAGCGCCGACCGCCGTGCCGGCGTCCGGTCGTCATCCGCCGCCGCCATCGTCATCGTCGTGGCCAGCACCCGATCCGTCGCCCGCAACGCGTTGACGAGTTCGCGCGTATAGGGGTGGCGCGGGGTCGCGAACAGCTCCGCCGCCGCCGCCACCTCGCACAGGCGCCCGGCGCGCATGACACCGACCCGCCGGCACAGGCGGCGGATGGCGGTCAGGTCGTGGCTGATGAACAGCACGGTCAGCCCGAGGCCGGCGCTGAGGCGGCCAAGCAGGTCGAGGATCCGTGCCTGGTTGACGACATCGAGGGCAGAAGTCGGCTCATCGCAAACGAGCAGGCGCGGCCGCGCGGCGAGGGCGCGGGCCAGGACGATGCGCTGTTTCTCGCCGCCGGAGAACGCATCGGGCCGCTTGCCGGCAGCGGCCGCGGGCAGGCCGACGCACGCCAGCAGCGCCGGCGTCAGATCGTCGCTATACCCGCGATCGGCGGCGGCGTGCGCGATCATTTCGGCGATGGCTTCGCCGGCGGTCAGGCGGGGGTTCAGCGATGCGGCGGGATCCTGGAACACCATCTGGATCGGCCAGCTTTCGCCCTGCCGTTGGCGGCGCAGCGCCCGCGGCGAGATGCTGCGGCCGTCGACGACGATGCGACCGCCGTCGGCCGCTTCGAGTCCGGCGATGAGCCGGCCGAGCGTCGACTTGCCGCTGCCGCTTTCGCCGACGATGCCAAGGATTTCGCCCCGCCCGATGCTCAGCGAGACATCCCGCACCGCCACAACCGGGCGCCGCCGGAGGACGGGCCACGCTGCGGCCTGCTGGAACGTCTTGCTCGCGCCGGTGACGACAACCAAGGGCTCGGCCGTGCGCGCGGTGCCGCCGTTGGCGAGCCAGCGCCGGACCGGGGCGAGGGATCGGGGATCATCATCGCCGTCGCCCGCCGCGTCATCGGCGGCAGCCGCACCACCGCAAGGCCGCGGGCGTTGCGGCCGGCCGGCGACGCCGTCGCACAGGGCGCGCGTCGTCGGGTGCCGCGGCTGGGCCAGCAGCGAGCGCGTCTCGCCGGTTTCGACGATGCGGCCCCGGTCCAGCACCGCGATGCGGTCGGCAACCTCGGCGACGACGGAGAGGTCGTGGGTGATCAGCAGGATGGCAAGGCCGTCCCGGCGCGCCAGTTGCGCAAGGCGGGCGAGGATGAGCGCGCGAGAGGCGATATCGAGGTTGCTCACCGGCTCGTCGGCGACGAGCAGCGCCGGTTCCGTACACACCGCGAGGGCGAGGGCGACGCGCTGGCGCATGCCGCCGGACAACTGATGCGGATAGCTGCGGAGGATGCGTTCGGCCTCGTCGACCCCGGCGGCGGCGAGTGCCGCCGCCGCCCTGGCCTGCGCCTCGCCTCCCGGCATCCGCCGATGGCTGGTGATCGTTTCCTTGAGCTGGCGGTCGATGCGTTGCAGGGGATCGAGCGCGGCGTTGGCGTCCTGAGCGACGAGCGCGGCGCGGCGGCCGCGCAGCTGGCGCATCTCCGCCTCACCGAGAGTATCGATCGCCATGCCTTGCAGCCGGATGCGCCCGTGCGGGCAGCACGCCGCCCCCGGCAGCAGCTTCAGGATCGCCAGCGCCAGCGTCGACTTGCCGGCGCCGGAAGGCCCGACGAGGCCGAGGATCTCCCCCCGGCCGATGTGGAGCGAGACGCCGTCGAGGACACGGGCAATGCCGGCGGGGTGCGACAGCTCCACGCTCAGATCATCGATGTCGAGGATGGGCGTCATCGCGGCCGGCCCTCGCCGGATGCCTCCTCCAGCGCCGGCACGGTGAACACCCGATCGCTGATGCCGTTCAGGCCAAGCACGACACTGACCAGCGCCGCGGCGGGAAAGACCACCAGCCACCACGCACCGGAGAACAGGTAGGCGGCGCCACTGCGGATCAGCGTGCCGAGCGACGGCAGCGCCGGCGGCAGGCCGAGGCCGAGGAAGCCCAGCGTCGCTTCCGTTGCCACGGCGGCGGCGCAATCGACGACGGCGAGGGCGGCGATCGGCGCCACCGTCGCCGGCAAGATGTGGCGCAGCAGAATCCGGTATTCGGGGATGCCGCCCAGCCGCGCCGCCGCCACGTATTCCTTGCTCCGTTCGACGACGACGAGGGAGCGCACCGTGCGCGCGATATGGACCCAGAATGACAGCCCGATCGCCACCAGCACGACCGGCAGGGCGAGGGCAGCATGCGTCTCGCGGCCGAGCACGGCGCGGCTGACGCCGTCGAGGACGATGGCGGTCAGCACCGCCGGGTACGTGAGCTGCAGATCGGCAAGGCGCATCAGCAAAGCGTCGGCGATGCCGCCGTAATATCCGGCGATCAAGCCGGCCGGCACGCCGACGAGGAGTCCCACGGCGATGGCGCCCGCCGCGACCGCCAGCGACAGGCGAAGGCCGGCGGCAATGCTGGCGGCGAGATCGCGCCCCTGATCGTCGGTGCCGAGCAGGAACGGCATCGCCCCGTCCGTGGCGAACGCCGGCGGTCGCAGCGCCATGCCGAGGTCCAGTTGCGCAAGGTCGGCGGGGTCGTGCGGGGCGACCAGTGGAAAGAGGACGGCGAACGCGAGGACGGCGATCAGCAGGGCAGCGGCACCGGCGTTCCCCCGCAGCCCGCCGGGTGGCGCCGTCCGCTTCATGGCAGTCGCCGTCTGGGATCAACGGCGCAGCACGCCACGTCCACCACCAGATTGACGGCGACGAACATCGCCGCCACCAACAAAAGGTAGCCGCAGATGACCGGCACATCGACATCGGCGATCGCCTGCAGGAACAGCAGTCCGAGGCCCGGCCACTGGAAGACCTGTTCGGTAATCGCCGAAAAGGCGAAAACGGCACCGGCCTGCAGGCCGATGACGGTGATGATCGGAGCGGCGGCGTTGGGCAGAACGTGATTGCGGAGGATCGCCCAGCGCGGCAGGCCGCGCGCCCGCGCCGCGGTGACCAGCGGTGTGGCAAGGCTGGCGGCGACCTGCGCCCGGCTGACGCGAAGGAACAGGGCGAGCTGGAAGAACGCCAGCGTCATCGCCGGTAATGCCAGCGCAGCGAGGCCGTTGCGCGTCGCGAGGCCGGTGGTCCAGCCGCCGGGCAGCGTGACCACGTCGCCGCGGCCGTGGGTCGGCAGCCAGCCGAGCATGATGCCGAAGATGAACATCAGAAGGAGGCCGGAGACGAACGTCGGCAGCGCGACGCCGAGCGTGGCAAACCCCTCGAGCAGGCGGGTCAGCGGCCCGCGCCGGCGGACCGCGCACCAGACGCCGCCCGGCACACCGAGGCCGATCGCCAGCGTCATGCCGGCGAGCGTCAACTCGAGGCTGGCCGGCAGGCGCTCGGCGACGAGGTCGAGGACGGGGCGGCGATGGCGATAGGAGGTGCCGAAATCGAAGGTGGCGGCGCCGCGCAGGAAGCGGGCGAACTGCACTGGCAGCGGATCG
>JALOTH010000163.1 GCA_025458035.1 Rhodospirillales bacterium
GGGCGCCGCCAGCTTCTCGCACGCCCACCTGTTTCAGCGGTTCGTCGCCGCCGTGACCCGGACACCGGCGCAAGGCTCGGCAGGATGACGTCGGGCCGATCGGCCCTATCCGCGGACAGCCTTCTCCGGCGCTCGGCCCGGAGCGCCGACCGCAATCAAACGCCGCGGCCGATCATCGTTCGGCCGAGCACCAGAATATCCATCTTCGTGCGCAGGAAACAGTCGATCGCCTCCTGCGGCCGGCACACCACGGGTTCGTTCTCATTGAAGCTGGTGTTGAGAACGATCGGCACGCCGGTCAGCGCGGCGAACGCCTCGATCAGCCCGCAGTAGCGGCCGTTGACCTCGCGCGTCACCGTCTGCAGCCGTCCCGAGCCGTTGACATGGGTGACCGCCGGGATCGCGGGCCGGCGCTCCGCCCGGATCTGGTAGACCTGCAGCATGAACGGGACATCGTAGTCGGTCTCGAACCAGTCGGCCACCGCAGTGCGCAGGATGGCGGGGGCAAAGGGACGAAAGCTTTCCCGCCGCTTGATCTTCAGGTTGAGGATGTCCTTCATGTCGGCGCGCCGCGGATCGCCGAGGATCGAGCGGTTGCCCAGCGCTCTCGGCCCCCATTCCATGCGTCCCTGGAACCAGCCGACGACGCGGCCGGCGGCGATGTGGGCGGCCGTGTCCCGGCACAATGCCTCGTCGTCGTCGTAGCGATGCACCGCGCACTCGGCGTCCGCGAACGCTTGCGCGGACGTGGCGATGACCTCGTCCAGCGCGTCATCGTCCCACGCCGGCCCCCAGAAGGCGCTGGTCATCACGAACGCCCGCGCGCCGTCCAATTCGTGATGCCAGACCGCGTACGCCGCGCCGATGGCGCCCCCGGCATCGCCGGCGGCCGCCTGCACGTACAGGTCCGTAAACTTCGTCTGCTCGAACACCTTGCCGTTGGCGACCGAGTTCATGGCGCAACCGCCCGCCAGGCACAGCGCCTTCGCCCCCGTCCGCTGCTGAACGGCGTTGACAAGGTTGAAGAACGCGCGCTCGTACATGACTTGCAGCGACGCCGCGATGTCCCGGTGCCGCCCCTCGATCGGCTCCTCCCGCCCACGGGCGGGGCCGAGCAGGCCGATCAGATCGTCGGTGAAGATGCGGCCGATCTGCGGCGTGCATCCGTCCCAGACCATCTCCACCCCTTCCGCATGGTGGCGGAAATACTCGAGGCCGAGGCTGAAGGTGCCGTCCGCATGCAGCCGCACCACCTTTTCCATCTCGGCCATCCGGCTCGGCCGGCCGTAGGGAGCGAGCCCCATCACCTTGTATTCGTCGCCGTACGTCCAGAAGCCCAGATACTGGGTGATCGCTTGATAGAACAGGCCAAGCGAATGCGGGAAAAAGACGCGGTCGATGACGCGGATGCGGTTGGTCTCGCCGATACCCCACATCGCGCTGGCGAAATCGCCAAATCCGTCCACCGACACGACGGCGGCATGGTCGAACGGCGAGACGAAAAAGCTGCTGGCCAGATGCGCCGTATGGTGTTCGATCGCATGCACGGGCGCCCGCAGCTGCCCCGCCTGCCCGGCGAACGCCGCCTCGAACGCCTGCTGCAGGTTGCCGACGCGGCTGGCGTTCTTCAAGCGATCGGTGACGAGGGCAAGGCCGGGACGGGCCTTGAAGGCGAACAGCGCTTTTTTCAACAGGTGTGCGCCGGGGTTGCGGTTGACCGCGATGTGATCGATGTCGGCAAGGCTGGCGCCGGCCTCCGCCAGGCAGTAGCGAATGGCCTCTGCCGGAAAGCCTGCCCAGTGCTTTTGCCGGAGAAAGCGTTCCTCCTCCGCCGCGGCAACCAGCCGACCATCCCTGACGATGCACGCCGACGCGTCGGCGTGATAGGCGTTGACGCCGAGGATCAGGCTCATTTGCTGGCGAGGTTCGCGGCAACGGCGGCGGGCGCCGCCGGCCCCTCCTCGCCAGTGAGCGCCGCTTTCCAGGCGGCGAGCGCGTGCTCCGCCGCGTAGTGCGCCTCGAAGGCGCGGCGGGCATTGGCCCCCATCGCCGCCAGCCGCGGCGCGTCGCCGAGGATCGCCCGCAGCGCCGCCGCGAAGCTCTCGGGCCGCGCCGGGTCGAGGGTGACGCCGGCGCCGTGGCTGGCGAGCAGCTCGGCGATGCTGCTGTCGGGGCGGCCCAGAAACACCGTCGGCCGGCCCGCCGCCATGATCCCATAGAGTTTCGACGGCAGCATCAGTCCCTCGCAGTCGGGGGCAAGGCTGACCAGATGCAGGTCCGCCCGCGCCAAGCTGTTTGCCAGTTTCGCGCGAGGTGCATAGGGCTCAAACACCACGTTCGTCAAGTCCCGTTCGCGCACTGCTCGCTTCAGTTGCAGAGTGCCGTTGCCGGCACCCACAAAGCGGTAGATCAGCCCCGGAATGTCGCGGGTCCGCTGCAGCAACTCGACGATCGCGTCAACGCCGTGCGCCCGGCCGAGGTTGCCGGAGTAGACGATGGTCGGCGGCTCGTCCGCGGCGCGGACGCTGGGAACGACCGCGGCATCCGCCCAGTTGTGAATGATCCGCAGCCGCTTCGCCGGCACGCCCTCGGCGAGCAGCCGCGCCCGCATCGCCCCGCACAGCACGATGTTCAGGTCCGCCTGCCGCAGCGACCAGTTGCGCAGCCGGCGCAGCAGCCGGCCGATGCCGCCCGCCGCCCAGCCAAGCCCCAGCGCCGCCGCCGTCTCCGGATAGAGGTCCTGGCACCAGTTGACGAAACGGGCGCCCTTGAGCCGGCTGACCAAAGCCGCCGGCACCGAGATCAGCGGCGGATCGGTCTTCGCCAGCACCGTATCGCCGGCGCGCACCTCCCAGAGCAGCGCCAGCAGCGCCGACAGGTAGAATGTCAGGTAGTCGACGGCGCGGCCCGGCAGCGAGGCGCGGCCGAAGCGGCTGGTCCACACCCGGCGCACCGCCACGCCGTTCACGCTTTCGCGCGCCGGCAGCCGTGCCGCCGGCTCGTCGTAGCGCAGCCGGCTGGTTATGATGGTCACCGGCTGACCGCCGGCGGCGAGGCTTTCCGCGAGGTCGCTCAGGAGTTGTGCGGTGGCGCTGTGATCGGGCGCGTAGAAGCGGTTGACGGCGACGATGCGCGCCGGCCGCGATCGGCCGCCCGGCCGCGGACCGCGCGACCCGCCGGTGGCTGGCCGTTGTGGCCGCAGGACGGCGCCGGCGTCGGGTTGCGCCGGCGCGGCCGCCCCCGCGATGCTTTTCGCCAGCTTCAGCACGATGTTCGTGTCCCACGACCTTCGTAATTTAACGGTAATCTGCCACGGTATGCCGGCCGGACGCAATCCCCACTCAGGGCAGGACGCGCGCAAAATACAACCAAAGATTTTATTGCCGCCAGCCCCCCTCTGCCGCTTCTTTTCACCATCCGGCCCCCATATATTGGCGGCGCCGCGCCCACTGTAAAGAAGTTCACCGCCCATGCTCGCATCCGCCCTGCCCCGTCCGGCGCCGCCGCTCGCCTGGATTGTCCTCGCCGCCGTCGCCGCGGTAGGCCTCTACCTCGTCTTCAGCGACGGCATCTGGCACATGGTCGCCGGCTGGGGGCAGGAGGAGTACAGCTACGCCTACATCATCCCGCTGATCAGCGGCTGGCTGATCTGGGCGCGGCGCGACGCCCTGCGCGCCGCCCGGCCGGCGCCGTCGTGGTGGGGCGTGCCGGTGATCGCCCTCGGCCTCGTCCTCGCCCTGTTCGGCGAACTCAGCACCATCTACACCGTCATCCACTACGCCCTCATCGTCACCATCTTCGGCCTCGCGCTGACGCTGATCGGCCCGCGCGGGCTGAAGGTGGTGTGGGCGCCGCTGCTCTACCTCGCCTTCATGGTGCCGCTGCCGCAGTTTCTCTATCAGGGGCTGTCGGGCCGGCTGCAGCTGATCTCCTCCGAGCTGGGCGTCGGCTTCATCCGCCTGTTCGGCTACTCGGTGTTCCTCGAAGGCAACGTCATCGACCTCGGCACCTACAAGCTGCAGGTGGCGGAGGCCTGCAACGGCCTGCGCTACCTGTTCCCGCTGGTCAGCTTCGGCTACCTGTGCGCGCTGCTCTACCGCGGGCCGGTCTGGCAAAAGCTGCTGCTGGTGGCGTCGGCGCTGCCCATCACCATCCTCGTCAACAGCGTGCGCATCGGCGTCATCGGCATCCTCGTGCACGAGGCGGGGATCGAGATGGCGGAAGGCTTCCTGCACGCCTTCGAGGGCTGGATCATCTTCATCGTCGCCCTTGCCCTGCTGTTCGCGGTGATGTGGCTGCTGGCGCGGCTGAGCGGCCGCCGCGGCCGCCTCGGCGATCTGTTGCAGACCGAGCTGCTGTGGCCGCCGCGCCGCCGCCCCGCCGCCGCCTCGCCATCGCCATCGCCATCGCCGCCGCCGGCCGCCGTCGTCGCCGCCTCGCCGCCGGCGATCGCCGTCGTCGCCCTGCTGGTGGCCGCCGCCGCCGGCATGCTGGCGCTGCCGGGACGCGCCGAGGAGGTGCCGGCACGCCCGCAAGGCTTCGCCACCTTCCCGTTGCGCCTCGGCGAGTGGCGCGGCACCGAACGGGCACTGGACCAGGTCTACATCGATGTGCTGAAGTTCGATGATTACCTGCTGGCGGACTACACGCGGCCGGGGGACGCCGAGCCGGTGCAGCTCTATGCCGCCTATTACGGCTCGCAGCGCAAGGGCGCCTCGGTGCACAGCCCCCGCTCGTGCATCCCCGGCGGCGGCTGGGAGATCACCCGCATGGAGCAGGTCACCCTGCGCGGGGCGGGGCCGGCGGGCGGCGACCTGCCGGTCAACCGGGTGCTCATCGCCAACGGCCCGTACCGGCAGCTGGTCTATTACTGGTTCGATCAGCGCGGCCGGCGCATGACCAACGAATACCACGTCAAGCTGATGCTGTTCTGGGACGCGCTGACCCGCAACCGCACCGATGGCGCGCTGGTGCGGGTGGTCACCACGCTGCCGCCCAACAGCGATGCGGCGGCGGCGGACCGGCGCCTCGACGACTTCGTGCGCGCCGCCTATCCGCGCCTCGTGCCGCTGCTGCCATCGTAGCGGGCAGCGTCACCGCAGCGGCGCCAACGAAAACGGTGGCCCAACGAAAACGGCGGCC
>JALOTH010000164.1 GCA_025458035.1 Rhodospirillales bacterium
CTGGCGCTCTACGCGCCGTCAATCGACGGCACGAACGCCATCCGGCGCTACGTCCGGGAGCGGCGCGACTTGCTGACGGCTGAAGAGTGCCGCGTTCTGGAAGCGATGGGCGAGGCGCGGTTCTCGGTTTTTCGCATCGAGCGACCGCATGAGACGGCGGGCACCTGGCTGTCCGATACGATCCATGGCGGGGAGATCTGGCTGATGGATCGCGGTCTGGAAACGAGCGGCGCGGTTGGCGTGTTGCTCGGTCTTCGGGTGTTCAAGCCGGCCGACTTCTGGATGTCCACCGGCGTCATGGTGCCGACCGGCATGACGATTCTGCGAGAGGGGCCGGGACCCGCGGCCCAGCCACGCGAGTCCGGCAAGCCTGCCATCGACACCAACCAGCTGGCGGAAGAGATGTACCGCAACACGTTCGGCAAGGCCGCCTGAGGTCCGCTAATAAGCAGCCTGCCAACCGGCCCGGTTATCGGAGCACGATACCCTGCTGCGGGTAACCCTGGAGGGCCGCGCTCAGAAAGACATGGCTATCCACGCCAAGCCTCATGTGAGGCGCGGCTGCACGGCTTCACCTTCTTCGTCGATGATCCAAAAAAAACCGCCCCCGAAGGGGCGGTGAGTTGGATAGGGAGGAGGTCACAGGAACCGCGGGGTGGGGGGGACATCGGCGCTGAGGCCAAGTGCGGTTCCCGTGAACGCTCGCGGGACGGTGTTGTTTTTACCCCGACTGGGTTATCTCCTCTACCTGCCAAATCTGGTAGGTTGCGCTGACGCAAAAGGGTTCTTTCAAGGCGGGTGACGGCGATGGGCGTGATGATCGACGGCGCGTGGCACGCCCGCTGGTATGACACCGGCCGCACCGGCGGGCGCTTCGAGCGCGAACCGACCCGGTTTCGCCAGCAAATCACCGCCAACGGCAGCAGCGGCTTTCCGGCCGCCGCCGGCCGCTATCACCTTTACGTCTCCTATGCCTGTCCATGGGCGCACCGAACGCTGATCTTCCGGGCACTCAAGGGCCTCGGGGCGGTTATCGGCGTCAGCGTCGTCGAACCGCTGATGCTGGCCAGCGGCTGGGAATTGGCGCCGGACGCCGATCCCGTCAATGGCGCCCGCTACCTTTACGAGATCTACCGCAAGGCCGATCCAACCTATTCGGGGCGGGTCACCGTGCCGGTGCTGTGGGATACCGTCCGCGGCACCATCGTCAACAACGAATCGGCGGAGATCATCCGCATGTTCAATGCCGCCTTCGACGCCGTTGGCGCCACCGGTCCCGACTTTTATCCGGCCCCGCTACGGGATGAGATCGACCGCCTGAACGCCTGGATCTACCCCGCCGTCAACAATGGTGTGTATCGCGCCGGCTTTGCGACGACACAGGCCGCGTATGAGGAAGCGTTCGAGACGCTGTTCGCCGCCCTCGACGCGTTGGAGGCGCGGCTGGCGGACCGCCGCTACCTGTGTGGGTCAGCGATCACCGAGGCGGATTGGCGGCTGTTCACGACGCTGCTCCGCTTCGATGCCGTCTACCATGGCCATTTCAAGTGCAACCGCCGGCGCATCACCGATTACCCGCATCTCTGGGGCTATGTCCGCGACCTCTATCAGGTGCCGGGCGTTGCCGACACGGTTCGCTTCGATCACATCAAGACGCACTACTATGGCAGTCACCGCACCATCAACCCCACCGGCATCGTGCCGAAGGGGCCCGATCTCGATTTCGCCGCGCCGCATGGCCGCGGCGGAGGCGGCCGGCGGCAACACGACGCTGGCTGCGCTTAGGACTCCTGAAGCTGCTTTTTCGCGTCCTCGAAACACTCGGAAAGCTTTTTCCGCAGTTCGGCGTCGGCGACGACCGTCTTGTGGTTATCGAGATCGGCGCGGACCTTGCGGAACAGGTCCTCCTCGCCGACCTCCTCCAGATCGGCAATCACCACCTCGCGGGCATACGCTTCCGCGGCGTCGCCCTGCAGGCCGATCTTGTCGGCAATCCACAAGCCGAACAAGCGGTTACGCCGGGCCATGATCTTGAAGTCCATTTCCTCGCGACGCGCATGGTCCCGCTCGTGATGGTCGCCTTTTTTCTTGTGAACCATCTCAACTCACTCCTTCCCGTCGTTGCGTTGACCCGTCGTGCGGGAGGTAAGCTGCCCGCGCCGCCGCCGCAACCGGCGGGCGTGCTTTCATCGCGGCGGGCCAGCGCTGCCTGCGGCTCAATAGGACACGATAATGGGCACGGTCATGCTGGCGAGGATCTTGCGGGTCAGGCTGCGCTTGGCCTGGGCGCCGCCGCCCACCTGCCCCGGCCCGCCAATCACCAGCAGATCGGCGCCAGCATCGGCCAGATGCGACAGCAGCCGGTCGGCGGCGTTGATGGCGCCGGGATCGAAAATCAGCCGCTCCGCCTGCGCCTCGATGCCATGGCGGTGCAACAGCGCCACCAGATGCTCGACCCCCGGTTCGCCGAAGCGGCTGTCGCCGCCGGCGGCGGCGAGGGCGAGCACGGTGACTTCGCGCGCTACCGACAGCAGCGGCAGCGCATCGCGGACCACTCGCGTTGCCTCGCGGCTGGCGTTCCAGGCGATCAACACGCGCTCGCCGACGACGTCGAAGCGGCCGGCGAACGGCACCACCAGCACCGGCGTCCCCGACCGCACGATCACCTGATCGACGAGATCGGCGGGCACGCTGCCGTCGGCGGTCGCCGCTTCATACTGCCCGGCGACGACGAGATCGGCGAAGCGGGCGCGCAAGATCACATCCTGGGTGACGCCCACATCCGTGGTCGATACCAGCGCCTGCCAGCTCGACGGGATGCCGGCCTCAGCGGTCAGTTCATGAAACTGCTGTTCGAAGTCGGCGGCATCCGGTGCCACGAACGCCAGCCGATGGCGCGAGCCCATGCCCGGCAGGTTCGGGTCGGCCACCGCGAACACCGCCTCGAGGTGCGCGCCGCAGCGCTGCGCCACATGCATCGCAACCTCCAGCCGCCGTGGCGAGGCTGGCGACCGATCCAGGTGAACAACGATCGTCCGGTATTCCATGGCTGCCTCCCGCTGCCCCAGCCGTTACCGTGAAGCGTCGGCGGCGGTCGCTTGTTCCGCCACCAACCCGCACCATGTGAGGGAGGGCGAAGGGGCCATTCGCCCGCGCTTACGGTGTGGTGTTGATGACTGTCATAACCGCCTCCGCCGCCGTTGTCGTTATCGCAGCATTCGCTACCGCCATGCCAGCGATGGCTGCCGATGTGAACGGCGGTGTCGGCGCCCCGGCCACCGAGGCGGCCCTGTTTGCCGACGTGGCGACGGCGCGGCCGGGCCAGCCGTTCACCGTCGCTCTGCGGCTCAAGCCCGAGGCGGGCTGGCACACCTACTGGCGCAATCCCGGTGACAGCGGCATGGCGACCGTGATCGACTGGCAACTGCCTCCCGGCTTCCGCTCCGGCCCCATCCTCTGGCCGGCGCCCGAGCGGTTCAGCGAGGGCACGCTGACCAGCTACGGCTACGGCGGCGAGGTCGTGCTGCTCACCGAGATTCTGCCGCCCGCCACCGCCGCCGCCACCGGCGAAACGGTGACGCTGACGGCGCGGGCAGAATGGCTGATCTGCCGCGACATCTGCATTCCGCAGGGCGCCGAATGGACGCTCGCCCTCGCCGTCGCCGCCGAGGCGTTGCCCGCCGCCGATCCCGCCGTCGCCGACAGGATCGCGCGGGCACGGGGCGCGCTGCCGCAGGCGGTCGGGTGGCCGGCGCGCTATGGCGAGGATGGCGGCCGGCTCCGTCTGACCATCGACGGCGGCGGGCAGTTCCCCGCCGATCTTCGCGGCGTCTGGTTCTATCCCTACGAAAGCCTTGCCATCAGCCACGGCGCGCCGCAGGCCGCGCGGCTGCAGAATGGCGTGCTGACCGTCGAGTTGACGGCGGCGGGCGGCGGCGCGCCGCTGCCGCAGAGCCTTGCCGGCGTCCTCACCATCGACACGCCGACGCGCCGGCACGCGGTTGAAATCACCGCCCGTCGAGAGCCCTCAGGATAACCGGAATAAGGATTCGCATCATGCCCCTTGGCAACGCCCTGCCCCGCCGTCCCCGCATCCGCCGATCCTGGCTCGCCGCCGCCGCGATCGCCAGCGTCTTCGCCGTCGCCTCGCCGGCCAGCGCGGCGCGGTACCCACAGCAGCAGCCCCGCCCGCCGTCGGCGCGCCGGCACCGGCGTTCACCGGCACCGACAGCCAAGGGCGAACGCAATCGCTGAGCGATTATCGCGGCAGGATCGTCGTGCTCGAATGGACCAATCACGACTGTCCGTTCGTCGTCAATCACTACCGCAGCGGCAACATGCAGGCGTTGCAGCGGGAGGCGACGGCAAACGGCGTCGTCTGGCTGTCGATCATCTCATCGGCGCCGGGCGAGCAGGGCCATGTTTCGCCGGCGGAGGCCGAGCGGCTGACGCGCGAGCGCGGTGCGCAGCCGACGGCAGTGATTCTCGATCCCACCGGCGCTATCGGCAGGATCTACGGCGCGAGGACGACGCCGCACATGTATATCATCGCCGCCGACGGACAACTCGCCTATGCCGGCGCCATCGACGACCGCCCCGGCACCTCGGGCGATCCGAAGGCGGCGCGCAATTACGTGCGCGAAGCGCTGACCGCGCTCGCGGCGGGCCAGCCGGTCGCGGCGGCGGCGACAGCGCCTTACGGCTGCTCCGTCAAATACGGCAGTTGAACAGCGCCGCCGGCGTCCGCCCGGCGGAGCAAGAGCATCGAAAAAAAGCAGCGGCGCCGGCACGTTTCGGCGCCGTTTTTCGTTGGAAAAGCGCCGTTCTGAGATTTCCAGTCAGTCGCAAACTGTACTGCGTCCGATCCCGGCGAGTTTTGACCGGAGATGCCGCGCCAACCTTTTCACCGCATCCGCCGCAAGGCCGCCGTTCATACCGGCTTGGGATGGCAGGGCCGCGAAATTTTCATGCCTTTTGTTTCCCTCAACGGGTTAGGCTTTTCGGTTTTGCTGAATTCTTGGTTGAAATCGCCGAAAATCCGTGCGTATAACACGACCTCGTTGCCAGCCCGCCGCCCAAAGAGCGGGTGTGCAGGGAGCAATGCGGGTTAAACCCGCCACA
>JALOTH010000056.1 GCA_025458035.1 Rhodospirillales bacterium
CCGCCGAGCGCGATCGCCAACAGCCCCGCCGGCGGCGATCGCCGGTCCGCCACCCCACCGATTCGGTTCGTCCCGCGGCCAGCGGCGTGCGCGTCCGGCGGACGCAGTCCGTGGACCCGCGACCGCCGTTGCCGGCGACAGACGGAGACGAAGTCCTCATTTGGGGTAGTTTTGGATCACCGATTCGCAGCGCGCGGCGCCGGCCAGCACGACAGATGCGGCACCTCGGCGGAAAGGCGATGGATTTTCATAGGAATTTGCGCCGGCTCGGCGACGGGCCGTCGAAATCGCTGCGAGCAAGTCGCAACAGGTGCAACTTCGTAGCCATAGCAAGGTAACAAATCCTTGAGGAAAAATCCAGTCCCATATTTTTGCATGGGCGGTTGCGCCGGTTGGCGTTGACTTCGCGGCATCGTTTCGCACATCATAGGCTGAATAGAAAAGGAAAGGGCTTGCGTCATGGGTGCAGAACGCCGTCGTTACAATATGTATCCGCAGAAGACTTACGGCGGACATGTGGAAACTCAGGTCCTTGATGACGGCAGGATCAAGTATTTCATTTTCCTTGTCGGTGCCGATGAACCCAGCACCATGGTTGTTGATCCGCTCGACGAGAACGCGATGCGCGGCGTCCGCCAGCTTCACCTGATCATCAACAAAGGCGCCATCGAGACGACGGCGATGCACGACTACGTCATCGACGGCGACGACGTCGACGAGGTGTTGGCTCACATCCAGACCATGTTCCGCCGCGCCGTCTGACGCCCAGGCGCGAGGTCACGCCCGGGTCGTCGACCCAAGGCATTGGGGCGCGGAAGGCCATGTACGCCGCGCCCCTGCGGCATCATCAGCCGCACCGTGATCGCCGCCGCCGCACCGCTCCGCGCTTTCAGTTCCCGGGATTGTCGAA
This sequence comes from Rhodospirillales bacterium, assembly GCA_025458035.1. Taxonomy (GTDB): domain Bacteria; phylum Pseudomonadota; class Alphaproteobacteria; order Rhodospirillales; family Defluviicoccaceae; genus Defluviicoccus. Next base: position 911 of record JALOTH010000056.1, read on the forward strand.
GATCGCCGCGTAGCGCCCTCTGAGCGCTGACTTTTGCACCTTGCCCATGGCGTTGAGCGGCAAGCCGTCGACGATGACGATGCGCTTGGGCACCTTGAACGCCGCCAGCCGTGGGCGCAGCGCGGCGATGACCCTCTCCTCGCTCAGCCGGACGCCGGCCTCCGGCACCACCACGGCGACGACGGCTTCGCCAAGATCCCCATGGGGCGCGCCAATCACCGCCGCGTCGGCGATGCCCGGCAGCCTCTGCAACGCCGCCTCCACCTCCTTCGGATAGACGTTCAGGCCGCCGCTGATGATCAGGTCCTTCGCCCGGCCGACGATGTAAAGATAGCCGCGCTCGTCCAATCGCCCGAGATCACCGGACACGAAGAATCCGCCGTCACGGAATTCAGCGGCGGTTCTTTCCGCCATCCGCCAGTATCCCTTGAAGACATTGGGGCCGCGGATCTCGATCATGCCGATCTCGCCGACACCCAGCGCGCGGCCCGTATCGGGCTCGGTGATGCGGATCTCGACGCCGGGCAGCGGCTGTCCGCAACTGCCCGCGATGCGCTCGCCGTCATAGGGATTGGCGGTGTTCATGTTGGTTTCGGTCATCCCGTAGCGTTCGAGGATGGCGTGGCCGGTACGCGCGGCGAATGCCCGAAACGTCTCCGCCGACAGCGGCGCCGAACCGCTGACGAACAGCCGCATATGGCGCACAAGCTCGCCGGTGAACGCGGGATGGGCGAGCAGCCGGCTGTAATAGGTGGGCACCCCCATCATCGCCGTCGCCGCCGGCAATTGGCGGATGACCTCATCCACGTCGAACCGCGGCAACAGGATCATCGCGCCGCCGGTGAGCAGGACGACGTTGGTGGCGACGAACAAGCCGTGGCTGTGGAACACCGGCAGTGCATGCAGCAGCCGGTCGGTCCCGCTGAAATGCCAGGCAGCGGCGAGCGTGCGGGCGTTCGATGCGAGATTGCCGTGCGTCAGCATCGCCCCCTTCGAACGGCCGGTGGTTCCCGAGGTGTAAAGAATGGCGGCGAGATCGTCCTCCTGCCGCGAGATCTCTTTGGCGGAGTCGGCGGCGCTGGCCTGCGCCGCGGCAGTGAGACTGCCCTCCCCCGCGGCGTCCAGCGTCTCGACCCTTGGCACTCCCGCCAGCGCTCCGGCTTCGCCCAGCCCGCCCCGGCGCTCTGGCGCACAGACGAACAGCGATGGCTCCGCGTCGGCGAGGAAGCCGGCGACCTCGGGCGGCGTATAGGCGGTGTTCAGCGGCAGATAGACGGCGCCGGCGCGCAGGCAGCCGAGATAGAGGATCAGCGTCGCCGCCCCCTTCTCCACCTGCGCCGCCACGCGGTCGCCAGGACGGATACCGAGGCGTTGCAGGTACGCCGCCATTCGCGCCGTCTGCTCCTCGATGTCGGCATAACTGAGGGGCGTTCTCCCGTCGGGACGGATGATCGCCGGCCGTGCCCGGTCCGCAGGGAAGCCGGCGCGCAAGACCGCGAACAGGTTGCCATCCGCTCCGCGCCGGGTGCTCGTGGTCATCGCGGAAAGGCTCCGGAGCGACCGCCGGTTCCGCCGCCTGCCGCTGCCCGACCGGCCTCGCTCTGGCCGATCGCCGCCGCTTGCATGGGCGCCGCCAGCGAAAGCCGCCGAATTCCCATGGCGTCAGTGCGGGAACATGCTAAGAGACAGCAGCGAAGCGTTGTCGTGAGTCCCGCGTGACCCTGTTGTCTCTCCTCCGTGCGCACGGCGAGTGGGTCACTCAGCTCCGTGAATCGCTCTATGGCGATGGCGAGATGACGGAGGCGAGCGCGGGCGATGATCAATCCTGCGCCCTCGGGCAGTGGCTGGGCGGCCTCGCCGTCCGCTACCGCGAGATGCCCGAATTCCGGTCCTGCGCCGAGATTCACGCCCGCTTCCACCGCCGTGCCGCCTATTGCCTGTGGTTGATCGAAACCGGCCGCCGCACCGAAGCGCTGGCGGAAACCCACGATAGCGGCGAACTGCGGCGTTTGTCGCGGGCGCTGGTACAAAGCCTGCAATTGCTCAATCGCGCCCTGCCAAAGCACGCGCATCGGGACCGCCTGCTGGCCGCCAGCCGGCACGAGTGACGCTGAGCGACGCCGGGGCGACGCGGCGCACGCATCCATTGGCAACGCCGGTGCGTACCGTCATCGGATCAAAGGTGATGAATGGATAGCATCGGTCACGGCGTCGGATTCCTCGCGACCGCGTTCCTGCTGGGTGCCATGATCTTTTTTTCCGTCGTCATCGCGCCGCTGATTTTCATCAAGCTGGCACCGGCGGTGGCCAGCCGGTTCATCCGCGAACTGTTCCCCTGGTACTATCTGGTCATCATCGTCCTCAGCTCGCTGGCGGCGGCGGCAATGCTGGCGGCCAGCCCTGGTGCGGCGGTCACCCTCGCCGGCGTCGCCGTGACCGCAGTCGCCGCCCGCCAGCTGCTGATGCCGCGCATCAATCGCGCCCGTGATGCCGCCACCGGCGGCGAGGCCGCTGCCAAGCAGCGGTTCAGCCGCCTGCACCGGTTTAGCGTCGTCATCAATGGCGCGCAGATGGTGGCGCTGTCCGTCGTGCTGGCAAGCCTGCTGCCCGCTTCCGCCGGCAAGTGAAGGAGCAACGGATCGTGACCAGGAGACTGCCCTTTCGGGCGAAAACGGCGAGCGGCGAGCAGATCGATATCGACTTCCCGCTGCACGCCGAAACGGCGTCACCAACGCAGGTCGCGAACATGCTGTCGGCCGTCCTTGCCAGCCTCGACGCCGAGGTGCGGATCAACGCCAGCGTCAGCAACGGCGACGTGCTGCAGGCGCTGGCCATGGCCCTGGCGATCCGGGCGGCGATGATCGAGGCGCCCAAACGGCTGACCGATCGCCTCGCCGCCGATCTCGTCGTCGCCGCCCTCGGCGCGATGGAGGACGCCAAGCGCGATTACGTGCATCGCGGGCGTGCCTGAAATGCCGCGAGATGGAGTGGCGATGCGGGCTCCGGGGTGCACAATTTCTGCTCCGAGCGGATGACGGCGGTGCTAACATGGCCCAGCTTGATCGGGAACCCCGGAAGCGATCGGTTGATGGGGGCGGTGGCGCCCGCGGCCGATGCGTTCCGCCAGGACATGAGGTCTGACATGCCCGAAGGACGGGGAGATTTGTCAGTGGAACGGTTGCTCACGGCGTCGGAACGGGAGAAAAGCGTCGTCATCGTTGATCCTTCGCGGCCCGACATGCCGATCGTCTACGTCAGCGAAGAGTTTGAGGCACAGACGGGCTATCCGCCGGAGGAAGTGCTGGGTCGCAACTGCCGCTTTCTGCAAGGACCCGAAACGGACCCCGCGGCGGTCGCGGCCATCCGCCAGGCGCTGGCAGCGGAAAGCGAGATCACCGTCGATATTCTGAACTACCGCAAGGACGGCACGCCGTTCTGGAACCGCTTGCGCATCCGTCCCCTGTTCGATGAGCGTGGCAAGCTCGGCTATTTCGTCGGCGCGCAAAACCCGATCGGTGCGGACGACGTGCGGGCGGGCTCGTTCGAGGCGGTTTTCGACTGAGGATTGCGTTCGTTACCGTGACCGCGTTTCGGAAGCGCCAGCAAACCACCGCTGCAACGCCGGCCGCCAGGGAAGAAAGCGGTTGTAGGCGAAATCGATCAGCACCGCCAATGGCCGCCACCGAAACAGCGAGCCCAGCCAGCCAAGGCCGGGAAGCGCCGACCACAGCGCGACGAACGCCGCGCCGCCGGAGATCAGCCGGCCATCCGCATCGCGCACGTGGAAACGGTTGAGCGCGCTCTCCCGCGTCAACCCCGGTGCGACCTCGTCTTGCGTCGATTGGCTCACGTCCAGCCAGCACACCCCGTCGGCGCCCCGACGACGCCGATAGAAATCGATCTCCGCCGAACAGAGGGGACAGGCGCCGTCGTAAAACACGACGACGGTGGGCTCGCCGGCAGCCGGCGCAGCCGGTGGGAGCGGCTCCGCCGCCGCGCCACCCTCGGTGCGCGGGGAACCGTTCATTGGCTCGCCGCCAGCCGCAATTTTGGCCGCCCAGCCACCGCCATGTAGTTGACGCCGGTATCGGTGCCGAGGCGAAAGCGCCCGAACAGGGGATGATAGCTGACGCCGACCACCGCATCGGTGACCAGTCCGTAGCGCCCCAGCAAGCCGGACAGTTCGTCCGGCCGGATGAAGCGGCGCCAATCGTGGGTTCCGCGCGGCAGCAGATTGAGAAGGTATTCGCCGCCGATCTTGGCGAACAGAAGAGATTTGATCGTACGATTGAGGGTTGCCACGATCATCAGGCCGCCCGGCCTCACCATAGCGCAGCAGGCGGCAAGGAACGGCTCGACGTTGGCGACGTGCTCGACCACCTCGGTGTTGACGATCACGTCGAACCTTTCGCCGTCCGCAACGAGATCTTCCGCCAACGCGTGCCGGTAGGCGACGGGAGCGCCGACAAGGGCGGCATGCAGGCGCGCCACCTCGGTCAGCTTCGCCGATGCGTCGATGCCCAAGACCTCGCCACCCCAGAAGGCGATCGGTTCGCTGAGCAAGCCGCCGCCGCAGCCAATGTCGAGGACGCGCAAGCCGGCGAAGGGCAGATCGCTTTCCGCCGGCCGGTCAAAGTGGCGAGCGACCTGCTGGCGGATGAAGGCGAGGCGCACCGGGTTCAGGCGGTGCAGGGTGGCGAACGGCCCGTCGGGGTTCCACCAGTCCTCGGACATGGCGGCAAAGCGCATGATCTCGGCGGGATTGACCGTCGATGGCAGGGCCTCGCTCTTTCGGTCACGCCAGATCATCGCATGCTCCATCCTTGACACTTCATACGCCGATGGCGGCCGCTCGGACCTGCGCGACAGGCGCGCGCGGCTCGCCGCTGCGGTTCAAGCGAGCACGCAGGTGGCGAGCAGACCAAGCAGAGCAAAAAGCATCAGCAGGATCAGGTATGGCATCTCAGGCGCCGAGCGCGATCGCCGACAGCTGCCGGCCATAGTCGCGCTCGCCCCGCAGCGTTGTCCGCCGATAGCTGAAAAACTGCGCCTCATCGGCGCAGGTGTCCGCAGCGACGACGGCAACCTGGCCAACGCCGCAGGCGGCGAGTTGGCGCTGGACATATCCGGCGAGATCGAAGTGAAAGTGCCCTTCCCGCCGTGACCTGGCGAACAGCTGCTGGGTCTGCGCATCATCGGCAACGAAGGCGGCGTGGAACTCGGGCCCCACTTCGTAGGACGCCTGGGCGATGCACGGCCCGACGACCGCCGCAATCCGTTCCGGCCGCGCGCCCAGGCTCGCCATGGCGTCGACGGTGCGGGCGAGAATGCCCGACTTGGCGCCACGCCAGCCGGCATGGGCCGCCCCCACCACGCCGGCCGCCCGGTCGGCGAGCAGGACTGGCGCGCAGTCGGCGGTCAGGATGCCGAGGGCGAGCGCCGGCTGGCGGGTCACGAGGCCGTCCGCCGGCGGCGGCGGCGTGTCCGGCGCAAATGGCGTATCGACGACAATCACCGTCGCCGAATGAACCTGCCGCAGCGTCACCAGCGCCGGCGGCGGCAGCCCCAGCCAGTCGGCGGCGCGGCCCCGGTTGGTGTGCACGCGCTCAATGTCGTCACCGGAGGCAAGCCCGCAGTTCAGCGAAGCATAGACGCCGCGGCTGACGCCACCGGCACGCCCGAAAAACCCATGCGGTGTGTCCGCCAACAGTTCCGCCGTCAGCATGCAGGGTCGGTCCTCCAGGCCCGGCGGCCTCGTCCGTCATCAATCGCGATCATGCTTCCTCGCTTTTCAGTGGATAAGCGACAACGAAACGATCAATCCAGGCGCGTCAGGGTGCTGCTATGCAGCAATGTCGCAGCGCATTGCAAAAAACGCACTGGTAGCAAATCCCATTGCGTGCTGTGTTGTTTCGTTGATATCGAGGGGCGACGTGTTGCCGCGAAACGTCCGGCGCAACGGCACCCTCGCCGCTCGCACAGGGGCTGGCACGGGACCGGCGGGAGACGACACACATGACGATATTCCATTGGCGCGAAAACCTCAGCCTGCATGTGCCTGCGATCGACGACGACCACAAGACCCTGATTGATCTCCTGAACCGTCTCCACTTCATGACCCTTGCCGGTGACGACCGCGAGGCGATCGGCTCCGTGATGTGGGAACTGGTGCGCTACACGCAGCGTCACTTCCGCCGCGAGGAAATGCTGATGCGCCTCAGCGGCTATCCGGGATACGAAGCCCATAAACGCATGCACAAGGCGCTGTGCGAACGCGTCGAGGAATATTATGGAGCCTACCGGGCCAAACCGTCGCGCTTCAATATCAAAAAGCTGTACGACTTCATGGCCGACTGGCTGGTCGTCCACATCACCAAGGAAGACATGAAGATCCAGCCCTACGTCGCCAGCCTCGGTAACGTCGAAGCGGCCTGATCCCGCGATCCCGGCGCTCGCCATCCGCGGGGCTTGCCTTACCCCCCAGCAGGGTGATAACGCCCTGGCTTAAACGGGGGGACAGGGAGGCGCACGATGCAGGGATTTCTTCTGGGCCGCGTGTTGTTGCCGGTGCCCGTCGAACCTGACGGCACGGAACACCAGTTCTCGGCAGTGGTGCCGGCGGAAGGGCGCCTGTGGCTGGCGGGCGATGAACTGGTGCGCGGGCAGATCGCCCTTGGCCGTCTCGACGGCAGCGACGAAAACAGCTTTGCCGCCTACGAAGCGGCCGACATCGGCGAGCTTCTCGGGCTCGATGCCAACGATGGCGAGGCCGACATCGAGGGTCTCGACTGCCAGGACGGCTGCCTGTGGATGATCGGCTCGCACAGCCGCCGCCGCAAGAAAGCGCGACCCGACAAGGATCGGGCCGACCCGCAGAAGGCGATCAGCCGGCTCGCCGTCGTCGAACCGCAGCGCAACCGCTTCCTGCTCGCCCGCCTGCCGGTCGCCGACGGCGTGCCCGTCCCCCACTCGAAACGAAGCAGCCGGACGGTGACCGCGGCGCGGCTGAAGCTCGCCGACGATGGCAACCCGCTGATGACCGCGCTTGCCGCCGATCCCCATCTGAAGCCCTACGTTCTCCATCCCGGCGGCAACAAGAGTCTCCAGCCGGCGCCGGCGAAGGAAAACGGCTTCGACATCGAGGGCCTTGCGGTCAGCGGTCAGCGCCTGTTCATCGGCTTGCGCGGGCCGGTTCTCGTTGGCTGGGCGATCATCCTGGAAATCGCCATCACCGACCGTGAAGATCGCACCGATCGGCTTTTGCTGGCGGAGGTCGCCGGCGGCGGCAGGCTCGTACGCAAACATTTCCTCGACCTTGCGGGACTGGGCATCCGCGACCTCTGCTTCGACGACGACGGATCGCTGCTGGTGCTGGCCGGGCCGTCGATGTCGCTGGATGGCCTGTCCGCCGTCTATCGCTGGCAGCCACCGCCAGCCGGCGCCGAGGATACGATCACCTGGAAAGGCGATGCCGCGCTGACGCCCCTGTTCACCCTGCCCATCGTCGAGGGTGGCGACCGCGCGGAAGGCCTCTGCCGCTACCCCTACGACGGTCAACCGGCGCTGATGGTGGTCTACGATGCGCCCGCGGCCGCCCGCGTCGTCGCCGGTGCCGGCGTTTATGCCGACATCTTCCGCCTGTAGGTGGCGGCGGCTGCTCGTCCGGCAGTCGCCGCGGGGTCCATCGCCGCTATCGCAGGCCGACCAGCAAGCCGGCGCCGAAGGCCACGGCCACGGCCAGCGCCGTCACCACGGCGGGTGACAGCTTGATGCCGCCACCGGCCGGCCGCGCCGGCCGTGGCGGGCTTGGCCGTCGCTTGAAGGTTGCCGCCCCCTTATCCACCGGCTGCACCCGGAACAACACCGTCTCCTGGCTGTTCCCGGTCAGCGGATCAAACCGTTCCTCGACCAGTTGCACGGACGCCTGAGGATTGCCGGCGACCAGTGCGCGTGCCTCGCGCACGGCATCGTCCCGTGATTCGTAGACGCGATCGATGATCCAATCCTGACCGCGCAGGACGTGCAGCTCATAGGTGAGTGTCGGGCTCATGTTCGTCTTTCCAGCCGCCTCGCGCTTGCACCCGGCGCCACGCCGATGCGGGCGGGACGCGCCGTCGATGCTTCGGCACGAGCCGCAAGACTACTGCAGAATGATTTAACAACCCGTTGACACAGGCCGGCGTTCGCGGCCGTGGCGGATCGGCGGCCCGCCGCTCTCAGGCGCGCAACTGCCCGCCCGTCGCCGCCGCCACGTTGGCGATGATGCGCTGCGAGATCGCTTCGATCTCCCCGTCCGTCATCGTCGCCGCCGCCGGCTGCAGGGTGACGGAGATGGCAAGCGACTTGCGCCCCTCGCCCAGCGCGCCGCCGGCGAACTGATCGAACACGCGCACGTCGGCGATCAGCGCCTCATCCGCCGCGCGCGCCGCACGCACCAGTGCCTCGGCCGGAACGCCAGCATCGAGGACGAAGGCGAAGTCCCGCTCCACACTTTGGAACGGCGACAGCTGCGGCGCCCCCTTGGTGGGCCGCCGTGCCGGGATGCTGTCGAGGAACACCTCGCAGGCCACCACCGGGCCGCGCAGACCCTGCGCCTTGAGGACCCGTGGATGAACTTCACCGAAGCGGGCGAGCGTCACCTTCGGCCCGAGACGCAGCGTCGCCGAGCGCCCGGGGTGATACCAGCCGGGCGCTTCCGCCACGGTTTCCAGCCGTCTCGTCGCTACGCCGAGGCTGGCAAGGAGGTCGAAGGCGTCGGCCTTGGCGTCAAAGGCGTCGACGGCGCGCGGCGGCGCCGCCCAGTGGCGCGGACCGGTGCGGCCAAAGCGGATGGCGGCGGCGACGGTTCGCTGCTCGCCGGGCTCGATGCCCGCATATTCCGGCCCGACCTCGAACAGGGCGCCGTCTCGCAGGCCGCGATCGGCGTTGCGCGCCGCCGCCGCGATGAGATTCGGCAACAGCGACGGCCGCATCTGATCGAGATCGGCGCTGATCGGGTTGACCAGACGTACCGACGGCTGACCGCCGCCGAACAGGGCGGCCAGCGGCGATGGCAGGAACGAATAGGTCACGCACTCGACGAGGCCGCGTTCGGCAAGGCGGCGCCGCGCCCGGCCGCGCGCCCGCTGCGCCGCTGTGAGCACCGGCTTCGGCAGCGTCTCGGCGCGGCTCAAGGACACGGCCGGAATATGATCGTAGCCGTGAATGCGCGCCACTTCCTCGACGAGACAGGCCTCGCCCTCGACGTCGTTGCGCCACGTCGGAATGTCGACGGACCACCGCTCGCCGGTCATCGTACCGGCAAAGCCGAGGTCGGCGAGGATCTTGGCTTGCGCCGGCTCAGGCACGCTCATGCCGGTGAGGCTGCGTACGCGCGCCGGGCGGAAGATGATGGCGGGACGGCGGCGCGGCTCATCGCCAGCGATCACCGTAATCGACGGCTCGCCGCCACAGAGTTCAAGGATCAGCCGCGTGGCAATGTCCATGCCGGGGATGAGGAAGGCGGCGTCGATGCCACGCTCGAAGCGGAAGCGGGCGTCCGACAGGATGCCGAGGCTGCGGCCGGTCAGTGCCGTGCGCACCGGATCGAACAGCGCCGATTCCAGGAACACCTCGGTCGTCTCCGCGGTGCAGCCGGTGCGCTCGCCGCCGATGACGCCGCCGAGCGCCTCCACGTCCGCATCGTCGGCGATCACCGTCATCGCCGGGGTGAGGTCATAGGTCTTACCGTTGAGAGCGGCGAGGCGTTCGCCGCAACGGGCGAGGCGGACGTGCAGGCCGCCCCGCACCTTCGCCGCGTCGAACACGTGCAGCGGCCGGCACAGGTCGTAGGTGAGGAAGTTGGTGATGTCGACGAGGGCGGAAATCGGCCTGAGGCCGATGGCGGTCAGCCGGTCCGCCAGCCATTTCGGGCTGGGGCCGTTGCGCAGTCCGCGGATCAGCCGGCCGACGAAATAAGGACAGGCGCTGGCGGTTTCCGCTTCGAATTCAAGGTGGACACCGATCGGACTCACAAACCGGCCGGCAACCGGCGTCGTATCCAGCGGCTTCAGGGTCCCGAGGCCGGCGGCGGCGAGGTCGCGGGCAATCCCGCGCACGCCAAGACAATCGCCACGATCGGGCGTGACCGCGATATCGAACAGCGGATCGTCGAGCCCCAGCGCCGCCGCCGCCGGCGCGCCGACGGTGGTATCCGCGGCGAGTTCGACGATGCCCGTATGCTCGTCGGACAGCCCCATCTCCCGTTCCGACAGCAGCATGCCGGCGCTCTCGACGCCGCGCACCGCCGCCGTTTTCAGCACCACACCGGATCCGGGGATCAGCGAGCCCGGCGGCGCAAACACGCCGATCAGGCCGGCGCGGGCGTTGGGGGCGCCGCAGACGACTTGCGCGTGGCGGCCGCCACCGGCATCGACGACGCACACCTTGAGCTTGTCGGCGTTGGGATGCGGCCCGGCCTCGACGACGCGAGCGACGACGAAGTCCTTGAGCGCGGCACCGCGATCGACGATCGCCTCCACCTCGTGGCCAACGCGGGTCAGCGCCGCACCGATCGCCGCCGGACCGGCATCGGTGGCAAGATGCGCCCGCAGCCAGGACAGGGTGAACTTCATCGCCCTACTCGCCCCTGACCAGCGACGGGATGGCGAGCGCGGCAAAGCCGTAGTGGCGCAGCCAGCGCAGGTCGGACTCGAAAAAGGTCCGCAGGTCCGGGATGCCGTATTTGAGCATGGTGATGCGCTCAAGGCCCATGCCGAAGGCAAAGCCCTGGTACCGCCCGGCATCGATGCCGCAGGCGGCGAGCACCTTCGGGTTGACCATGCCGCAGCCCAGAATCTCCAGCCAGTCGGAGCCGTGGCCGATCTCCAGCTTGCCCGCCGAGCGGGTGCAGCCGATGTCCACCTCCGCCGACGGTTCGGTGAACGGAAAGTAGGAGGGGCGGAAGCGCACCGGCAGCTCATCGACGGCGAAATAGGCGCGCAGGAAATCGATCAGGCAGCCCTTGAGATGGCCCATGTGCGTCGCCTCATCGACGATCAGCCCCTCCACCTGATGGAACATCGGCGAGTGCGTCGCATCGGAATCGCAGCGGTAGGTGCGGCCCGGCGCGATGATGCGCAGCGGCGGCGGCGATGCGACCATGGTGCGGATCTGCACCGGCGAGGTGTGGGTGCGCAGCACGACGCGATGGCCGTCCCGTTCGCCCGGCAGGTAGAAGGTATCCATCTCCTGGCGCGCCGGGTGTTCGGGCGGGATGTTCAGCGCAGTGAAATTGTGCCAGTCGTCCTCGATATCCGGGCCCTCGGCGACGGCAAAGCCCATCTCGCCGAAGATGGCGACCACCTCATCGATGGTCTGGCTGATCGGGTGGATGAACCCGGCGCTCTCCGGGCGTGGCGGCAGGGTGATGTCGACCCTCTCCGTCACCAGCCGACGATCAAGGGCTTCATCCTCCAGCCGCGTTCGACGACGATCCAGCGCGGCGACGATCTCGTCCTTGAGCACGTTCAGCGCCGCGCCCTGGGCCCGCCGTTCCTCGGCGGGCAGGCTGGCGAGCCCGCGCATCAGACCGGTGATCCGCCCCTTCTTGCCCAGCTCCTCGATACGGAGCTGTTCGACGGCGTCGAGGCTTTCGGCGTCTTCGATCAGCGCCAGCAGGTCGGCGCGCACGGCATCGATGCTTTCCATCACCCCTCGCCGCGATTCCCGCAACGCGATGGCTGGCCGGGCGCGGCGCTGCCGCGACTAAGCCGCTTTCGGCGCGGCAGCCAGCGCGCGGCTCGCTTCGCCGACCAGCGCCTGGAAGGCCTCCGCCTCATGGACCGCGAGGTCCGAGAGGATTTTGCGGTCGAGTTCGATACCGGCAAGGGCGAGGCCGTGGATGAACTGGCCATAGGTCAGGCCGTGCTGGCGGGCGGCGGCGTTGATGCGCTGGATCCACAGGGCGCGAAATGTGCGCTTCTTGTTGCGGCGGTCGCGATAGGCGTATTGCAGCGCCTTTTCGACCTTTTCGATGGCAACGCGATAGGACGTGCTGGCGCGGCCGCGGTAGCCCTTGGCGCGTTCGAGGACCTTCTTGTGGCGGGCGTGGGTGGTCACGCCGCGTTTGACGCGGGCCATGTCTCGGCTCTCCGGCTCTTAGGCGTAAGGCAAGCAGGCCTTGACGAGGCCCTCGCCATGGGGCGACAGAATGAACGTGCCGCGCGCCTGGCGCTTCATCTTCTGCGGCCGCTTGCGCAGGTTGTGGCGCTTGAACGCGACGTTGGCGCGGACCTTGCCGCTGGCGGTCAGGCGGAAGCGTTTCTTCGCTGCCGATTTCGTCTTCAGCTTGGGCATCGCACTCACTCGTTTCGGCTGGCCGGCATCCGGCGATCGAGGACCATCCCGGCGGCAATAGCCCCTTGGCCGCACGCCGCCGCCGGCCGTTCGGAAGTCGCGTTCTATACCTGAGCCGCCGCCCGCACGCAAGCCCCACCAAGGTTGGCGGGTTGCCGCGGAAACGAGGGCGAGAGACAATGGCGACATCCGTTGCCCGCCGGCGGCATGCCGCCTCGCTGGGCGGGCCGGCGGTGATGACGACATTTGACGACGTTTGACGACGTTTTCCGGGCGCTCCTAACTCATCTCGTTCGTTTGCAGGAGCTTACGTCCGCGCCCGGCGAGGAAAATGACGACATCTGACGACATCCCGATGACATTCCGGCGATTTTTGACGACATCGTGATGGCAGAATTGACGACATCCTGACGACATCGGCCGCCATTGGTGCCCGCCGGACGCTCACATCCGGAAGACGCCAAAGCTGGTCGCGGGGATCGGCGCGTTCAGCGCCGCCGACAGGCTGAGGCCGAGCACCATGCGCGTTTCCGCCGGATCGATGACGCCATCGTCCCACAGCCGGGCACTGGCATAATAGGGATGACCCTGCGCCTCGTACTGATCCAAGATCGGCCGGCGGAACGCCGCCTCCTCCGCGTCCGGCCAGTCCACCCCCTGCTCCTTCAGGCCGTCCCGCTTGACGGTGGCGAGCACCCCCGCCGCCTGCTCGCCGCCCATCACCGAGATGCGGGCGTTGGGCCACATCCACAGAAAGCGCGGGCCGTAGGCGCGCCCGCACATGGAATAGTTGCCGGCCCCGAACGAGCCGCCGATCAGCACGGTGACCTTCGGCACCGCGGCGCAGGCGACGGCGGTGACCATCTTGGCGCCGTCCTTGGCGATGCCGCCGGCCTCCGCCTTGCGTCCGACCATGAAGCCGGCGATATTCTGCAGGAAGATCAGCGGGATCCGCCGCTGCGCGCACAGCTCGACGAAGTGCGCCCCCTTCAGCGCCGACTCGGAAAAAAGGATCCCGTTATTGGCGATCATGCCAACGGGATAGCCGAAGACATGGGCGAACGCGCAGACCAGCGTCGTCCCATAAAGGGCCTTGAACTCGTCGAACTCCGAACCGTCGACGAGGCGGGCCAGCACCTCGCGCGCGTCGTAGGGCTTCTTCAAGTCCACCGGCACGATGCCGTACAGTTCCCGCGCGTCGTAGATCGGCTCGCGCGGCGGCCTGAGGCTCAGCTCGATGCGTTTGGAGCGGTTCAAGTGGCCGACGATGCGCCGGGCGATCGCCAGGGCGTGCCCATCGTCCATGGCGTAGTGGTCGGTCACGCCGGAGGCGCGGGCGTGGACCTCGGCGCCGCCCAAGTCTTCCGCCGTCACCACCTCGCCGGTCGCCGCCCGCACCAGTGGCGGCCCGCCGAGAAAGATCGTGCCCTGGCGGCGGACGATGACGCTTTCGTCCGACATCGCAGGCACATAGGCGCCGCCGGCGGTGCACGACCCGTGGACGACGGCGATCTGCGGGATGCCGTGCGCACTCATCTGCGCCTGGTTATAGAAGATGCGCCCGAAGTGGTCGCGATCGGGAAACACCTCGTCCTGCTCCGGCAGGTTGGCGCCGCCGGATTCGACGAGGTAGACGCAGGGCAAGCGGTTTTCGAGGGCGATCTCCTGCGCCCGCAGGTGCTTCTTCACCGTCATCCCGTAATAGGTGCCGCCCTTGACCGTCGGGTCGTTGCAGATGACGACGCACTCGATACCGGCAATACGGCCGATACCGGTGATGATGCCGGCGGCGGGAACCTCGCCGCCGTACATGCCAAAAGCCGCCAGTTGCGAGAATTCCAGAAAGGGGGAGCCGACGTCGAGCAGGCGACGGATCCGCTCCCGCGGCAGCAGCCGGCCCCGTTCCAGGTGCCGCGCGCGCGCCCGCTCACCGCCGCCGGCCGCACTGATCGCTGCCTTGGCGCGAAGATCGGCGACGAGATCGGTCATCGCCGCAACGTTCGCCTGATAGCCCGCCGATTTCGCATCGATCGCGGAACGGAATGCCGGCATCGCCATGTCCTACCAGGGCAGTTCCCGGCCGTCGTAGTTGAAAAAGCGGCCACTGTCTTGCGGTTTCAGCCCGGCCATGACCCGGCGCAAGCCTTTCACACTGGTCTCCACATCCAGCGGTGCGTTCGCCCCGCCCATGTCGGTGCGCACCCAGCCCGGATGGAGCACGGCGACGGTAATCCCCCGTGGGCGCAGGTCGATGGCCAGCGAACGCATGACCGCGTTCAGCGCCGCCTTCGAGGACCGGTAGATGTACGCCCCGCCGCTGGAATTATCGCCGATCGAGCCCATCAACGATGTGATGGCGACGATCGTCCGGCCCTCGCTGCTGGCGACGTTGTCGACGAGGGCCGCGCTGAGCCGCAACGGCGCCATCGCGTTGATCCGCAGCACGTCGATCCAGGTGTCTTCGTCGAGATCGTCATAGGTCACCTTGCTGGGTCCATAGACCCCGGCGTTGTTGATGAGCAGGTCGATCGGCTGGCCTTCCACCTGCTCCGCCAGCCTCGCGATGGCCAGCGGGTCGGCGACGTCGAGAGCCTCGATGCGAACATCGTCCTGCAGGGGCGCCAATGCCGCCGCCGTATCTGGCGACCGGCAGGTGGCGATGACGCTCCAGCCGTCCGCCGCATAGTGGCGAACCAGCGCCAGCCCGATGCCACGATTGGCGCCGGTGATCAGACAGGTCGGCATATCGACTCCCTTGCCCTGTTGTTTCGTAAGGGAAAACGACGACAGAAGGCGGGGCGCCTGTCAATGGCCGCGTCGCCGCAAGGGCGCCTCCCGGCTCACGCCGGCAACAGTTCGCGCGCCCGCGTCAGCGTCAGTTTCGCCTCCACCTCATCGGGCAGTTCACGCAAGCGCCGCAGCAGCTGCGCGCGCAGCTGGTCGGCATCATGAATGGTCATCCGCGATTCCTCGTCCCGCAGCAGCAGCACGATATCGGCGAGCAACTTGTCGCCGACCCGGAGCACGGTGAACGCCTTGGCATGCTCGCTGAACTGCGGAAAGACCTCGTCGAACGCCGCCCGGACGGCCGAGACGTCGTCGTCACCGGCCTGGCACAGCAGCAGTTCGGCGCCATTGCGGCGCAGGATGGAAATCGCCAGCGGCAGGGTTGCGGCCACCAGGAGAATGGCGATCACCGGATCGACGAAGACGGTGTAGCCATCGTACTCTCCGCCTTGCAGGGCCCAGGTCACGGCGAAGGCGGCGAGGATCAGCAGCGACGACAGACACTCGGCAAACCACTCTTTCGCTTCCGTCTCCAGCAGCGAGGAGTTGATGCGCCGACCGACGCGGCGAACGTAGAGGAAGTTGGTGAACTCCAGCAGGAACACGACCGTGGCGTAGAGGGCCGGCCAGCGGAAATCCACCGGTTCGCCGGGTTCGCGCAACAACCCCACGGCCTCCGAAAGCGCCGTGACGCACACGAAAGCGAGGAAGGCGCCCTTCGCCGTGTTGAGCAAGGGCACCCAGGCAGCCGGACCAACCGGGTATTGCGGCGAACGGGCGCGCCGGGAAACACGCGAGACCCAGAGCGTGATGACGCTGATGCCGACGTCGATCAGACAGATCAGCGCGTCGAGTTCCAGCGCCTTCGAGTTGGCGAAGCCAGCCAGGAACAGGCCGAAACCGGCCATCAGAAACAGCGTGCACAACGGCCAGGTGATGGCCGCTTGCTCGAGGCGCGTTTTCTCGGCCGCCGACAGGTCGTTGGGGTGGGGGGTGGGTACGGGG
>JALOTH010000057.1 GCA_025458035.1 Rhodospirillales bacterium
GTTCAGACCATCGAACAGCGGCCGCGTGCTGCCGGCGTAAGTGAAGCTGACGCCTTCGAGCGTGAGAAAACCCGCCGGCCGGCCGAAATCTGGGGCTTCTTCGGCCCGCTCGCCAGGGATCGCGAAGACCTCTCCCAGCCGTCGCGCCGCCGCGCGAAACTGCGCGTACGCGCGCCAGTTGGCGACAAGCTGGTTTAGGGGGGCGATCAGCCGTCCGCTCAGCATGTTGGCGGCGATCAGGGCACCGATGCTGAGGCGCTGATCGATCACCGCCACCGCGCCCATCGCCATGATCGCCACCGTCGTTGCCGCGGCCATCGACACCGCCAGGTTGGCATAGGCATCGGCTGCAGCGCCCCGCCACATGGCCCGTTCAATGGTATCGACGTGGCGGTGTTCCCATTGCGGCTTGAAAGTGCCGTCCAGGGCCAGGGCCTTGACCGTCGTCCGAGCGGCAATGATTTCGGCGAGCAGTGCCTCGCGGGAGAGCATCGATTGCCGTTCGCCATCCGTCCGCGCCGTCAGCACCGTGCCCGATCGCCAGGCGATGAGGACGAACACCGGCAGCGCAGCGACGATCACCCAGGCGACCGGCGATGCGATGATGAATGCAAAGGCGAGGAAGAGAATAGCGAACGGCAGATCACAGATCAGCAACGCCGTGGCACCGGACACCGTGCCGCGCACCGCGTCGACGTCGCGGAACAACGCCTGCCAGTAGGCGGCTGACCGCGCCTCCAACGCCGCTAGCGGTAACGCGGTGAGTTGGTCGAAGAGGCGGCGGCCCACGAGCACATCGACCCGCAGAGCCACCGTCTGCAAGATGCGGGCGCGCGCCTGGCGCAGCGCAAAATCGAACATGAGAACGATGGCAATGCCTGCGCACAGCACCTGCAGCGTGCTGAGTCCACCCTTGTAAACGACACGGTCATAGACCTGCATGACAAAGATGGGAACGGCGAGCGCAAGCAGGTTGACAAAGAACGAAAGGACCGCAACCTCGCGGAATGTGGGCGCGAGCGTTTTCAGGAGCGCGAAAAGCCAAGGGCGTGCCGGTGGTTTGATCATCGCAGCCAAGCTTATACCGCAAAAGGTGGGTTGAACGCGATCTCTTCCCAATTTAGTGCCACATACGGGCCACTAACGGACGGGTCAGGCGCTGGCGATGACGGGAAAACCTCTGGGGGATGTGGTTCCCGGTTACCGGAAACTGTTCGAAACCGGTGAACTGGTTGCGCGGGCGGCGGAGGCCCACCGCCGGCTGGCCAACTGCGATCTGTGCCCCCGCTACTGCCTCGTCGACCGGACGGCGACGATCAGGGGCACCGCTTGCCGCACGGGCGCCAATGCCGTCGTTCAGGCCTATGGCCCGCACTTTGGCGAAGAATCGCCGTTGAGCGGCACCGGCGGTTCGGGAACGATCTTTTTTTCATACTGCAACATGCGTTGCCTGTATTGCCAGAACTGGGAGATCAGTTGGCAGGGCGAGGGTGTCAGCGTCGATGACGACGCGCTGGCGGCGATGATGCTGTCGGTACAACGCCGAGGCTGCCATAACGTCAACTTGGTCAGTCCGAGCCACGTCGTTGCGCAGATCCTGTCGGCGCTCGTTGTCGCCGCGCGGCGCGGCCTTACCGTTCCACTTGTCTACAATACCGGCGGCTACGACAGCCCGGAGGCGCTGCGGCTGCTCGATGGCGTCATCGACATCTACATGCCCGATATGAAGTATGGCGACGATGCGCGCGCCCGCCGCTACTCGAAAGTCCAGGACTACATCGCCGTCAATCGTTCGGCCGTGCGCGAAATGCATCGCCAAGTTGGCGATTTGGTCTTGGACGACCGGGGGCGTGCCGTGCGCGGACTTCTCGTCCGCCATCTTGTGCTCCCTGACGGTCTCGCCGACACGGCGGGCGTGCTACGCTTTCTAGCCGATGAGGTCTCGCCCGCGACCTACGTCAATGTCATGGGTCAATATCGGCCGTGCTACCGGGCCGTTGACTATCCGGAACTGACCCGCCACCCCACCGCAGCGGAAATGCAGCAGGCCTTCGCCACGGCTGAGCGCCTGGGACTTCACCGCCTGGATGGCCGCGGGACCGTGCGCTGAACGTCAAACCGTCATCGCCAGAGCGCGGAGACGGTTTCCGCTTCCAGCGCGTCGCTGATTTCAATGCTGCCCTCCCAGATCATTTTCAGCGCGACGTAGACGATGATCAGCAGGCCGAGGTAAGCCAGCCAGCGGTAGCGATGCAGCACTCGCGCCACCAGCGTCGCCGCCAGCCCCATCAACGCGACCGAGAGGGCAAGGCCAAAGATCAAGGCGAACATGTGCTCGCGCGCGGCGCCGGCCACGGCGAGGACGTTGTCGAGCGACATCGAAACGTCAGCAACGATGATCTGCGTGATCGCCGACGAAAAGCTTTTCACCGGCACCGTCGTCGGCGCGGTGACGTCTTCGAGAACCTGTTCGCCCTCCTCTTCCTCTGCGAGTTCGCCGGATTGGAGTTCCCGCCACAGCTTCCAGGCGACCCAAAGCAAGAGGATGCCGCCGGCAAGCAGCAGGCCAATGATCTGCAGCAGTTGCATGGTGAACACGGCGAATACGATGCGCAGCCCAGCGGCCGCCGCTATTCCGATGATGATCGCCTTGCGCCGCTGCTCCGTCGGCAACCCTGCCGCCGCCATGCCAACAACAATGGCGTTATCGCCGGCGAGGGCGATGTCGATCAGGACAACGGTAAAGATCGCGGCGAGCGCCTCCCCGTCGAGCAACTCGGCGAAACTGAAACCGATGTCCATGAGTTGGGACCTTCGCGCAGAAATACTTGAACGCAGCGCCAGCCTTAGCGGCGCAGCAGCGACCCGAGAACACCCCGCACCAACTCGCGCCCGATGCGGCTGCCAATGCTGCGGGCGGCGCTGGTGGCCAGGGCCCCAACGATGTCCTCAGGAGTGCTGCGCCGCCGCTGCCGCTGACCACCGGCGCTGGCCGTGGCAGGCTGGCGTACCGGCGCCGGTTCAGGGGCGGCGGCGGGCATCATCGCCCGCTGTTTCAAGATCTCATAGGCGGAGACACGATCGATCACGAGGTCGTAGCGGCCGGCAAGGGGACTGGCTCTGAGCAGGGCCGACCGCTGTTCCGGATCGGCTGGGCCGATCCGCGAGGCAGGCGGGGCAATCAGTACCCTGTTGACGATGCCGGGCGTACCACCGCCTTCCAGCATCGAGACCAGTGCTTCGCCGACGCCGAGTTCGGTAATCGCGGCTTGTACGTCGAGGCTTGGATTGGCCCGGAACGTCGACGCCGCGGCTTTCACGGCCTTTTGGTCCCGCGCGGTAAACGCCCGCAGCGCATGTTGTACCCGGTTGCCCAACTGCGACAGCACGTCGTCCGGCACGTCCGTCGGGTTCTGGGTGATAAAGTAGACGCCGACGCCCTTGGAGCGGATCAGCCGCACCACCTGTTCGACCTTGTCGAGCAGCGCCTTTGGTGCACCATCGAACAGCAGGTGGGCCTCGTCGAAAAAGAACACGAGTTTCGGTTTTTCGACGTCACCGGCTTCCGGCAGGTCTTCAAAAAGTTCCGAGAGCAGCCACAACAGGAATGTCGAATACAGCCTCGGCCGATTGATGAGCTTGTCGGCAGCCAGGATGTTGACGGTGCCGAAGCCACTGCCATCAACGCGCATCAAATCGGCAAGGTCCAGCGCCGGTTCGCCGAAGAACCCCTCGCCGCCCTCCCGTTCCAGTACCAGCAGAGCCCGTTGAATGGCGCCGATCGACGCCGAACTGATGTTGCCGTAGGTCCCCTGCAGCGCCTTGGCGTTCTCGGCGAGAAACGTCAGCATGGCACGCAGATCCTTAACGTCGAGCAGCAGCATGCCCTCGTCATCGGCGACGGCGAAGGCCACGTTGAGGACGCCTTCTTGCGTGTCGTTGAGGCCCAACAGCCGGCCAAGCAGCAGCGGCCCCATTTCCGAGATGGTGGTCCTGATGGGATGGCCCTGTTCGCCGAGAAGGTCCCAGAAGGCGACCGGAAATGCCTGCGGTGAGAAGGTCTCGGCGAGTCCCAGTTGCGTGACGCGCTCGACGATCTTGCCGGTCGCGCTACCCGCGATCGCCATGCCAGACAGATCGCCCTTCACGTCGGCAAGAAAGACCGGCACGCCATGTCGCGAGAAGCCCTCGGCGAGCGCCTGCAGCGTCACGGTTTTGCCGGTCCCGGTGGCGCCAGCGATCAAGCCGTGGCGATTGGCATAGCGCAAGGTCAGCACCGCCTGCTGGCTCTCGCTGCCGGGCGTCTTGCCGACGAGGATGCCCGGTTGCCCTGTCGCGACCTGCCCTGCCATCGCCCTGCTCCCTATGACGCCTGTACCGGCAACCTTGCCGTACCGATGTTGAGATACCGGTCATGCCGGCGCTGCCGCAACGTGTCTGCGGGCAACGGCACGAGATCGTCGAGCGCCGCCGCGATGGCGTTGCCAACCGCATCGATGGTGGCATCGGGCGCGCGATGAGCGCCGCCGAGCGGCTCGTCGACGATGCCGTCGATAACGTTCAGTCGCAGCAGATCGGCGGCGGTCAGCTTGAGGGCCTGCGATGCCGTTTTGGCTTCTTCCGCATCCCGCCACAAGATCGATGCACAGCCTTCGGGTGAGATCACCGAATAGATGGCGTGTTCCAGCATCAGAACCCGGTCGGCCGTTGCCAGCGCGATGGCACCACCGGAGCCGCCCTCGCCGATGACGACACTGACGATGGGCACCGATAGCATCAGGCAGGTCTCGATCGAGCGGGCGATCGCCTCCGCCTGGCCCCGGGCCTCGGCATCGACGCCGGGGTAGGCGCCGGGGGTATCGACGAAGGTGATCAGCGGAAGCTGGAAGCGGTCGGCCAATCGCATCAGCCGCTGTGCCTTGCGATAGCCCTCCGGTCGCGCCATGCCGAAGTTGTGGCGAACGCGCGCTTCGGTATCAGCCCCCTTTTCCTGGCCGATGACGACGACTGAACGATGGCGAAAGCGACCGATGCCGCTCAGCATCGCTGCATCTTCCGCAAAGGCGCGATCTCCCGCCAGCGGCGTCCAATCGCCGATCAGCCGGCGCACGTAATCGCTGGCGTGGGGCCGGTCGATGTGGCGGGCGACCTGCACTTTTTGCCACGGCGTCAACCGGCTGTAGGTCTGGCGAAGCAGCGCTTCGAGCTTCGCTTGCAGTCGCGCCACGTCCTCGGCGATATTGAGATCGGAGGCGCTGCTCAAATGGCGCAACTCCGCGATCTTGCCTTCCAATTCCGCGATCGGGCGTTCGAAGTCGAGGAAGCTGTGCATGCGTGGTGTGGCGGCTGCGGGCTCTAGCGTCGCGATCGCCGGATCACGACGTGAGGCCGGCGATGGCGTCGGCCTTGCGGATCAGCGTTTCCGCTTGACGGATCGATGCGATGTCGATCATCCGCCCATCAAGGGTGACCGCGCCTTTGCCCCTCGCTTCCGCGTCCGCCATCGCTGCGAGGATGCGGCGAGCCCGCTCGACTTCGGTGGCGGAAGGAGTGAACAGCTCGTTCGCCATTTCCACCTGGCTGGGGTGGATCACCCACTTCCCTTCACAGCCGAGCGCCGCCGAGCGTTTCGCCGCGGCGATGAAGCCCTCGCTGTCCTTGTAGTTGGCGTAGGGCCCGTCGATCGGCCGGCGCCGGCTAGCGCGGGCCGCGACAACGATGCTGGCGAGCGGATGATGCCAGATATCGTTCCAGTAGGCAGCGCGAACACCGCTGGCATCGGCATCGGCGATTACCTGATAATCCGGTGACGGGCCGCCAATCGCCACCGTTCGCATGCCCGTGGAGGCCGCGTAGTCGCCCGAGCCGAAATGCAGCGATTCGACACGTCCGCTGGCCGCCGCAATGGCGGCGATGTTCTGCATGCCGAGCGCCGTTTCGATCAGCAATTCGAGACCGATCCGCGGCGGCCGCCCCATCGCCGCCTCGACCTGCGAAATCAGCATGTCGACGGCGTAGACATCAGCAGACGTGCCCACCTTCGGCACCATGATCAGGTCAAGGCGCGCCCCGGCTTGCTCGACGATATCGATGACGTCGCGATACATGAAAGGAGTATCAAGGCCATTGATGCGCACGGACAACGTTCGCACACCCCAATCGAGGCCATTTATTGCGGCAATCACGTTTCGTCGCGCCTGTTCCTTCTCGTCCGGCGCGACCGCGTCCTCGAGATCGAACATGATGATGTCGGCTGGAATGGCCAGCGCCTTGTCGAAAAAGCGCGGATTGGAACCGGGAACGGCGAGTTGTGACCGGTTCAGGCGGGCGCGGCATTCGGGGACGATCTGGAAACTCATCGTGCGGCAGCTCCAGCGAGGGTCTCAGGGAACGTGGCGGTGGTTGGACAGCATCTTTGCTCGCCCCCGCCCGCCGTTATTAGCGCGCTCGGCCGGCGCCGTCATCTCCGCGATTGGCCCGACGTTTATCGGCACCCCGCTTCGATAGTGGGTGAGCCTGCTCAACAACCGCTTTCAGCTGGTCTTCCTGGATGTGGGTATAGATCTGCGTTGTCGCGATGTCGGCGTGACCGAGCATCTGCTGCACGCTGCGCAGGTCGGCACCGTGAGCCAGCAGATGGCTGGCGAAGGAGTGGCGGAGCACGTGCGGTGACACGCGCGACGGCGCGATGCCCGCCCCGATGGCAACCTCCTTGAGCAGCTGGCCAAAGCGCACGCGCGTCAGGTGCCCGTCTCGCGATGAGGATGGAAACAGCCAGGGATTGTCCTTGGTCCGCGAGCGGGCGCGGGGATCGGGTTTCAGCCAGCGGGATCGGAGCGGCAGATAGGCGTTGAGAGCGGAACGGGCCGCGTCGGTAAGCGGCACAATCCGCTCCTTGCCGCCCTTGCCGCGCACGGTGATCAGGCGGCCGCCCCGATCAAGTCCGGACAGCGGCAGGCTAACCAGTTCAGAGACGCGCAATCCGGTGGCATAGAGCACCTCCAACAGCGCGCTCACTCGAAGGCCGTTGGCATCCGGATGGGCCGCAGCGGCGGCGAGCAGGCGATCGACCTCGTCCTCGGTCAAGTACTTCGGCAGCGGCCGGCCGGCTGCTGGCCGGTCCAACGTTGCCGTCGGATCGTCGCCGCGCACACCCTCGGCGTAAAGGAACCGATAGAACTGGCGCAACGTGGACAATCGGCGGGCGCTCGTTCGCGGTGAAAAACCGGCTTTACCCTGCGATTGCAGGTAATCACGCAAGCTGTCGCAATCCGCGCTGTCGATATCCCTGCCGCGGTCCGCCAAGAACCTCTGTAAACCGAGAAGATCTCGGCGATACGAATCGATCGTGTTGCGCGCAGCCCCGCGTTCTGCCGCCAGCATTTCCAGGAACATGCCGACGTGCCGCGGCGCCTTGAGCGCGAGCGACGGCGGGCGGCCGCTCATCATCGGTTGGTCGTGGGCGGCCGAAGTCGGCCTGCCTCAGCGTGGAAAGCGGTCATCGGGAATGACGATTTCCACGCGCTTGACGGTTGGCGACATGCCGGACGTAGCCAGCGTGATCAGACCGCCGAGACCAACGAGGACAAGCAGAATGATGAGAATGCGGATCATGATGCTCATACCGGAGGCGGACAGGACATGATAATGGACAGCGGGGTCGTCGTGGCAATAGGCACCCGATTTCGCCCATACCGCCGTGCCGCCGTCCCGCAGCGTCGCGACAAACGCCGTTGTTTCTGTTAGCGTCGATGAATGGCAAAGCTACGTCAATGTAACGGCACTGGCCGGGCATGGCAACGCCACCGCCCGCGATCCGTGGTGGGGGCGGCGGCATGAGTGCCGGCCGCAATGGCGCGGGAGAGCGGCGGCCGGTGGTTCTTGTCGGGCTGATGGGTGCGGGCAAGACTTGCGTCGGCAAGCGTTTGGCGCGCCGGTTGGGTCTGAGATTCACCGACGCCGACGACGAAATCGTGCAGGCAGCGGGTCGTTCCATCGAGGAGATCTTCGAGACGATGGGCGAAGCGGTGTTTCGCAGTGGCGAACGGCGCATCATCGCGCGACTGCTGGACGAAGGGCCGTGCGTGCTGGCAACCGGGGGGGGGGCCTTCATCGATGCGGAGACGCGGGCGCGAATCAAGACCTCGGCCGTTTCTGTCTGGCTGAAGGCCGACCTCGATGTGCTGGTTCGTCGCACCCGCGGCCGCCCCGGGCGCCCCCTGCTGAAGACGGCCGATCCGCGATCGACGCTAGCGGATCTGATGTCGGCGCGTTACCCAATTTACAGCGAGGCGGATATCGTCGTCGAAACCAGTGATGAGTCGGTGGACACCACGGTCGAGCGCATCGTTCTGGCCCTGAACGACGCCGGCGTCGTGCCGACTTGCGAAGAGCGCTCGCTGCCGTGATCGCCGATCCCCCGCCGTGCGAACGGCTCATCGTCGACCTCGGCGACCATGCCTATCCAATCCTGGTTGGCGCCGGGCTCATCGACCGCGCCGGGCAGGAGATTGCGCTAGCCACCGGGGCAAGGCGGGCCATTATCGTCAGTGACAAGACGGTCGATTCCCTTTTCGGCACCGCGCTGGAGCATTCGCTGCGCAGGGCCGGACTGGCAGCCGATCGCGTCGTTCTGCCGCCAGGCGAGCCGACGAAAGATTTCGCTCACCTCGCCAGCCTGTGTGAGCGGGTGCTGGCGCTGCGCATCGAGCGCTCAACGCTGATCGTTGCCCTCGGCGGTGGCGTGATCGGCGATATCGCCGGTTTCGCTGCAGGCATCCTGCTGCGTGGTCTTGACTTCGTGCAGGTGCCGACGACGCTGCTGGCGCAGGTGGACTCCGCTGTCGGTGGCAAGACCGGCATCAACACGCCGCAGGGCAAAAATCTCGTCGGCCTGTTCCATCAGCCGCGCCTTGTTCTTGCCGATGTCGACAGCCTGCTGACGCTGCCGAAACGACAGTTGCGCGCCGGCTATGCGGAAGTGATCAAATACGGCCTGATCAATGATCCCGCGTTTTTTTCGTGGCTCGAGGACCATGGCACCGCGGTGCTTGAAGGAGATGCCGACGCCCGTCGCCACGCCGTACTTGCTTCATGCCGTGCGAAAGCGGCGATCGTCGGTCGCGATGAGCGTGAGTCGGGGGAACGCGCCCTGCTCAATCTCGGACACACCTTCGGACATGCCCTGGAGGCCGAAACCGGCTTTGGCGATGATCTGCTGCACGGCGAGGCGGTTGCGTTCGGCATGCTGCTGGCGTTTACGCTTTCAGCCCGTCTCGGTCTGTGTCCGTGGCCGGATGTGGAGCGCGTGCGCCGCCACCTCGCCGCGTCGACGCTGCCGACCCGCTTTGCCGATTTGCCGTCACGACCATGGACGGCCGGGCGTCTGCTCGCCCACATGCGACATGACAAGAAGGTGAAGGACGGCGCGATCACCTTTGTCCTCGTCCGCGGCATCGGCCGTGCCTTCCTCAGTCGCGACGTGCCGGCGGACGAGGTCATCCGGCTGTTCGACGACCACATTGCCGAACGGGGCTGAAGGCATGCTGGCTTTGTCGGTCGTCCCCGACCTTATCGGCGATACGCCGCCGCCGGTTCTCGCTGCCTCGTCGACGGTGGCGCAAGCGGCGCGCAGCCTCGTCGCATCGGGGGAAAGGGCGCTGGCTCTTGTCGATGACGATGGGCGATTCGTTGCGCTCATCACCGCCGAGACATTCGTCCGCTTCGTCGCCGGCGGCGGCGACGCCGAGGCACATCCGGCGGTCAGCCTCGCCCCTCGCCCCGTGGATGCGCTGGCGCCGGACGACTCCGCACTCGATGCTCTGACGTTGATGACGCGTCGCGGCCTCAGCCACTTGCCGGTGCTGAACGAGGATGGCCGCCTGATCGGTATTCTTTCGCAGGCTCGCGTTCTCGACGTTGCCGAAGCAGCGTTGGACCGCGTTTTTGGCCGCGTGCAGCGGGAGGTCTTTGGCCAACCGTCCGGCAGCATCGAGTGAGCGATGCCGCTGTCGAAAGCCGCTCCCCGCCAGCATCTGCACACGCGCGAGATTCGCTGCCGCGGCTTTCGGCGTGACGATGGCCTGTGGGATATCGAAGGCACCCTCGAGGACACCAAGTCGTATTCGTTCGACAACCGGGACCGCGACGGCGTTGCCGCCGGCGAAGCGGTTCACCGCATGGGGATCCGCCTGACCATCGACGATGACATGCGGGTGCACGCCGCCGAGGCGAGCACCGATGCGGGACCATTTGACGTTTGCGGTGATATCACGCCACGTTTTGCCGACTTGGCTGGGCTGGTCATCGGCCCCGGTTGGCGAAAGGCGGTCCTGGCGCGAATGGCTGGGGTTGCTGGCTGCACCCACTTGACGGAGTTACTGGTGGGGCCGGTGACGACAACGGCGATGCAGACCGTCTTCGCCGCGCGAGCCCGCCGCCTCGCCACCGCCGACGCAGCGGCCCGGCCCCCCATTATCGACACCTGCCATGCCTTGAGAGGAGACGGACCGATCGTTGCCCGTGAATGGCCAGCTCATTCGAGGCCGCCGGCGCAGGCAGCGGCGCCGACCGATGAGAAGGCTTAAGCTCGTCACCCGCCGCGGGCGTCGCGATCCTGTTCGGGGGTCAGCGTGGTCAACGCCAGCGCATGGACGCGGCCCGCCAATTCGTCGGCGAGAACCTCGTAAACCATTCGCTGGCGTTGCAACCGGCTCTTGCCGGAAAAGGCAGCGGCGACAATCTCGACATGAAAATGGCTCTCGCCGTCTGGGCGGTGCCCCGCATGGTCGACGTGACGGTGCGAGTCGTCGGTAATCACCAGTCGATCCGGCGATAGCGCCTGCGTCAGCTTGGCGCGCATGATTTCCGCGACCGTCATTGCTAAACGTCCCCTGACCGTTTGTTACTGGCTTTTCGACGTGTGTTACCGGGGCACGCCCGTCAATGCCACGGTACGGTCCGCCGCCGAAAACGGTGACTTTATGTTGGCCAGCCTGCCGGTGTTGGCGGCTTGCTTCGGTGGGACCGACCGCCCATAGTTATCATCGAGGAAAGCGGGGAGCGCGGCGAATTTGGATCCACGGTCCTTGGATGGACGTCCAACGGCTACGGGACGATGCCAATGGGCAGGGTGCAGCCGCGAAGGCTGCTATCCGGCCCCACGATCGAGGCGGGCGTTGAAGGCCTATTGGTGGTTTTGCCTGGAACATGTTCGTCTCTATAACTCTCATTGGAATTATTACGAGGGGATGAGCGAAACGGAGATCGAGGCCGATATCCGTTTCGATACGGTCTGGCAGCGTCCGACGTGGCGGCTGGGGACATTTGGCGGTACCGGGCCGCGCGTGCATGATCCCTTCCACGCGTTGGGTGGCAAACCGGCGAAGCCGCGTCAGGCCAACGGACGAGAAGCGCACGCCTGTGCCGTTCTGGACTTGGAACCGCCGGTGACGGTCGCAGAAGTGAAGGCGCGCTACAAAATCCTCGTGAAGCGTCACCATCCCGATGTCACCGGAGGGGACAAGGAATCTGAAGAGCGCTTCAAGGAAATCAGCGAAGCGTACAGGGCCCTGATGGCGTTTCTGCGGCCTTAATTCGTCTTTAAATGGTTTGCTTATGTTTTATGATTTTGCTTAACCTTCGCATGATGAGTTTTGCATGACCCTGCTTGCCCAGAACGACCACAGCCCGCGGGTGCGCACGCTGGATGCGCCCGATATCAAGGTTTCGGTACGCCAGACGTTCGGTATCGACAGCAACCTGGAGGTGCCGGCGTTCAGCCTCGCCGAAGATCATGTCCCCGACATCGACGACGCCTACCGCTTCGATCATGACACGACACTGGCGATCCTGGCGGGCTTCGCCTTCAACCGACGCGTCATGGTGCAGGGCTATCACGGTACCGGCAAGTCCACCCATATCGAACAGGTCGCGGCACGCCTTAATTGGCCCTGTATTCGTGTCAACCTTGATAGCCACATCAGCCGGATCGATCTCGTCGGTAAGGACGCCATCGTGCTTAAGGAAGGCTCGCAGGTGACGGAGTTCCGCGAAGGCATTCTGCCGTGGGCCTTGCAGCGGCCGACCGCCCTCGTCTTCGACGAATACGACGCCGGTCGTCCCGATGTCATGTTCGTCATCCAGCGCGTGCTCGAGGTGGAGGGGAAGCTGACCCTGCTGGACCAGAACAAGGTTCTGCGCCCGCATCCCTATTTCCGATTGTTTGCCACCACCAACACCATCGGCCTCGGTGATACCACCGGCCTCTATCACGGCACGCAACAGATCAACCAGGGGCAGATGGACCGCTGGAATGTCGTCGCGACATTGAACTATCTGCCGGCTCCGGCGGAGATCGATATCGTGCTGTCCAAGGTGCCCGCTTATAACTCCCGCGACGGCCGCGAGACGGTGACGGCGATGGTCGAGCTGGCGCAGTTGACGCGCAACGGCTTCATCAACGGTGATCTGTCGACGGTGATGTCGCCACGCACGGTGATCACCTGGGCGGAGAATGCGCAGATTTTCGGCGACATTGGCGTCGCGTTTCGTCTGACCTTCCTCAACAAATGCGATGAAGTCGAGCGCGCTACCGTCGCCGAGTACTATCAGCGCTGCTTCGGCGAGGATCTGCCGGACTCAGCCATGCGAACGGCGATGCGCTGATGCCGACGGCAAGCCGGCGCGCGGAAGATGCGGCGAGCCTGCTGAAGCGGGTGACGTCGGCCACCGTGCGGGCGGTGGCGGCACGTAAGGACATTGGCATTACCTTCGCCGGTGCGGAGGGTGACGTCCGCGGCAATCGCGTTAAGCTGCCGAACCCGCAGGCCCGTTCGACGCCGCAGGACATCTCCCGCTTGCGCGGTGCCGCCGATGGCGCGGCGCTAATGCTCCGTTACCATGACATCGGCATTCATCGCCGGCGCGCGCCGCAAACGCACCCGGCGAAAGCGATCTACGATGCGCTCGAACAGGCGCGGGTCCAGGCCATCGGCTGCCAGCGGATGCGCGGCGTCACCGCGAATCTGCAAGCTTTGATCGACCACACGGCGAAGGCAAAGGGGTTTTCACGGGTCGAGGGCCGCGACGACGCATTGGCCGCCGAAGCGATCAGCCTGATCGCCCGTGAACGCCTTGCTGGGCTCGCCGTCCCGGCAATCGCCGGCCCCCTCGTCGATCCATGGCGTCCGCTCATCCATGACCGCTGTGCCGACCACTTCAAGCGGCTCGCCGAGCGGATTGGCGATCAGGCGGCATTCGCCGAAACGGTGGTGCGCATGATCCATGCGCTTGGCCTGATTGACGATACCGATCCCGCTCTTGATGCTGAGCCGGAGGAAGAAGAGGAGGGCGACGGCGAGCCCCCACACGATCAGGATGGCACACGCACGCAAGGCAGCGAAGGCAAGACCGAGAATGGGCTTGAGGGGGCGGGCGGTGCCGACATGGACCTCGGTGAACGCTCGCCCGAGCGGCCGACCGGCGAGGATCAGATGCCCGGCGAGGGCAGCCTGGCGCCGGCAGGACCGTCGCCCCGACGCTCCAATCGGGCATCGCCGGAACATGAGGATCCTCTCTATCGCCCCTTTACGACGCGTTTCGATGAGATCGTCCCCGCGGAGTCGCTTTGCGAGCCGGAAGAGCTGCTGCGGTTGCGGGCGCAGCTCGACCAGCAGCTGGCCAACCTCGAAGGCGTCGTCGCCCGGCTCGCCAATCGCCTGCAACGCCGGCTGATGGCCAAGCAGACCCGCAGCTGGCGTTTCGACGTGGAAGAAGGCCTCGTCGATTCCGGTCGGCTTGCGCGTGTGATCGTCGATCCCATCCACCCCCTCAGCTACAAGGTGGAAAAGGAGACGGAGTTTCGCGACACCGTCGTATCCCTGCTGATCGACAACTCCGGTTCCATGCGCGGGCGGCCGGTTTCGGTGGCGGCGATGAGCGCCGACATTCTGGCGCGGACGCTGGAACGCTGCGCGGTCAAGGTCGAGATTCTCGGGTTCACCACCCGCGCCTGGAAGGGCGGCATGGCGCGCGAGCGCTGGGTCGCCGAAGGACGGCCGAAACAGCCGGGGCGGCTGAACGATCTGCGTCATATCATCTATAAGGCGGCGGACACGCCATGGCGGCGGTCGCGGCGCAATCTCGGCCTGATGCTGCGGGAAGGGATCCTTAAGGAAAATATCGACGGCGAAGCGCTGCTGTGGGCGCACCACCGGCTGCTCGCCCGACCAGAGCAGCGGCGGGTGCTGATGGTCATTTCCGACGGTGCGCCGGTCGATGACGCCACGCTGTCGGCCAATCCGGGAAATTTCCTGGAACGCCACCTGCGCGATGTGATCGCCTTCATCGAGACGCGGTCACCGGTGGAGCTGCTGGCGATCGGCATTGGCCACGATGTCACTCGCTACTATCAGCGGGCGGTGACGCTGGTTGACGCCGAAGAACTGGGCGGAACGATGATGCAGAACCTCGCCGACCTGTTCGAAGACCAGCCGCGGACGCTGCGGCGTCAGCGGAACGCCGCCGGTTCGCGGCCGGCCGGCACGACTGTGCGCGGCCGCTGACGCCAGCGCAGGGCGGCGGACTCGGCCGGCACCATGACGCCCCTGCCGCCGCTGCCGGGTTCAGCAGCATCGT
Organism: Rhodospirillales bacterium; assembly: GCA_025458035.1. Lineage (GTDB taxonomy): Bacteria > Pseudomonadota > Alphaproteobacteria > Rhodospirillales > Defluviicoccaceae > Defluviicoccus. Next base: position 14,638 of record JALOTH010000057.1, read on the forward strand.
TGCGAATCCGCCCGGCAACCGCCGACGATGCGGATGTCATCGTCACCCTCGTGCATGAACTCAACAGCCATCAGGGCGACCCGACTGCGCGCTTCGGTCGCGGGGATTTTCTGGCGCACGCTTGCGGCGACGGGGCCGTATTTGCAGCGCTTCTGGCGGAACGGGATGGCGCCGCGCTCGGCTACGTGTTCTGCCAGGCCGCGTACGATAGTGGTTTCGCTTTGCGTGGCCTCTATGTCGCCGATCTGTTCGTACGGCTGCAGGCGCGGCGGCAGGGAGTCGGCCGGGCTTTGCTGGGAGCGGCGGCGCGGCTCGCGAAGGTGAGCGGCGGTGGTTATCTGTGGTTGACCACTCTGCCTTGGAACACCAGCGCTCACGCGTTCTATCGCAGCTTGGCGACCATTGAGGAATCGGTCATCGCCTTTGCCATCGCCGGCCCGGATCTCGACCGCCTCGCTGCCAGTTGATCCGCGGCGCCGGCGATCCCCGGCTGTCGGCGAAAACGCACCTTCCCCACAAGACAAAACCCTGAATTCGTCGGCACCATCCCGATGCTCGCGCCGAGCATCAAGGGCAACTCTACAGCAAAGGAAAAACAATGCCGGGGAAAAATAGGGTTTTCGGGGAAATTTTTACACCAAATTTTGAATATAATATACAACTATTCAATTATTGTCTGAAATATATAGATTAAATATTTCTTGTTGACGCGACGCGCGGCTGGCTGCGCGCTAGGCCCGACCAAGGCGCCCGGCCATGGGGTAGGAATTTTTCTTGAATTATGAGAATATATAGGTTATTAATCCTATGTTTTGTCAAATATTGGGTTTGTGCGATCGCGGTCCTGCCCCCAGGGGTTGCGTGCGCGATTACCGATCATGGAGATCCCGCGGATGGATTACACGGACGAGCAAGCGCAAGACGCTGTCGGCAGCATCCTTACCGACTCGGCGACGATCGACTTCACCTACGATGATCCTGCCAACACGATTACTGCCGATGTTAAGGATGGCAGCGTCACCAATGCGAAGCTTGCGCGCGTGGCGACTGGCACGATCAAAGGACGCGCGTTAACCGGCACAGGGCAGCTTCAGGATCTGTCACCCACTCAGGTGCGCGCGCTGATCAATGTGCAGAACGGCGCCACGGCAGCGGGCGCAGCCGGGGATGCCTTCGCGAAAACTCACGCTGGCGCTGGGGGAACCGCCCACGCCACAGCGACAGCGGCCCAGGCGGGCTTCCTCTCAGCGGCGGACAAGGCGAAGCTCGATACGATCCAGGCGGGCGCGCAAGCCAACACGGTAACCAGCGTCGCCGGGAAAACGGGTGCCGTCAGCCTTGGTAAAGCAGATGTGGGTCTCGGCAACGTCGCCGACGCTGCGCAACTCACCCGCAATGCCAACGACTGGGCGCTGTTCCCTGCGAAGACGGCGCCGGCGACGACGGATCGTTTGCTGATCGAGGATTCGGCGCAAGCCGGAGCGAAAAAGACAATCCGCATCGGCGACCTGCCCTCAGGCAGCGGATCGGGGGGAATCTCCGCCGCCAGTAACGTCAACATCGCCGGCGTCGGCGTGTTCAAGGCGAAGAGCGGCGATACCCTGCAGTTTCGCGGCGTCAAGGCCAACAGCGCGCGCGTCAGCGTCTCTTCGGCGGACACTGACACCTGCGTCGGCATTGATGTTGCCGAGCAGCACCTGCGCCTTGAGAACATCGGCGGGACCATCAAGGACGGGGGTGCCCACGGCACGCACGGTGGCGGGTCTCTGCACGCGGCAGCGACGCCATCCACCGCCGGCTTCATGACCCCCCAGGATAAAGCCAAGCTGGACGGGATTGAGCCGGGCGCCACGGCCGATCAGAGCGGCGCCGAGATCGTCGCGGCGATCAACGGCGAACTCGGCGGCACCGCCTGGCAACAGTCGGGCAGTGCAACGGTGAGCGGTCGTGGTATAACGGCTCCAACCAGCGATGACCCATCGCTCAATCTGGAGTTGCCGCCCGCCGTGAACCGCCGCGATTTTCTCCTGGGCTTCACCGCCACCGGTGCCGTGACAACGACACAAGTGGCGACGGCCAAGGATGTGGACGACCTGGCGGTGCGGGGCTTGCGGTCGGTGAACACCATCGCCGAGTTGCGCCAGATCCAGCCGGGGAAGGCCGGAACGCCCTTTTTGCTGCGCGGATACCATGCGCCGGGCGATGGCGGCGGTGGCGTGTTTGAATGGGATGCGAACTCGGCGGCGGCCGACAATGGCGGAACCCTGATTCGTCCGGCCGTGAGCAGCAAGGGGCGATGGCGGCGCGA
>JALOTH010000165.1 GCA_025458035.1 Rhodospirillales bacterium
GGAGCGGACCGGGAAATACTGGAGCGGGCGAAGGGATTCGAACCCTCGACCCCAACCTTGGCAAGGTTGTGCTCTACCCCTGAGCTACGCCCGCGCTCCGGCAACGGCCGCCGATGTATAGTCAACCTCGCGGTCGTTGACAAGGCGGCCGTGAACGCAGCCCTCGGCCGCGCCGGCCGCGGACGGCTCACGTCCGAGATCGCGGCGTGACGTAGGCTTCGACATTCGCCATGAGGTCGCGAAACGGGCTGTACAACGGCGGATAGAGCGACGCGATGTTCTTCAACACGTCGATGGAACTCAGCAGGACGGCACGGCTGCCGTCGATCTCGGCACTGACGACGTCACCGACAATGCCGGCCTGCTGAACCAGCAGTTGCGTGCGGCGGGTTTGAATTTCGACGAGAAGGTCGGCGATGCGCCGGACGTAATCCTCACCGGCCGCCTCGATCGGCTGCGTCCGGTGGGAGAGTGCCAGATATTTCTCCAACACGTCGCGAAGGTCGCTCAACAGCCGCAACTGCGTGGTTATCTCCTTCCAGGCCTCCATGAACGCGGTCCTCCCCGTTTGGCGGAGATTTCAGCATGCCATGCTGATCGCCATGATTTTTACGATACCGGAACGATGGTGGCATAAACCGCACGGCTGCTCAACCACTGGCCCTGAGGAAGCGGGACCTACGGCTGCGCGAGGACTTTGCCAACCTTGCTATTGTCATTGTAAATCAGCATCGCGGCAATATCCCGCTTTTCCGCCGCTGCGACCAAGCCGACGTTCGGCGCAACGAAGCGCGCCTGAATATCATCGATCGTCGCCGGGCCAATTTTCCCCTTGTAGTCCCAGACGAACAGTGCGGCATCGTAGGTGCCGGCGGGTACGGTGACTTTATAGGCGCCAACATAGGTCAGCGTCAGACTGAGTGATCCTTGGTGTTCGAGATCGCTGGGATCCTGAAGATTGTAGACCTGTACGTTCAGGGTCATCGTCTTCTGATCGCCGGCGTTCATGCCGGCAATGAGCAGGGGCTGCGCCGGCGAGTAGCGGGTGATCACGCCTTGATCGCCATCCTGTTCGGAAACGACGGCGAGGCTTTCGCCCGGCACAAGCTTGAGAAACACCGTTCGGTCACCAACGCGGTAGCGCCAGTCGGCGCCGGTCGTGTCGCGTGGCGCCGCGGCGACGACGTGCTCTTCGGTCTTTCCCGCGCTATCGCCGCTGACGATGCGGAATGTACGGGTTCCTGCCTTCAGAGAGGCGAGCGCGGGATCGATGGTGAATGATGGGACGGGATCGCCGACAACGCCCGGCAGGTACTGTTGTGCCGCCGCGACCATGCGCGCCGGCAGCGGCACCACCGCGCCGGCCTCGGCCGCCTGCGCCGCCCCGAGGTGGGTCGACATCATGAGGAACACGGTGGCCGTGAGGATGCCTCGCCGTGTCAGCGAGAAGGTAGCAGGGACTCGCATGGTTGCCGTTCTCCCCTATCGAATTTCAACGGTGCGCCGCCTTGTCCGCCAAGGCTGGCGCGTGACGCGAGCCCCGTCAACAGGATGGATTATATTATTAAGTAGTAATATAAAAAGCAGGTGTCGTTTTCGGCATGCGGTTTGCCGTGCGGCGTGTTGATGGAGGATGGATGGACGGCTGGGGCATCTTGCGGGCCCTCGGCGGCGGCGCCCTGATCGGACTCGCGGCGATCGTGCTGATGCTCGCCAACGGCCGCATCGCCGGCATTTCCGGGATCATCGGCGGCATGTTCGCGGCGAATCGCGCCGAAATTGGCTGGCGCATCGCTTTCATCGGCGGGTTGATGGTCGGGCCGTTCGCCGCCATGCCCGCCCTCGGCGGCGTACCGGCGGTCACGGTCGTTGCCGGGGTTCCCGCCTTGGTTATCGGCGGCTTGCTCGTTGGTTTTGGCACGCGTCTCGGCAGCGGTTGCACCAGCGGCCATGGCGTCTGCGGCTTGGCACGGCTATCGCGGCGTTCACTGGTGGCGACGTTGGGCTTCATGCTGACCGGCTTCGCCGTTGTCTTCGTTCTGCGCCGATTGCTGGCGGAGTAGGGTGATGGCGCGCATCCTCGCCGCTTTCGCCGCCGGCCTGCTGTTCGGAGCCGGCCTCGCCATCTCACGGATGATCGATCCCGCCGTCGTTCTCGCATTTCTCGATCTCGGCGCGATCGCCGAGGGCACGTGGGACGCCAGCCTCGCGTTTGTCATGGCGGGCGCGCTGGCCGTGACAATGACCGGCTATCGCTTCGTTCTCAAACGCCGCGCCCCTCTGTTCGTGCCCGCGTTCGTGCTGCCGACGCAACGGGGCATCGATTGGCGACTGATCAGCGGTGCCGTGATCTTTGGCGGCGGATGGGGATTGGTGGGCTACTGTCCCGGTCCGGCGGTCGCCGGTCTGTTGCTCGGGGCGGCGAAGACGTGGATATTCGTCGTCGCGATGTTGGCCGGCATGGCGATTGACCATTGGCTCTTCGAACGCGCCGCCCGCGCCTCGCCACCCGCTGGCAACACCGTCCATTGACGCTGGCCGCTCGCTTCGTTAAGGGCTGAGACGCGCGGTTTTTTTGACTTAAGGACAGCAACGCATGGCGTCTCCCGCACCGCTGATGGCCGGCAAGCGCGGTCTCATCATGGGCGTTGCGAACGACCGTTCGATCGCCTGGGGCATCGCCAAGGCGGTTGCCGATCACGGCGGCGAGGTCGCCTTGACCTACCAGGGCGAGGCGCTGCTGAAACGCGTGCAACCGCTCGCCGCCAGCATTGGCTGCGAGGCGATCCTGCCGTGCGATGTGAGCGACGAGGCCGCGCTCGACGCCGTGTTCGCGGCGCTCGCCGCCCGCTGGGGACGTCTTGATTTCGTCGTCCATGCCATCGCGTTCTCCGACAAGGAGGAATTGAAGGGCCGCTACATCGAGACGTCCGCCGAAAACTTCCGCCAGACGATGATGATTTCCTGTTATTCGTTCACGGCGGTGTGCAGGCGGGCGGAACCGCTGATGCGCGAGGGCGGCGGCAGCCTGCTCACGCTGACCTACCTGGGCGCGGAGCGGGTGATGCCGCACTATAACGTCATGGGTGTCGCAAAAGCGGCGCTGGAGGCGAGCGTCCGCTACTTGGCGGAGGACCTCGGCAAATCGGAAATCCGGGTCAATGCCTTGTCCGCTGGTCCGATGAAGACATTGGCGGCTTCGGGCATCGGCGATTTCCGCTATATCTTGAAATGGAATCAGTACAATTCACCACTCCGGCGCAACGTCACCCTGGACGAAGTGGGAGGAGCCGGGCTTTACCTGCTGTCGCCGCTGGCGACCGGGGTGACTGGCGAGGTCCATTACGTCGATTGCGGCTATCACCTCGTCGGTATGAAGGCCGTGGACGCGCCGGACATCAGCGTCGTCTGAGCATTCGTGATCCGTAGCGATGGCTGGCAATAGCTTCGGCGAACTGTTTCGCGTCACGACGTTTGGCGAGAGCCATGGGCCGGCCATCGGCGCCATCGTCGACGGCGTGCCGCCGCAGTTGCTGCTCAGCGAGATGGACATCCAGCACGATCTCGACCGCCGCCGGCCGGGTCAATCCCGGTTCACCACGCAACGGCGGGAGCGCGATCGCGTGCAGATCCTGTCCGGGATTTTCGAGGGGGTGACCACCGGTACGCCCATCGGCCTGCTCATCGTCAACGAGGACATGCGCTCGAAGGATTACGCCGACATCAAGGACCTGTTCCGCCCCGGGCATGCCGATTACACGTATCAGAAGAAGTATGGCATCCGCGACTACCGTGGCGGCGGCCGCTCCAGCGCGCGGGAAACCGCGATGCGCGTCGCCGCGGGCGCCATCGCCCGCAAGGTCCTCGGCGCCAAGATCAGCGTTCGCGGCGCGCTGGTGCAGATGGGACCGCACGGTATCGACCGCGACGCCTGGAACTGGGCGGAGGTGGAGCGCAATCCCTTCTGGTGCCCCGACGTGGCTGCGGCGGAGCGTTGGGCGGACTTCCTTGATGGCGTACGCAAGGCTGGCCGGTCGACGGGTGGCATCGTTGAAGTGATCGCCACCGGTGCGCCCGTGGGCCTCGGCGAACCGGTGTTCGACCGGCTCGATGCCGACCTCGCCAAGGCGATGATGGGCATTCCCGCCGTCAAGGGTGTGGAGATCGGAGCCGGATTTCGCGCCGCAGCGATGACCGGGCCCGACCATAATGACGCGATGCGCATGAACGAGGGGCGCGTCACCTTCCTGTCCAACAATGCGGGCGGCACCCTCGGCGGGATCTCCACCGGCCAGGACATCGTGGTCCGTGCCGCCATCAAACCCACCAGTTCGGTGTTGGAGCTCCAGCCGACGGTGCGCAGTGACGGCTCCGATGCCGAAATTGCAACGAAGGGACGCCACGACCCTTGCGTCGCCATCCGCGGCGTGCCGGTTGCGGAAGCCATGGTCGCCATCGTTCTGGCCGACCACCTCCTGCGGTTTCGCGCGCAGTGCCGCTGAAGGATACCACCGTCAACCGCCGCTCAACGGTTGCCGGAGCCCGTTGACCTGTGACAAGGATGCTGGCTGCGCGGATGTGACAGTCGTCCGGGCGGCGACGGGTGGGCGCGGCGAGGAAAGGGTGGATGGGCATGGAGCCGACGGATGAGGACCCCGCTGCCTCGGCGACGGGCGGGGAGCGTGCCGCCAAGCCACCCGCTTACGCAGCGATCGATCTCGGCACCCATAACTGCCGGATGCTGATTGCCCACATCCGCCCACCCCATCGATTCCGCATTATCGAAGCTTTCTCCCGTACCGTTCGCTTGGGCGAAGGTCTGGAGGCAACCGGCCGGCTGAGCGAGGCGGCGATGGCGCGGGCTCTCACGGCACTCGGCGTGTGTGCGAGCCGCATGCAGACCCATGGTGTGGTCCGTTCGCGGGCGGTCGCAACGGAAGCCTGTCGCCGCGCCGACAACGGTGTCGAATTTCTCGACCGTGTGGCGGGCGAGACCGGCATCGTGCTTGAGCCGATCTCCGCGGAGGAGGAGGCGGAACTCACCCTTGCCGGCTGCCTGGCGCTGCTCGATCCGTCA
>JALOTH010000166.1 GCA_025458035.1 Rhodospirillales bacterium
TATCTCCGTTTCATCGAGGACCCGAGCACCGTCGACGCGGACTGGGTCAGCTTCTTCAACCAGCTCGGCGATGATGCCCACATCATCCGCGGCGATGTGGAGGGCGCGTCATGGCGGCCGCGGCCGCGGCTTGCCCCGACCAACGGCGCGGCGGCCGCTGCGGCGGCGCCGGCGGCCGCGGCGGTGGGCGATATCCGGGCGGCGACGCTGGACAGCATCCGGGCGCTGATGATGATCCGCGTTTATCGCGTGCGCGGTCACCTGATGGCCAATTTCGACCCCCTAGGGTTGGAACGCCGGCGCTACCATCCGGAACTCGATCCCAAGACCTACGGCTTCGGCGAGGAGGACCTCGACCGGCCGATCTTCATAGACGGCGTCCTCGGCCTCGAAACGGCGACGGTCAGGCAGATCCTCGAGATCCTGCGTCAGACCTACTGCGGGTCGATCGGCGTCGAGTTCATGCACATCCCCTATCCGGACGAAAAGGCCTGGATCCAGCAGCGCATCGAGGGCATCCGCTTCGAGCCGCCGCTCGATGGCGAGACGAAACGGACGATCCTCGATCAACTCATCCATGCGGAGGATTTCGAGCGGTTCCTGCACATCAAGTTCACCGGCACCAAGCGGTTCGGCCTCGACGGTTCGGAATCGACGATCCCGGCGCTGGAGGCGATCGTCCGCCGCGGCAGCGAGCTCGGGATCAAGGAAATCGTCTTCGGCATGGCCCACCGCGGCCGGCTGAACGTGCTGGCCAACATCATGGGCAAGCCCTACGTCGCCATCCTGTCGGAGTTCCAGGGCAGCGCCGCCAAGCCCGATGACGTGCAAGGCTCGGGCGATGTGAAATACCATCTCGGCACGTCGTCCGACCGCGCCTTCAACGGCCGGGACATCCACCTGTCGCTGACCGCCAACCCGTCGCACCTGGAGGCGGTCGACCCGGTCGTCCTCGGCAAGGTGCGGGCGAAGCAGACGCAGCGCGGCGATACCGCCCGCAGCGAGGTGATGGGAGTGCTCATCCACGGCGACGCGGCGATCGCCGGACAGGGGCTGAGCGCCGAGACGTTCGGGCTGTCGGAACTCAAGGGCTACCGCGTCGGCGGCACCATCCACTTCATCATCAACAATCAGATCGGCTTCACCACCTCGCCGTCGTACTCGCGCTCCTCGCCCTACTCCTCGGATGTGGCGAAGATGGTGATGGCGCCGATCCTGCACGTCAATGGCGACGACCCGGAGGCGGTGGTGCGGGTGGCGCGCATCGCCACCGAATTCCGCCAGCAGTTCAAGCGCGACGTGGTGATCGACATGTTCTGCTATCGGCGCTTCGGTCACAACGAGTCCGACGAGCCGTCGTTCACGCAGCCGATCATGTATCGGACGATCGCCAAGCATCCGACGACGCGCCAGATCTTTGCGCAGAAGCTGATCGCGGAAGGCACGATGACCGCGGAGGCGGTCGAGGAGATGGATGCGGCGCTGCGCGATCGCCTGAACCAGGATATTGAGGCGGCGAAGTCCTACAAGCCGAACAAGGCCGATTGGCTGCAGGGTCCGTGGTCGGGGCTGAAGACGCTGATCGGCGAAGAGGAACTGCACGATTTCGACACCTGGGTGTCGAGGCCCCTGCTCAAGGACATCGGCGTCAACCTGACCATCGTGCCCGACGGCTTCAACGCCAACCGGAAGGTGCTGCGCATCCTCGAGCAGCGCCGCGAGATGATCGAGACCGGCGAGAACATCGACTGGGCGATGGGCGAAGCGCTCGCCTTCGGCAGCCTGCTGGCGGAGGGGATATCCGTCCGGCTGTCAGGCCAGGATAGCGGCCGCGGAACCTTCTCGCATCGGCACGCCGTTCTCGTCGACCAGGACACCGAGGACCGCTACATCACGCTCAACCACCTGAGCGACATCCAGGGAACGTTCGAGGTCATCGACAGCCCGCTGTCGGAAGCCTCCGTGCTCGGCTTTGAATACGGCTACTCGCTGGCGGAGCCCGATGCCCTCGTCCTCTGGGAGGCACAGTTCGGTGACTTTGCCAACGGCGCGCAGGTGATCATCGATCAGTTCATCGCTTCCGGCGAATCGAAGTGGTTGCGGCTGTCGGGCCTCGTCATGCTGCTGCCGCACGGCTATGAAGGGCAAGGACCGGAGCACTCGTCGGCACGCCCGGAGCGCTATCTTCAGCTGTGTGCCGAAGACAACCTGCAAGTGGTCAACTGCACGACGCCCGCCAACTACTTTCACGCCCTGCGCCGGCAGATCCGTCGCAACTTCCGCAAGCCGCTCATCGTGTTTTCACCGAAGTCGCTGCTGCGCCACAAGCTGGCGGTATCGCGGCTGGACGACTTCGGCACCGGCACCAAGTTCCACCGCGTCATCACCGAGATCGACCCCATTGACGCCGATGACGCCATCGAGCGCGTCGTCTTCTGCTCCGGCAAGGTCTACTATGACCTGCTGCAGGAGCGGCGGCAGCGGGGACTGACCAACGTGGCGATCATCCGCGTCGAGCAACTGTATCCGTGGCCCCGCATCCGCATCCTGGAGATGATCCGGAAGTACCGGAACGCGCGCGTCGTCTGGTGTCAGGAAGAACCGGCGAACATGGGCGCCTGGATGTTCGTTCTCCCGCGGCTGATCAATATCCTGAACGAGGTCGGCCGCGAGATGATCATCCCGACCTACGTCGGCCGCCGGCCCGCCGCCTCGCCGGCGACCGGCCTTTTCCGCACTCACGAGACCGAACAGCGGGCGCTGGTCGAACAGGCGCTGATCGGGGAGATCGAGGCGTTGCCGCAGCCCTTCTGCCGGACTCTGCGCTGACCGGCTTTTCGTTCGCAAGCAAGCGGGACACAACCATGGCAATTGACATCACGGTGCCGGCCCTCGGGGAGTCCGTCGCCGAGGCAACGGTCGCAAAGTGGTTCAAGGCGGTCGGCGATCGCGTCGTCGCCGACGAGCCCGTCTGCGAGTTGGAGACCGACAAGGTTACCGTCGAGGTGCCGGCGCCGGCGTCCGGTGTGCTCGCCGCGATCGTCGCCGCCGAGGGCAGCGACGTCGCCGTCGGCGGTCTGCTGGGAACGATCGGCGAGGCCGGCGAGGCCGCCGCCGCGAAAAGCCCGGCGCCGCCGGCCGCCGCCGCGCCGCCCGCTGCCGCCCCGTCCGCCGGCGCGTCCGCCGGCCCGGCGCCCGCGGTGCATCTGACCTCCGACACCATGCTGTCGCCGGCGGTGCGCAAGCTGATCGAGGAGCATCGCCTCGATCCCGGCGAGATCCCGGCATCCGGCAAGGATGGCCGGCTGACCAAGGGCGACGTTCTCGCCTTCATCGAGCACCGCGGCGCCAGCCCCAGCATGATCTATGAGCGTGGCGGCGCCGCCGCCGCCGCGGTAGCGGCCCCCCCCGCGCCGGCGCCGGTGATCACCCTGCCGGTCCCGTCCCGCGCCGCCGAGGCGGCCAGGGAGGCAGCCGGCGAAGCCGCGCCGCGCGAGCAGCGGGTGCGGATGACGCGCCTGCGCAAGATGGTCGCCGCCCGCCTCAAGGAGGCGCAGAACACCGCGGCGATGCTGACGACGTTCAATGAAATCGACATGACGGCGGCGAACGACATCCGCAGCCGCTACCGCGAGGCCTTCGAGAAAAAGCACGGCGTGCGCCTCGGCGTGATGTCGATCTTCATCAAGGCCTGCGTCATCGCCTTGAAGGAGTTCCCGGCGGTCAACGCCGAGATCGACGGCGACGACATCGTCTACAAGAACCACTACGACATCGCCATCGCCGTGTCCTCGCCACAGGGCCTGGTGGTGCCGGTCGTTCGCGATGCCGACCAGCTCGGCTTCGCCGCCATCGAGGCGAAGATCGCCGACTTCGGCAAGCGCGCCCGCGAGGGACGCCTCGCCATCGAGGAGATGCAGGGCGGCACCTTTACCATCACCAACGGCGGCGTCTTCGGCTCGCTGATGTCGACGCCGATCCTCAATCCGCCGCAGGTGGGCATCCTCGGCATGCACAAGATCCAGCCGCGGCCGATGGTGATGGCGGACGGCCGCATCGAGGCGCGGCCGATGATGTACGTGGCGCTGTCCTACGATCACCGCATCATCGACGGCCGCGAGGCGGTCTCGTTCCTGGTGCGGGTGAAGGAGTGTGTCGAGGACGTCCAGCGCATCCTCGTCGAATGCTAGCGGCGGCGGGCGGCGCCGGCGCGCGCCCACAACAGGCAGGACCGGAGCGACGGCGATGAGCGAGAGCCCCTATGATCGGCCCTATGATCTGATCGTCATCGGCGGCGGCCCCGGCGGCTATGTGGCGGCGATCCGCGCCGCGCAGCTCGGCCTCAAGACCGCTTGCGTCGAGAAGCGGGCCACCCTCGGCGGCACCTGCCTCAACGTCGGCTGCATTCCGTCGAAGGCGCTGCTGCAATCCTCGCACCACTACGAGCAGGCGGGCAAGGAGTTCGCCCGCCACGGCATCAGCGTCGCCGGTCTCGCCGTCGACCTCGCGGTGATGATGAAGCGCAAGGACGAGGTCGTGCGCACGCTGACGCAAGGCATCGCCGGCCTGTTCCGCAAGCACAAGATCGACCACGTCATCGGCCATGCCCGCATCGCCGCCGCCGGCGAGGTCATCGTCACCCCCGAGGGCGGCGGCGCGCCGCGGACGCTGACCGCCGAGAACCTGCTGATCGCCACCGGTTCGGAGGTGGCGGGTATCCCCGGCGTCGTCATCGACGAGCGGCGGATCGTCAGTTCCACCGGCGCCCTCGCCCTGCCCACCATCCCGCAAACGCTGGTGGTCATCGGCGGCGGCTACATCGGCCTCGAGCTCGGCTCGGTCTGGCGGCGGCTCGGTGCCGCCGTCACCGTCGTCGAGTTCCTCGATACCATCCTCGCCGGCATGGATGGCGAGGTGGCGAAAACCATGCACCGCCTGCTCGCCAAGCAGGGCCTCAGCTTCAAGCTCGGCCACAAGGTGACGGCGGCGGCGGCGGACGACGACGGGGTGACGCTGACCATCGAGCCGGTCGCCGGCGGCGCGGCGGCGACGCTGCGCGCCGACGT
>JALOTH010000167.1 GCA_025458035.1 Rhodospirillales bacterium
GGCTGTCGAGACCGTCACCGCGCCGGGGATGCTGGCCGATCTCATCGCCGGGCTGATGGACCTGCAGCCGGCGGAACGCCAGACGATCCTCGAGACGTTTGACGTGGGTGCCCGGCTCGACGCCGTGATCGACCTGATCTCCCATCGGATCGAGGTTCTGAAGCTATCCCGGGAGATCGGCGAAAAGGCGAAGGAGCAACTGGACCAGCGGCAGCGGGAATTCATCCTGCGCGAGCAGATGCGCCAGATCCAGGAACAGTTGGGCGAGGCCGACGAAAAGACCGCCGAAATGGCCGAGTTGGCGGCAGCGATTGGCCGGGCGAACATGCCGGCGGAGGTGGAAAAGCAGGCGCGCAAGGAACTCAAGCGGCTGGAACGGATGCCCGACGCGTCCGGGGAATATCCGATGCTGCGCACCTACCTCGACTGGCTCATCGAGTTGCCGTGGGCGGCGGAAAGCGCCGCCGCCGTCGATATTGGCGAAGCACGCCGCATTCTCGACGCCGACCACTTCGGCTTGGAGCGGATCAAGCGCCGCATCCTTGAGTTTCTCGCCGTTCACAAGCTCGCGCCGGCGGGCAAGAGCCCCATTCTTTGCTTCGTTGGCCCGCCCGGTGTCGGCAAAACGTCGCTTGGCCAGAGCATCGCCCGCGCCACCGGCCGCAAATTCGTGCGCGCCAGCCTAGGCGGAGTTCACGACGAGGCGGAAATTCGCGGCCACCGGCGCACCTATATCGGCGCGCTGCCAGGCATCATCATCCAGAACATTCGCAAGGCGGGAACCCGAGACTGCGTCTTCATGCTGGATGAGATGGACAAGGTGGGTGCCGGCGGCTTCCACGGCGATCCGTCGTCGGCGCTGCTGGAGGTCCTCGACCCCGAGCAGAACATGGCATTCCGCGACAACTACCTCGCCGTGCCCTTCGACCTGAGCCACGTCATGTTCATCGGCACCGCCAACGTGCTCGACGCCATCCCGTCACCGCTGCGCGACCGCATGGAGGTGATCGAGTTGCCCGGTTACGTCGAGGACGAGAAGCTGGAGATCGCCAGGCGCTACCTCGTATCCCGCCAGCTGACCGCCAACGGGTTGACGGCGGCGATGGCCGCGATCACCGACGCCGCGCTGCGCATCGTCATTCGCGACTACACGCGCGAAGCCGGCTGCCGCAACCTGGAACGGAAAATCGGCGCCCTGTTTCGTCGCGTTGCCGTGCGCATCGCCGAGGGCGAAACGTCATCGGTTCGTATTGACGTGGACGACGTGCCGGCGATCCTTGGCCCGCGACGGTTCGAAAGCGAGGTGGCGTTGCGCACGTCGGTCGCCGGCGTCGCCACCGGCCTCGCCTGGACGCCGGCGGGCGGCGACATCCTGTTCGTCGAAGCAACGCGGGTGCCGGGCGCCGGCAGGCTGATCCTCACCGGGCAACTCGGCGAGGTGATGAAGGAGAGCGCGCAGGCCGCCCTCAGCCTGATCAAGTCGAAGGCCGCCGGCCTTGGCTTCGATCCTGCCCTGTTCGAGAAAAGCGACATCCACATCCACGTGCCCGCCGGTGCCATTCCGAAGGACGGGCCGAGCGCCGGCGTCGCCATGTTCATCGCGCTGGCGTCCCTGCTCACCGACCGGCCGGTGCGCGGTGATCTGGCGATGAGCGGCGAGATCAGCCTGCGTGGCCTGGTGCTTCCCGTCGGCGGCATCAAGGAAAAGGTGGTCGCCGCCGCCCGCGCCGGCCTGCAGGCGGTGATGCTGCCGGCGCGCAATCGCAAGGACCTGGATGAGGTACCGGCGAGCGCCCGCACGGCCATCGCCTTTCGCTGGATCGAGCACGTTGACGAGGCGCTCGATCACGCGCTGGCGGTGGCGCCCGCAGCCGTTACCGGCTGAGGGCGCCACACCGGGGCGTCAGTTCTTGTCGATTCCCCAGTAGACCATGATCTCGCTCGCCCGCTTGGCGACATAGGGATCGCTACTGCTGCGCGCCGCCCGATAGGCAGCCACCATCGCATCCGTCGGCTTGCCGACGCGCGCCAGGGATTCGATGGCGGTCTTGCGCACGCGCTCGTCGCGGTCCGTCACCAGAACGACGAGGCTGCTGACGGTTTCGTCGTCATCGCCGAACTCCGCGAGGCCTTTCGCCGCTTCGACGCGGACTTGCGGATCGCCGTCCCGTGCCGCACTGACCAGATGCGGGATCGCTTCGTAGGCAGCCGGCCGGTTGATCGATTCGATCGCTGCGCGGCGTATCTCGGGGCGGGGGTCGGTCAGGGCCATGGCCATGCTGTCGATCAATTGCTCGTTGTTGGCCTCGGCCATCGCCTCGAGCGCCTTCACCTTCGTCGCCGCATCCGCTTTCGGGTCCGCAAGCATCGTCTCCAGCGGCTTGACGTAGTTGCGCCGGACCAGCGCCGCGTAAATCTCTGGGGGAACGCCGGTCTGACGCACCAGCTTGGCGACGGCCTCGTAGAGTGATTCCTGCTCTGCTTCGGGCAGCAGCGCGATGCCCTCCAGGGCCAACGCCCGCCGCTGCACGCTCTCGCTGCCGGTCATCAGGTCGGCGAGGGCATTCACCGCTTCCGGCCCGCCGATCTTGCCGATCACCAGCGCCGCCTGCGTCGCTTCTTGGGTATCGCCGCGCTTGACGATTTGTGCCAGCCAGGGAATGCCGCGCCGGTCCTGACTGAGCGACAGGGAGCGAAGGGCGACGTCCTGCGCCTTCTTGCTGGGCGATCGGGTCAGTTCCTCGATGAGTGGCCACGCCCGCGCCGTATCGAACTGCGCGAGGATGATCACCAGATCGAGGTAGGGATCGCGCTTGAACCGGTCGACCAGGACCTGTGCTGTCTGTGGCAGGGCGTCCTGCTGGCGGGCGAGCGCCACCGCTGTGCGCGCCGCTTCGAGCATGACACGGGGGTTGGGATCGCCAACCGTCTGCTGCGCCAATGTCAGTGCCGCCGGCTCGTTCATCGTCCGCAGCCGCAGTACGGCACGGCCGCGGCTGAGCGGGCCTTCGCTCCGGATTGTTGCAGCGATCGCCTCGACCGTGAGCGCCTCGGATGTTTCGCCGCGGGCGATGCGCACGGGATCACCAACGAATCGGCGGGCCACCGGCGCCGTCGACGCACAGCCGGGGGGGAAGGCGTCGACGACGACGATCAGCTGACCCTGATTCTCGGTCTGCTCCTGGCGTTGTGGCGGCGCCGGCGGCTTCGGCGGGCTCGTCAGCTTATCGGCTGCGGGGTCCTTGGCTGCCGGTTGCGGTGGTGGCGGTGGCGCCGGTCTCGCCGCCTCGGCCGGGAACGCCGTTGCGTAGGCGTCGGCGGCGGGCGCGGCGACCGGCTGGTTGGCGGCGTCCCGGTAGATGACGGTGTGCGTCTTGCCACGGGCGGCATCGACCAACTGCGGCAGCGTCGCGGCGCGAAGATCAAGGTCGTGGCGGGCGATCGCATTCGCCGGATCCTCGCAGTGCATGTTCAGCGTGATGCGGAAATGCGAGGCGATGGCTTGCAGCATGTCCTCCTCCAGCGCCGATGTGGCGGTGAGGCTGGCCAGCGCGCCGTCGCGCATGACCTTGCTGGTTGAGCCCTGTTCAACCGCGTAGCGGAAGTCCCGTGAACCGGTGGCGCCGGGGGCGGTTGCCGGCGTGTCGGCCGCCGCCGCGTTGAAGGCGGCGCCAGGGATAAGGATGAGTGCCGCTGCGAGAGTCCGCGAGCGGCGTTTCCAGATCGTCAGGGTGCTCAACGTAATCCTCCTCTGTTCGACCGTGGCGCGGCGCGAACCGCACGCCAAATGGGTGGGGTCGGTCCGCCGGGGTCAGCCGTTTCACGACGAAAACGTGTATAACCCAAGATGAAATAACACTGCAACGAGTTGGAAGAGAACCGCGACGCCCGCCAACTCCCGGGTCTCGGGGGTAAAACGGCGGCGGCGGCGGCGCGGGCCCGCCTGTGTCAGAAAACCCCTTTTGCGAGTTGTTCTGTCGGCGATTATCCACAATTTACGCGGGTGCACACGTGAAAACGCCGTAATGTGGATCTTCGCCAGCGGTCGCAGCGACGATCATTCGTAACGCTGGCGGCGGGCCGACCGGATGGACCCAGTTGAGGGGAAAAAGGGGCTAATGGCAACACGAATGCCGCGAAACCGTCACATAACTCTCCAATAGGATGCATTTAGAAAAGTTTGTGCAAGTATGAATAAGCATCAACAGTTCCAATATACACCAAAATACGGTGTCGCGTCGCTGCTCGGCTCGTAAAAAACGCATCCGTATCGGCGAGCGCTACCGCAGTGGCGGGAGCGTGGCGGCTCATTATCAACTGTCCGTGCATACAATTTGTCGGTGTCGTCACTTGACGCGTAAACCGGGAAGGGGTATTCTCATTGCCAATCGGGGCGTGTTTCTCACACGGCGTCTCGGGACGTAGTGAGGGGCTGGCGGAATCAGGCGAAGGTTTGTGTCTGCTTGCCGGTTGACGGCGAAGTAAGGCGCAGGTTTCGTTCGCCCCGCGGAGGAGCCAACTTCAAAGAGGGACGTAGCAGATGACTAGACATGTGACCAAGCTGGCCGCCTTGTTTGCGGCGACGGCGCTGGCCGGCACCGCTTATGCGGGTCAGGAGCCGTATGTGGCGACGGTGTGCGATGACACCGGCCAAGTCGGCCTGCCGGGGACGTGGTGTGGCGGGTTTGCCGGCAACAATACGAGCACGAACCCGGTGGGTGTCTACCCGTTCGCGCTGCAACAGTTCTACATGAGCGCCAAGGAATACCAGTTCACCCACCTCAACAACGATCCCGCCTGGGCGCCGGTGCCCAGCTTGGC
The DNA here is from genome assembly GCA_025458035.1 of Rhodospirillales bacterium. Classification (GTDB taxonomy): domain Bacteria; phylum Pseudomonadota; class Alphaproteobacteria; order Rhodospirillales; family Defluviicoccaceae; genus Defluviicoccus. The sequence goes on from JALOTH010000167.1 coordinate 4,822, forward strand.
GACGTTCGCCAAGGGTGAGACGTTCTCCGCCTCTACTGCCATCAATTCGCCCGATTGGTGCGACTATTACGGCTATCCCAGCAACACGACGGCGCGGCTGAAGGCGAAGAACTCGGGCGTGTATGAGTGGACGATCGTCCTGCCGAAGAAGCCGGAAGGCAACCTGAACCTCGCCATCCAGTGCGGCGTGTTCAAGCCGGAAGAGACCGACGTGATGTTCTGCCAGGAGCTGACCCTGCCGGGCGTCTCCAACATCGTCGTCGCCGGCCTGCCGACGATCACCGCCCGCGCTTTCCCCGGCTACTACACCCGGCAGTTCAACAACTACACGCCGTTCAACCTGACCGCCTATCGCACGCCGAGCACGATGGCGGCGGCGTTCGACGCCAACGGCGCGCTGACCAACAGCGCCGTCAACCAGGTGCTCAACGGCGGCACCGCCACCCGCATGCCACTGAAGGCCTGTCTGACCGAAACCATCTTCATCAAGCAGCCGGTGACCGGTCAGGTCAATGCGCTGGGTCAGACCGAGAGCGATCTGGAATCGGGCGACTACATCATCGTCCGCATGGACGTGCCGCGCGGCCACACCATGGACCTCTACTGCCATGCGCAGTCGGTGAAGATCCAGGGCATCGGCGATCCGTTGAGCCTGCT
>JALOTH010000058.1 GCA_025458035.1 Rhodospirillales bacterium
GATTTTCCACTTTGGCACCTTCACCATCCGCGCGGCGAAGGCGCGCATGCGTGCCGCCGGGCTGCCGGTCCGGCTCGACGATGATGGCTAAAGGGGAGAGAGAGGGTATGGCCAACGGCAACGGTGCCGATGCGCGCGTTCTCGACAAGCTGTTCGCCGTCATCTGCTCGCGGCGCGACGCCGATCCGATGAGTTCGTATACGGCCAAGCTGTTCGGCCGCGGCAAGCGGAAGATTGCCCGCAAGGTGGGCGAGGAAGCGGTGGAGGTGGTGGTCGCCGCCCTCGCCGAACCGAAGGATAACGTCGTCGCCGAAAGCGTCGACTTGCTGTATCACCTCGCCGTGCTGTGGGCCTGCCTCGGCATCGACCCCAAGGATGTCTGGGCGGAGATGGCGCGGCGCGAAGGCCTGTCGGGGATCGCCGAGAAGGCGGGGCGCAACAAAAGTTAGAGATCGGCGCTAACCTGGCGGCCCCGCCAATCCGAACACGGGACGAGGGTCGGGGGTCATGTCGCAAGTCGAAAAATATATGGAACGGTTCCTGTTCGCCAGCCGCTGGCTGATGGCGCCGTTTTATTGTGGTTTGGTTATCGCGTTATTCGCGTTGCTGATCAAATTTTGTATAGACTTGGTTGCCTTTATTCCCAACATATTTGTCGCAAAGGATACGGCGCTGATCGTCTGGATTTTGACCCTGATCGATCTCTCGCTCGCCGGCAACCTCCTGATCATCGTGATTTTTTCCGGTTTTGAGAATTTCGTCTCGAAAATGGATATCGGCGATCACGAGGATAAGCCCGGCTGGATGGGCAAGGTCGACTTCGGCGGATTGAAGCTGAAACTCGTCGCCTCCATCGTCGCCATCTCGGCGATCCAGCTGCTGAAAACGTTCATGGATATCGCGTCCGTCACCGAACAGCAGGCGTTCTGGCAGGTGGTGGTGCATTTGACGTTCGTCGGCTCCGGCGTCCTGCTGGCGCTGATGGACTGGATTTCCGGCAAGGCACGCGCCCTGCACGAGGGCCACTGACGGCGGCGCCGGCGGGACGTCAGAACGGAAAGGGATAGCGCAGCACCGCCGCCAGTTCGCCGCCGCCCGGAATCTCGTCCCGGCGCAGCGCCAGCACCCGCCCGCCGGCGAGGTAGGTGCGGCCGATGATCTGATCGACGACGCCATGGGTGTCGGGGCAGGGCTGATCGGCAAAAACGACACGTCCGTCCTCGTCATCGACGGTGCCGGGAACATGCACGTCGATGTCGGCGGCGATCGCCGCCACCGCGCCGAAGGTCGCCGCCTTCGCCGCCTGGGCGATGTCGGTGGTGGTCCGCCCTTGCGGGCTGCGCAGCGCGAACAGTTCGGCAAAGGCGCGCACTTCGGCGGCGTGCACCTCGTCGAGGATGGCGCGGGCAGCGACCGCCAGATCATGGTCGGAGGTGGTCTCCGGGTTGCCGGTGATCGTCTGTCCGGCGAGATGGGGATAGCTGCAGGCGGCGCGGAAGATGCTGTCCAGCGGCGGCGCCGCCGCCAGGATCAGCGGCGTCTCACGGCCGGCGAGGAATTCCCGCAGCGCCGCATCGACGACGCGAACGAACTGGCCCATGCGCACCTTGCGCCCCTCCGATCCCTGGATGCGACCGCGGGGCGCCCGCTTGTTGAGGCCGCCGCGGCCCACCGCGTCGCTCATGTCGGCGGGCAGATCGGCGATCCTGACGGGCACCGCCGGCATATCGGCGGTCACCTCAACGAGGCGGACCGAGCCCTGCGACAGCGCCAGCACGAACGCCTCGTGGCCGGCGGTGACGGCGCGCAGCAGCGGCTTGACGTAGAAGCGGTCGGCGACTTCGACGCTGGCGGTGAGCCGGTTGGCGAGACGGAAGGTTTGCAGCCTGGTGGGACTGACGAACACGGCGAGACTGCGCGCCTGATACATCCAGAAGTCGTCGTCCTCGACAAGATCGGTCAGCTGCTGGGCGATCGGTTCGCGCACGCGGGCATGATGACCCGCGTGCGCCAACTGCTGCTCGGCCTCGCGGGCAAGGTTGCCGAGGGCGATCCGATCGGCCTGCGCGTCCTGCGTCAGCGGCGTCGTCGGCAGATAGATGGAAACCGAGGCCGCTTCGCGCCCTGTCAACAGCTGTTCCAGTTCGGGACGGGTGGGGATGTCGACGTGCAGCACGAATGGCCTCCGCGGGGAATCATGGACGGGCGGGCACCATGGCGGTGTCGCCAGCCGTTGTCCAGCGACCAGTCCGTGCGCGCGGCTAGTCGTGGCCGCCGACGCCGCGATAGGCTTCCGCCCCCCACAGTGTCTTGACGCGCTGGTCGCGGCCGCAATTCCAGCGGTAGTACCGGTATTTCACGGGGTTCTTTGTGTAATAATCCTGGTGATAGTCTTCGGCGGGGTAGAACGGGCCGGCGGCTTCGATGGGGGTGACGATGCGCTTGCCGAGGACCTTTTCGGCGGCCAGCCGGGATGCTTCGGCGGCGCGACGCTGCGCCTCATCCTCGACGAAGATCGCCGTCTGATAGGGCTCGCCGCGGTCGCAGAACTGGCCGCGGGCGTCGGTGGGATCGACGGTGCGCCAGAAAATATCCAGCAGCGCGTCGGAACCGATGCGCTCGGCATCGTAGGTGATCTGCACCGCCTCGCGATGGCCGGTGCCGCCCCGGGAGACCTGCTCGTAGGTGGGGTCGGCGAGGGTTCCGCCGGTGTAGCCGGACACGGTGCTGACGACGCCGGGAACCTGGTCGAAGTCGGACTCCACACACCAGAAGCAGCCGCCGGCGACGGTCAGCGTCTTCAGCTCGGCTGCCGCGGCGTGGCGCCCGGCAACGCTCAACACCACGCCGATGACGATAGCAGCGATGACACGCACCATGGGGGGACCTCCTCGATGCCGTGCGGAGGATATGCGTTCGTCAGCAGGCGTTGTGAATGGCCGTGCGGGCGTACCGCCTTTCAAGATCCCGTGCACGGTAAAGGTCCGTGCGGTTCTGCGTCGGCTGAACGGCGCGGCCCGACGCGCCCGCTGACCTGCATCGGCGCCGCCCACATCGACGAAGCGCTGACTGGGCGTCATTGCCGTCCATGGCGAGGAGGGGGGGCTTCAAGGGGGGGTGCGTTCGCTGTTGGTCCCGGGCAAGCGGTGCGTGGCTTCGCCGATCACCGTCAACGGCGCGGCGCGCACTCGATGTAGCCGGCACGGGGCTGCGGCGTCAGGCACCAGGTTGCCATCGACGCGACGTAGGAATCGGCACGGAACGTCCTTGCCTTGGCAAGATACTGCTGCGCCAAGCCTCGGTCGTCGACGACGGCGATGCTGGCGAAATAGCCGTTACGGAAATAGATCGAAGCTGCGGGAATGCCGGCGCGTGCCGCGCGGAGGGTCTCGTCCTGCGCCGCCGCCAGCGAGACGTCGCTGCCGAACACGACACCCCAGCCGGCGCTGGCGCCGACGGCCGTCTGCGCGCGCTCGACCAGCGAGGCTTGCGCGGTGATCGTCGACTTCACCGTGTCCTGAACCGCCGCCGTGGCCGCCGTCAGCCGCTCGCTGTCTTCGGCGATCTGGGCGATTTCCGCCTTCAGCGCCGCATCGCCGATGCCGGCCTTGACCTCGCCCAAAGCCTTCGTCGCCCGGTCCAGCTGCGCCTGCAACTGCGCAATGGTGGCCTGCGCTTCGTTGAGCGCCTGATCGGCTTCCACCAGCTTGGCTTTCCACTTAAAACCGACGAGGCTGCCCTCCTCGAAGCCGGCGCTGACCAGCAGGTCGTTGAACCGCGCCGGAAACAGCAGCAGCAGACCGGCCAGCACCATCAGCGCGGCGTCGCGCAACAGCGCGACGATGTCCTTGGCGAAGGCAACGAAGCGTTCCATGAAAAAACCGCCGCCACCCGGACCGCGCCGCCATCCGTCATGGCGACCGCCGAGTGTACCGCACTGCCGGCACCGCGGCTACAGGCACGAGGATGGCCGCGGCCCGGTTGCGGAGCCGCGGGTGGCCGGCCGTGTACGGTCCGATCAATCCTCGTTGGCGTTGGCCGCGGCGGTGTCCGCCCCGCCGCCGTCGCCGTCCGCCGCATTCTCGGTCGCGCCGTCGCCGTCCGCCGGTTGACGGCTGGCCGCCCGCTCCTGCTTCGCCTTCAACCGTTCGGCCTTTTTTTGCGCCTTGACGCGGTCTTTTTCCATGCGTTCGAAACGATAGTTGGGCTTGCGTGGCATCGTCTCGCTATCTCTCCCGTCATTGGTTTCTACAGCTCAGCGGCCGCCAACCACCGCCGTCAGGCGGCCCGGCGATAGCGCCGGCGCCGGGCGCGGGGACCACCGGCTGCCACCGCATCGGCCTTCGGCTTGACGGCGCCGCTGGACGCCGCCGCGACCGGCGGCGTGGCATCCCGCCGCGCCGCCGGCGGCATCCGCATCGCCGGCCCTTCGGCAACGGTGATCGCGCGCCGGATCAGCCGTTCGATGTCCCGCAGCAGCGTTCGCTCCGCCCGATCGCAGAATGAAACCGCAGTGCCGGCGGCTCCGGCGCGAGCGGTGCGGCCGATGCGGTGAACATAGGTCTCCGGCACGTTCGGCAGTTCATAATTGATGATATGGGAGACGTCGTCCACATCAATGCCACGCGCGGCAATATCGGTGGCGACAAGCACGCGGGTGCGGCCAGCGCGGAACCCGGCGAGCGCCCGTTCCCGCTGCGCCTGCGTCTTGTTGCCGTGAATGGCCGCCGCATCGACACCCGTCTGCATCAGGTTGCGCACCACCTTGTCGGCGCCGTGCTTGGTGCGGGTGAACACCAGCGCCCGCGTGATCTCGCCATCGGCGAGCAGTGCCGACAGCAGGGCGCGCTTGTCGGCGGCGTCGACGTGGATGACGCGCTGGTCGACCCGCTCGACGGTGGAAGCGGCTGGCGCCACCCGCACCTCCACCGGCTGCCGCAGGATGTCCGCCGCCAGCTTGCCGATTTCCGGCGGCATCGTCGCCGAGAACAGCAGGTTCTGCCGTACGGCCGGCAGCATGGCAATGATCCGGCGGATCGGCAGGATGAAGCCGAGGTTGAGCATCTGATCGGCCTCATCGAGGACGAGGGCCTCGACGCCGGCGAGGTGGGCGGCGCCGCTGCCGGCGTGGTCGAGCAGCCGCCCCGGCGTCGCCACCAGGATGTCAACGCCAGCGGCGAGCGCCTTGACCTGCGGTCCCGCGGCGACGCCGCCGAACACCGTCGTCACGCCGAGGCGAAGACCGCGGCCATAGGTGCGAAAGCTCGCCGCGATCTGCGACGCCAGTTCCCGCGTCGGGCTCAAGATCAGCGCGCGGCAACCGCGCCGCGGCGCCGGCCGCCGGTCGGCGGCGAGGCGGGCAAGGATCGGCAGTGCGAATGCGGCGGTTTTGCCGGTGCCGGTCTGGGCGATGCCAAGCAGGTCGTGGCCGGCGAGGACGTGCGGGATCGCCTGCGCCTGAATGGGGGTGGGCAGGGTGTAGCCTTCCTGCGCCAGGGTCGTCAAAATCGGGCCTGTCAGCCCGAGGTCGTCAAAGGTCGGCAAGATTGAAATCTTTCCTGTGGTGCCGAGGACGCCCGCCACCGCGCGTTACGCCGCGATCGGGTCGACATCGGCCATGAAGTGAGCGCGCCCGGCGTGCGAGGGCGAGAAGGGTGAAATCAATGACCGCTGGTGGCTGCCGCGAAGTGGATCAGCGCGGCGCACGCAACCCGAGCGCCATAAGTTGCCATCGCAACTGCCGTGAGAATGGGCGACGGCGCGGAGAAAGTCAACGGTCCCCGCGCCGCAACGTTGGGCGGCGGCCCCGCCCCGGCCGCAGGCGTTCAGAGGCCGCGGGCGGCGGCCAGCACGTCTTCGACGTGTCCCGGCACCTTGACCTTGCGCCAAGCCTTGCGCACGCGGCCGCTTTCGTCGATCAGAAACGTCGAACGGTCGACCCCCATGTACTTTTTGCCATACATGCTTTTCTCCACCCAGACGCCGAACGCTTCGGCGGCGCGCTTGTCCACATCGGCGGCCAGGGTGAAATTGAGGCCGTGCTTGGCCTTGAACTTGTCGTGACTGGCGACGCCATCCGGCGATACGCCGATGACGGTCACCCCGGCGGCGGCAAACGCATCGGCGGCGTCGCGGAATGCCTGCGCCTCCTTCGTGCACCCCGAGGTGTCGTCCTTGGGATAGAAGTAGATCACCGCCCGGCGACCGCGCAGATCCGCGGCGCTGACGGTGCCGCCATTGTCGGTCGGTAAGGCAAAGTCGGGTAGGGAATCGCCCACATCGAGGCTCATCGTTCGCTCTCCATCTCCGTGACCTGCTGTTCGCATGCGCGGGCTTCGGCAGCGGGTTGCGTGATGATTCGTTGAAAGCATTCCCGCACCGCCGTCGCCGTTTCGTCCATTTGGCGGCACAACGCCTCGAAATCGAGGCCAAGGACGCCGGCCAAGGCCTCCCGCAACACCCGCGGCGACGGCGTTGTGCCGCCCGCCACCGCCGCTCCGTCCAGCGTCAGCCGGAGGCGCGCCTGCACCGCCTGCCAGAGGGCGAGCGCACGTTCCAGGACCGACAGAGTGACGAGGTCGATCGCCCCGGCCGCGTGCAGCCGCGTCAGCGCCTCCCTCGTCGACGGTGACAGCACCTCCGGACAGGCATGCGCATGCAGCAACTGCAGGTACTGGGCGATGAATTCCAGATCGACGAGGCCGCCACGGCGATGCTTGACATCCCATGGGGAGGCGGCGGGATGTTCGCGTGCCATCCGCTCGCGCATCTCGGCGACATCAACGACGAGGCGGAGCGGATCGCGCTGCCGCGCCAGGGTGCCGGCGATGACCTCGCCGACTTCGTGCAGGAGCGGCTGCGGTCCGTCGATCAAGCGGGCGCGCGTCAGTGCCATCTGCTCCCACGTCCACGCCTCTTCGCCATGATAGCGGCAGAACGACTGAACACTGGTGGCGATCGGCCCGGCGTTGCCCGACGGCCGGAGGCGCATGTCGACGGCATACAACTGGCCTTCCGCCGTCGGTGCCGTCAGCGCGTTGATCAGCCGCTGGCTGAGCCGGGCGAAATACTGCGATGCCGACAGCGGCCGCTTGCCATCGGAAACGTCCGGCGCACCCGCTGCGGCATAAACGAAAATCAGGTCGAGATCGGACTGCGCCGTCATCTCGCGGCCGCCCAGCTTGCCCATGGCGACGACGGCCAGCCCGCCGCCGTCGATGCGCCCGTGCTGTTCGGCGAACTCGGCTTCGATTCGCGGCTTCAGGCAGCGGATCGCCGCTTCCGCGACGTTGCTGTAGGCGGCGGCGGCGGCAGCGGGTTCGATCAGGTCGCGGATCTGTTGCACGCCAATCTGGAACCGCCGTTCGCCGGCGAACCGCCGGCTGAAGTCCAGCGCCTCTTCGGTATCGCGGGCACGCGCCAGCATGGCGCTCAGTTCAGCGACGAGCGCATCCAGCGATGGCGGCGGCGCAAAGAAATCCGGCGATAGCACGCTGTCGAGGAGGGCGGGGCGGCGTGCCAGCTCGCCGCCCAGCCGCGGCGCGACGCCGAGCACGTCGGTAAGCAGGGTCAGCAGATCGGGGTGCACGGCAAACATCGAGAATAGCTGCACGCCGGCCGGCAGCGCATTCAGAAAGGCATCGAACGCGAGGAAGGCGGCGTCGGGATCGGGCTTGCGGCCGAGGGCCCTGAGCAGGTGAGGCATCAGTTCGGTGAGCAGCTCACGCGCCCGCGTGCTGCGCATCGCCCGGCAGCGGCCATGGTGCCAGCCGCGGACGGCCGCGTCGACAACGTCCGGGTGGGCAAACCCGAGACGCGACAGGGTGCCGATCGTCTCGGGATCGGACTCGCCGCCGGTGAAGACAAGGTTGCCGCTGGCGCCGTTGCCCAGGGTCAGCGCCGGCTCTTCACGGAACAGCTCGGCGTAGTGGCTTTCCACACGCCGCAGGACGCTGAGCATCTCCGCGCCGAAGGCGTCGACGTCGGCATAGCCGAGGAAGGTTGCCAGCGCCGCGAGCTTGTCCGGATCCTTGGGCAGGGTGTGCGTCTGCTCATCGAGGGTCATCTGCAAACGGTGTTCGACGCGTCGAAGGAAGCGGTAGGCTTCGCTTAACGCGGCGGCCGTACGCGGCTCGATCTTGCCGGCGGCGGCGAGCGCATGCAGCGCGTCAACGGTTCTGCGCCGTCGCAACGCCGGCAGCCGGCCGCCCCAGATCAGCTGCTGCGTCTGGGCGAAGAACTCGATCTCGCGGATGCCGCCGCGGCCAAGCTTGATGTTATGGCCGGCGAGCGCGATGCGGCCGCCGCCGCGATGGGCGTTGATCTGCCGCTTGATGGAGTGGATGTCCTGGATCGCCGCGAAATCGAGGTTCTTGCGCCAGATGAAGGGACGTATCGCCTCGAGGAACGCGTCGGCCGCGACAAAGTCGGCAGCCACCGGCCGCGCCTTGATCAGCGCCGCCCGTTCCCAGTTCTGGCCCAGGGTCTCGTAGTAGGTTTCGGCGCCCAGCACGGAAATCGCCGGCGGCGTCGACCCGGGATCGGGCCGCAGCCGGAGGTCGGTGCGAAAGACATAACCGTCCGTAGTATGATCGGCGATCAAGCGCACCAACATGCGCGTCAGGCGCGTGAACACCGGCTGCAGATCGACGCCAGCCGTCGTCCTCACCCGCTCGGGGTCATAGAGAACGACGATGTCGATATCGCTGGAGTAGTTCAGTTCGAACGCACCCAGCTTGCCGAGACCGAGCACGATCAGGCCGCAAACGCGCGTTGCATCCTCACCCATCACCGGCGCCGCAATCGGCGTCAGCACGCCGCGGCGCACCAGGTCATTGACCAGTTGAGCGACGGCGCAATCCAACGCAGCGGCAGCGAAGCGAGAGAGAGCGCTGGTGACCCGTTCGAGCGGCCAGATGCCGGCGATGTCGGCGAGCGCCGCGGTCAGGGCGAGCCGCCGCTTAGCCACCCGCAACGCCGCCGCCGGCGAGGTGCCGTCGGTGGCGGCGATCCTCGCCGCAGCAACTTCTTCCATGACCCTGGCGAGGGCCTCATTGGGGCCGTGTGTCAGCAACTGCACCGTGAACGCCGGCTCGCGGGCGATGATCGACGCGAGGTAGGGGCTGTTGCCGAATACGGCGTCGAGCAGGGGCGCCGCCCAGGCGTCCGTATCCCGCACCGCCGCGGCGACATCCGCACCGGCCGCGGCCTCATACCAATGCTCGCGTCCCAGCTGGGCCAGCCGGCGATCGGCGGCCCGCGGAAAGGGTTGGACGGAATGGCGGAACTGGGACATAGCGGTAGCCTGACGATGCGCAAGCGCCGGGTGTCGGCGCCAGACGGGACATAACGAGATTGAAATTGGCGATCAGGCAAGTGTTTCGTTTCATCGTCTATGGCGCCGCCGGGCTGGCGATGCTCGTCATTGCCGTCGCCGCCGTGCTCGCCGCCCGGCTGGCCGATGGGCCGGTTTCGCTGGGCTTTCTGCTGCCGACGGTCGAGCTCTACCTCGATCGCCTGTCGCCGCCGCTCCGCTTTCGCATCGACGGCGCGCTTGCAACCTGGCGCGGCTGGGATCACGGCCTTGCGCTCAGCCTCAACGGCATTCAGATTGGCGAGCCGGCGAGTCAGGCGCCGGCGTTCACCGTGCCCGGCCTCGATCTGATGTTCAGCGCCGATGCGCTGCGCCACGCCGTCATCGTCCCGGCAACGATCGAGATGACCGGCGCGACCGTCGAAATGGTCCGCTCACCAGACGGGATCATCGGCCGGCGCCAGGGCAGCGACGCGCCGCCGGCAGGCGAGGCCATGCTCGGAACCCTGTTTGACGAACTCCGCGTCCCGCCCGACCCGGCGCGTCCGCTGAGCTACCTCGAACGCGTCGTTGTCCGCGACGGCGCCGTCGGCCTTACCGACGCGGCCAGCGGCAAGAGCTGGCGCGGCCGCATGCACGAGGTTTCGCTGTCGCGATCCGGCGACGGCATCGCCGTCGCTGCCGACGCAACGCTCGACACCGGAGCCGGCGATGTGCCGCTTCGCCTCAACGGCGATATCGCCCTGCCCGGCGACGCCATCGAAGCCCGGTTGGCGTTCGCCGGTCTCGACGGCAGCCGCCTCGCCGCCGCCGCACCGGCACTCGCCGCGCTCGCCCTGCCCCTTGATGGCGACATCGTCGTGCGCGCCAGCCCCGCAGCGGTGGTGGAGCGCATCGGCTTCGATATCCGCGGCGGCCCCGGCGAGGTGCGGATCAGTCCCGAGATGGCGAAGGCCGCTGGTGAGTCGCGGCTGGCGCAAACGGTGGGGATCGCGGCCATGGCGGCCAGCGGTAGCCTCACCCTTGCCGATCTCGCCGTCGCGCTGAAGGCCTTCGATCTGCGCTTTGCGCCCGGCACGGCGGTCTATGTCCCGCAACTGGACCACCGCTTTCCGCTGCGCTCGGTAACGGCGAACGGCACCTTCGGCAACGACCGCCTCGTCGTCGAAGCCTTGGCGCTCGACTTGAACGGGCCGACAATCGCGGTGACGGCGACCGCCGAACACCTGACCGGCGGGTTGGCAGCGGAGGCGAAGATCAGCGTCGCCAACCTGCCGATGGATGGCATCGGGCGCTACTGGCCAAAGACGGTGGCGCCGGGCGGCCTGGAATGGTGCGCGGCGCACCTGTCGCGCGGCATGGTGACGATGGACGCCGACATCGCCCTCGCCGATCAGGGCCACGGCATCGACATTGCGCGGTTTTCCGCCGAGTTGACCGGCGAGGGGGCACGCGTCGACTACCTGCCTGACCTGCCGCCGGTGGAGAACGCGCGCGCCCGCGGCACCCTCAACCTTAAGGAGCTGTCGCTGACCATTCTCGGCGGCAATGCCGGCGGGCTGGTGATCCGCGGCGGCACCGTCGTCATCCACAAGTTCGATGAGGCCGTCGAAGCGCTCGCCATCGATCTCGATATCGCCGGCCCGCTCACCGATGCGGTCGATGCGATCAGCCGCCCGCCGCTGCAATTCACCGAAGGGATCGGCCTTGATCCGCGCACGGTCTCTGGGCAAATGGCACTGCGCCTGCAACTCGGCTTTCCGACACTGAAGGAACTGCCGATGGAGCAGGTACGGCTGCTGGTGACCGCCGACATTGAGGACGCGGCCATCCAGCCCGGAGTGTTCGGGATTCCCCTGCGCGACGGCGATTTCCGGCTCCGCGTCGACAGCGACGGTCTGCGATTGTCGGGACCTGTGGAGCTCGCCGGGATTGGCGGCCGCGCCATCTGGGAGGAGAACTTCGGCGATCGATCCGCCATTCTCACCCGCTTCAGTTTCGTCGCCAAGGGCGCGCCCGTCCGCTCTATCCGCGAGCATGTTCCCGACCTCGATCTCGGCCGTATCCTGAAAGGCGGCACCGTCGATGCCGAGGTCGACTTCCTGCGGCGATCGAAACCGCCCTACGAGCTTTCGACTAAGGTCGATTTCAGCAATGCCGAGGTCACGGTGCCGCATATCGGTTGGGCGAAACCGAAAGGCACGCGCGCCGTCGCCGAGGCGGCCGTGACATTGAACGATCAGGGATTGACGGGGATCCCGAAGCTCTCCGCCCATGGCGGCGGCCTCGTCTTCGATGGCTCCATCGACTTCGACAGGGGGGGCGCCCTGCGCGCCATCACCGTCGAGCAGTTCGTCGCCGGGCGAACCGATGTCCGCGCCGCCGTCAATCACAGCGTCACCAACCGATGGGACATCGAGGTGACGGGCTCGTCGCTCGACCTCGGACCGTTGCGCGGCATGCTGGAGCGGGGCGAGCCCATCGGCCTCGACGGTGGTGCGGACGCAACGCGACCGCCGCCCGCCCGCGGCGATGAGCCCACCCCGTCCATCAGTTTGTCGGCGGACATTGAAAATGTATGGTTTGGCGAGGACCGCAGTCTTCGTCGCGTCGCCGCTACCGCGGTGCGCGTGGAGGAGCTGTGGACGCTGGCGCAACTGGACGCGCGATTTCCCGAAGGCGGCCTGCTGATGGCAACGCTGACGGTCGGGGCACAAGCGGGACGCCGCACCGTACGCGTACACGCTACTGACACGGGCGCCGCCCTCCGCGCGCTCGATTTCTACGATAATATGGCAGGCGGCAGGCTGCACATCGCCGGCGACATCGACGACACCAAGGAAAACAGCCCCTTGCAGGGTGTCCTCGAGGTTCGTGATTTCACCATCTCGCGGGCGCCGCTGCTGGCTAGACTGCTCAATGTCCTGGCGCTCGGCGGCATCCTCGACGCCCTGCGCGGCGGTGGCATTGCCTTCCAGCGGCTGATCGTGCCGTTTACCTGGGCGGGCGACGCCCTGCTCATCGACAACGCCCGCACCTACGGCATTTCCCTCGGCATGACGGCCTCAGGCACGTTTGACCTTGCGGCGGGCACGATGGAGCTGCGTGGAACCCTGGTGCCGTTCTATTTTCTGAATTCGGCCCTTGGCCGGCTGCCGGTGGTCGGCCCGCTGTTCACCGGTGATGAAGAGGGTGGCGGCCTGTTCGCAGCCGCCTACCGCATCGAAGGGCCGTTCGACGATCCGGCGGTGAATGTCAATCCACTGTCAACCCTGCTCCCCGGCTTCCTGCGCGAAGTGCTGCTCTGGCTGCAGGAGCTGATCTTCGGCTCGCCGGCGGCGGCACCGTGACCGGCAGCGATGCGGCCGGCGGTTCAGTTGCCGATGCGCACGAGGGCGTGACGTTTGCGTCCCGCCGACAGCTTGATCAGCCCATCGTCATCGGCATCGCCGACGGTAATCGTCCGCGTCTCCTCGGCGAGCACCGCGTTGTTCAGACGGGCGCCACCGCCCTTGATCAGCCGCCGCGCTTCGCCGTTGCTCTCCGCCAGCCCGGCGCGCCGGAACAACTCGAAGGCCGGAAGGCCGGCCGCCAGCTCGCCACGCGGCACCACAATCGTCGGCAGATCCTCGCCGGCGCCACCGCCGCCAAAGGTGGCATCGGCGGTCGCCCGCGCCGTTACCGCCGCCGCCTCGCCGTGGCACAATCGTGTTGCGGCGTCGGCCAGAGCGATCTTCGCCGAGTTGATCTCCGCGCCCGCCAATCGTTCGAGCCGGCCGATTTCATCCTCCGGCAGTTCCGTGAACAGCCGCAGGAACCGGCCGACGTCCGCATCCTCCGTGTTGCGCCAGAACTGCCAGTAGGCGTACGGCGATAGCATCGCCGCCGAAAGCCAGACGGCGCCCGCCGCCGTTTTGCCCATCTTGGCGCCGGACGCGGCGGTGATCAGCGGCGTCGTCAGCCCATAGAGGGCAAGGCCATCGACGCGCCTGCCCAACTCGACGCCGTTGACGATGTTCCCCCACTGGTCCGAACCGCCCATCTGCAAGCGACAGCCGAACCGCCGGGCCAACTCCAGGAAGTCATAGGCTTGCAGGATCATGTAGTTGAATTCAAGGAAGCTGAGCGGCTGTTCGCGATCGAGGCGGAGCTTGACCGATTCGAAGGTCAGCATGCGGTTGATGGAAAAGTGACGGCCGACATCGCGGAGAAACGGGATGTAGGCGAGCCGGTCGAGCCACTCCGCATTGTCGACCATCACCGCATCGGTGGCACCATCGCCGAAGCTGAGAAAGCGGGCGAAGACATCCCGGATGCCGGCCATGTTGGCGGCAATCTCCGCGTCCGACAGCAGCCGGCGCCCCTCGTCCCGCCCCGAGGGATCGCCGACCTTGGTGGTGCCGCCCCCCATCAGGACGATGGGTTTGTGGCCGGTCCGCTGCAGCCAGCGCAGCAGCATGATCGACACCAGGCTGCCCACATGCAGGCTGGGCGCGGTGCAGTCAAAGCCGATATAAGCAACCACCGGCTCGGCGGATGCGGCAACGGTATCGAGCGCGTCGGCGTCCGTGCACTGGTGAATAAAGCCGCGAGCAGCGACGGTGGCGAGAAAGTCGGAACGGTAGGCGGACATCTGTCGGCTCTGGTGAAGTTGGCGGGCGGATGGCCGTTGCGGCAGGTGAACGGTGGTCAGTATCACAGGAGATGGCGCTTGAACACGCCCTTGACGGACGCCGCGGCGGCCGGCGCTCGATCGCCGGCGGAAACGGCGATGGCGCCGACGGTGGCGTTGGGACTGATGAGTGGAACCTCTCTCGACGGCATCGATGCCGCGGTCATCACCACCGATGGCAAGACCATCGTCGCTCGCGGGCCGGCGCTGACCATCCCCTATCCGCCCGCGTTCCGCGACGGCCTGCGCGGACTGCTCGGCCGGCGGCCGCTGCCGTCGGATGCGGCGCTCATCCGCGAACTGGACGAGCGCCATATCGCGGCCGTGCACGCGCTGACGGCGGCGGCGGCGGCGCCGGCGGTCGACGTGATCGGCTACCACGGGCAAACCGTCTGGCATCGGCCGGCGGCGAAAGGCGGCGGCGGCGCCCCGTCAGCGGGCGAGACGATCCAGGTCGGATGCGGGCAACGTCTCGCCGATGCACTGGAAATCCCGGTCGTCGCGCAGTTCCGCGTCGCCGATGTTGCCGCCGGCGGCGAGGGTGCGCCACTGGTACCGCTGTACCACCGCGCCCTGGCGCTGGCACTGCCGCGCCCGCTTGCGGTGCTCAATGTCGGCGGGGTTGCGAACGTGACCTGGATCGGCGGCGACGAGGCGCCGCCAGCAAGCGACGGCGGCGCGGCGGTGATCGCTTTCGATACCGGCCCCGGCAATGCGCTGATCGACGATTGGCTGCAACGGACGCTGGGGTTGCCCTATGACGACGGCGGCCGCATTGCGGCGACGGGAACGGTGGACGAACGGCGGCTCGAACGTTGGCTTGGTCACCCGTACTTTTCGCTGCCGCCGCCGAAATCCCTCGACCGCGATGCCTTTTCCTTCGCGGTGGGCGAGCTTGCGATGCTCTCAGCCGCCGATGGCGCCGCCACCCTGACCGCGTTCACTGCGGCGGCGGTCGCCAGGGGCGCCGCCAGCTTGCCCTCGGCGCCGCGGCGCTGGCTGGTCACCGGCGGCGGCCGCCACAATCCGCTGCTGATGGCGATGTTGGCCTCGCGCCTCGCAGCACCCGTCGAGACGGTGGACGCCGTCGGCTGGCGCGGCGACGCCCTGGAGGCCGAAGCCTTCGCGTTTCTCGCCGTCCGGTCGCTGCGCGGCCTGCCGCTGACGCTTCCCTCCACCACCGGCGTTGCGCGACCGCAGTGCGGCGGCCAACGGCACCAACCGCGGCGCCAGGGCTGACCGGCGGGTTACGCCACCTTGGCCAGCGCCCGGTCGAGATAGTCGTCGACGATCGCCATCAGTTGCGGCATGTGGTCGGCATAGAAATGGTCGGCGCCGGCGATCAGCCGGTATTCGACGACGACACTCTTTTGCGTTGCCAGCTTTTTCGCCAGCTTTTCAACTGCCTCCATGGGGACAAGGGTGTCTTTGTCGCCGTGGACAAGGAGGCCGGAGGTCGGGCACGGCGCGAGGAAGGTAAAGTCATGGGTGCCCGCCGGCGGCGAGATCGAGATGAACCCATCGATTTCCGGACGGCGCATCAGCAATTGCATGCCGATCCAGGCGCCAAAGGAATAGCCGGCGATCCAGCACCCCGACGCGCTGGGATTGACCGTCTGCATCCAGTCGAGCGCAGCGGCGGCGTCGCTGAGTTCACCCTGGCCGGCGTCGAAGCGACCCTGAGAGCGGCCGACGCCGCGGAAGTTGAAACGAAGAACGGAAAATCCCCGCCGCTGGAACGATTGAAACAACGCGAAAACGACGCGATTGTTCATCGTGCCGCCGTGCAGCGGATGCGGATGCAGCATCAGCGCAATGGGTGCACCCGGACGTTTGGCGTGATGGTACCGGCCTTCCAGCCGCCCCTCACTGCCATTGAAGATGACCTCAGGCATCAGCGTCAGACGGTCTCAAAGCCAGCGACCTCGTCTCCCCGCCGGGCGCCATGCCGCAATGCGACATTTTTTTGGGGGGCGAGCGGCCGTGGCGACAAACTTGATGGAAATACTAGGGCATCCTATATATATTAGGAGGCGTAGATGCCAGCCGCGGCAGCTGCGTTCGACGCTTCAACCCGTGAAAATATCGATCAGCCGATGGTTTTCAAGAGGCTAAACGAAGACCTTGGCGCCTTCATGGCGCGTGACCCGGCGGCCCGCTCCCGATTCGAGGTGGCGCTCTGCTACCCAGGGCTGCACGCAGTGCTGATTTTCCGCATTGCACACCGGCTTTGGCGGTGGCGGCTGTTCCTCCTCGCCAGGCTCGTTTCGCAGTTTGGCCGCTGGCTGACGGGAGTCGAGATTCACCCCGGCGCGAGCATCGGCCGGCGGTTCGTCATCGACCACGGGCACGGCGTCGTCATCGGCGAAACCACCGAGATCGGCGACGACGTCACCCTTTATCAAGGCGTTACGCTCGGCGGGTTATCGCCGGCGGTCAATTCGCGGGCGCAGGTTTGCGTCAAGCGGCACCCGACGCTGCGCGATGGCGTCATCGTCGGATCGGGGGCGCAGATCCTCGGCCCCATCACCGTCGGCGAGGGCGCGCGCGTCGGCGCCAATTCCGTCGTGACCCGCGACGTGCCCGCGGGCGTGACCGCCGTCGGCATTCCGGCGCACACCGTGATGCCGCGCGATCGGGTGAGCGCCACGCAGTTTTCCGCGTACGGAACGCCGGCAGAAGGCTGCCCCGATCCGCTTTACACCGACCTCGACAACCTTCGCGCCCAGATGGGGGCTCTGCTCGAGCGGGTCGCCGCAATCGAACACCAGATAACCGATGGCGGCTCGCGACGGCTGGGGGTAGACGACTCGGATACGGCAACCGACGAGC
>JALOTH010000168.1 GCA_025458035.1 Rhodospirillales bacterium
CGAAGCCGGGGTTGACCGTCATCACCAGGATCAGGTCGACGCCATCGAGGACGTGCTCGATCGCCGCCACCGGCGTCGACGGATTGAGCGAGACGCCCGCCCGCTTGCCGAGGCCGCGAATGACCTGCAGGCTGCGGTCGAGGTGGCGGTCGGCCTCCGCGTGCACGGTGATGATGTCGGCGCCGGCGGCGGCGTACTCGGCGAGATAGGGCTGCGCCGGGTCGATCATCAGGTGCACGTCGAAGGGCTTGGCGGAATGGCGGCGCAGGGCGCGGATGACCACCGGGCCGACGGTCAGGTTCGGCACGAAGTGGCCGTCCATGACGTCGATGTGCACGTAGTCGGCGCCGGCGGCGTCGATGGCGCGCACCTCCTCGCCGAGGCGGGCGAAGTCCGCCGACAGGATCGACGGCGCGATCTTGACCGTCCCGGCCTTTGCCGTCTGGCCGGCGCCGGCGCTCGCCACCGCGCTCGCCACCGCCCTCAAGCCGCCTCGCCGGCGTAGGCGCCGCTCGCCGCCGCGCTGTTCAGCCGCGCCCGCTTCAGCAGCCGTTCCTGCGCCGCCGCCGCGTTCTCGCGGCTGCCGCGCCACGCCCGCAGCGCCGGCTCCTGCAGCGCCCGGCCATAGGAGAAGCTGAGCCGCCACGGCAGCGGCCCGTAGCCGGCATTCATCGCGTTCAGGTGCGCCGTCGCCTGCTCGCTGCCCTGGCCGCCGGACAGGAAGACGATCCCCGGCACCGCCGCCGGCACGGTGCGGCGCAGGCAGCGCAGCGTCCGTTCCGCCACCTCGGCGACGCCGGCCCGATGCGGGCAGTCCTTGCCGGCGATGACCATGTTCGGCTTCAGCAGCATCGCTTCCAGCTCGACCCGCTGTTCGGCGAGGGCGGCGAACACCTGCGCCAGGGCTGCCGTCGTCACCGCCTCGCAGTCATCGATATCGTGGCCGCCGTCCATCGGCACCTCCGGCTCGACGATCGGCACCAGCCCGCCCTCCTGCGCCAGCGCCGCGTAGCGGGCGAGGGCGTGCGCGTTGGCGGCGAGGCAGCCGCGCGTCGGCCGGCCGTCACCGATGCGGATCACCGCCCGCCACTTGGCGAAGCGGGCGCCCATGCCGTGATACTCGGCGACGCGCGCGCGCAGCCCGTCGAGGCCTTCGGTCACCGTCTCGCCCGGGCAGCCGGCGAGCGGCACCGCGCCGGTGTCCACCGTGATGCCGGGGATGATGTGCTGGCGCCGCAGCAGGTGAACGAACGGCGTGCCGTCGCTGGCGGACTGGCGGATCGTCTCGTCATGGAGGATGACGCCACTGATCGCCTTTGCCAGCCCCGGCGCCGAAAACAGCATCTCCCGGTAGTCCCGCCGCAGCTCGGCGGTCGCGGCAAGGCCGACATCGGCGAAGCGTTTGCCGATCGTCGCCGTGCTCTCGTCGGCGGCGAGGATGCCGCGGCTGTGGGCGACCAGGGCTTGTGCGGTTTCTTCCAGTTCCGAGCGGGCCATCGTTCCCTCCCCGGCTGCGTGGGCTTCACCGCATCATCATACCACGTCGACGCTGAAGCGGCGGTCGCGCCGGCGATGAATCTCGGCGCGCCGTTCCAGCGCCCGCTTCGTCTGCGCGAGGACGTTCTCGGCGGTGATGCCGAAATGCTTGAACAGCACGTCGCCCGGTGCCGACAGCCCGAAGCCCTTGAGGCCGACGAACACCCCCTCCTCGCCGATGTAGCGGTCCCAGCCCGGCGAGATCGCCGCCTCGATGGCGACGCGCACGCAGTGCGGCCAGTTCGGCCCCAGCACCTCGCGGCGATACTTCTCCGGCTGGCTGTCGAACAGCTCCCAGCAGGGCATGGAGACGACGGCGGTGGGGATTCCCTGGTCCTGCAACAGCTGGCGCGCGGCGACGGCGATGTGCACCTCCGAGCCGGTGGCGAAGATGGTCACCAGGCGATCGCCGCCGTCGGCCTCGTGCAGGATGTAGGCGCCGCGCGCCGACAGGTTGACGCTCTCGTGTTCGAGGCGCACCGCCGGCACCGCCTGGCGCGTCAGCACCAGGCACGACGGCATGTCGAACTCGGTAATCGCGATGATCCAGCATTCGAAGGTTTCGATGGCATCGGCGGGGCGGAACACCAGCATGTTCGGCATCACCCTGAGGCTGGCCAGCGTCTCCGACGGGTGGTGCGTCGGTCCGTCCTCGCCGACGCCGATGGAATCGTGGGTCAGCACGTAGATCACCCGCTGGCGGTTGATCGCCGACATCCGCATGGCGCCGCGCATGTAGTCGGCGAAGACGAGGAAGGTGCCGCCATAGGGGATGAAGCCGCGATGCAACGCCATGCCGTTCATGATCGCCGCCATCGCATGTTCGCGCACGCCATAGTGGAGGTAGCGGCCGGTGTAGTCGCCGGGCGTGATGTCGGGGGTGCTGCGGGTCAGGGTGAACACGGATTCCGTCAGGTCCGCCGAGCCGCCGATGATCTCCGGGAAGTTGGCGGTGAGGATCTCCAGCGCTTCACCGGAGGCCTTGCGCGTCGCCCACTTCGGCCGGTCGTCGGCGAGCCGGCGTTTGAACTCGTTCAGCGGCACCTGCCAGCCGGGGGCGAGCTTGCCGCGGCTGGCACGCTCGAACTCCGCCTGCCGGTCCGCCGGCAGCGCCGCGAACCGCCGCTCCCAGGCCTCCCGCTCGGGGATGCCGCGCCGGCCCAGCTGCCGCCAGGCGGCGAGAATGGGGTCGGGAATGACGAACGGCGGATGGGGCCAGTTGAGGGTTTCGCGCACCCGGGCGACCTCCTCGTCGCCGAGTGGCGCGCCGTGCGTCGCCGCCGTGCCCTGCTTCGTCGGCGCCCCCTTGCCGATGGTGGTGCGGCAGTCGAGCAGCGACGGCTTGTCCGACAGCCGCGCCTTGGTCAGCGCCGCAGCGACGGCGTCGGCGTCATCGCCGTCGACGACCTCGGCGTCCCAGCCGCAGGCCTCGAAGCGGGCGAGCATGTTCTCGCTGGTGGCAAGCGAGGTGGGACCGTCGATGGAGATGCGGTTGTCGTCCCACAGCACGATCAGCTTGTGCAGCCGCAGATGCCCGGCCAGCGAGATCGCCTCCTGGCTCAACCCCTCCATCAGGCAGCCGTCGCCGACGATGCAGTAGGTGTAATGATCGACGATGTCGTCACCCCAGCGGGCGTTGCGCAGCCGTTCCGCCAGCGCCATGCCGACGGCGTTGCCGAGCCCCTGGGCGAGCGGGCCGGTGGTCGTCTCGATGCCGCATGACAGCTCGTATTCCGGATGGCCGGGGGTTTTCGAGCCGAGCTGGCGGAAGTTGCGGATCTCCTCCATGGTGATCTCCTCGTATCCGGTCAGATAGAGGAGGGCATAGAGCAGCATCGAACCGTGGCCGGCGGACAGGATGAAGCGGTCGCGGTCCTCCCATTCCGGGTCGGTGGGATCGAATTTCAGGAACCGCGTCCACAGCACCGTCGCCGCGCCCGCCATGCCCATGGGCAGGCCCGGGTGGCCCGACTTCGCCTTCTGCACCGCGTCGGCGGCGAGCATGCGGATCGCGTTCACCATCTCCTCGTGGACCGCCGGCAGGACGCCGGGAAGGGTCTGCGGCTGCGGCTCCGCAACCTCGCTGGCGGCCGGCGGTTCCGGTGTGGCCGCAGGCGAAGGAGAGGCGACGTTCATCATGCGAAATCCTCTTCGCTCAGGGTGGCCGCCGCGGCGGCGGTGAGCAAATAATGGCCGACAAGAAGTTGCGAGAGCGCCAATGGCGGGCTGGTTTTCACCGCCGAAGCGCTGGCGCGGTACTCGCCGAGCAGCGGCGGCGCCGCGCCGGGGGCGGCCATCTGCGACCACAGCGCGTCGTGCAGCCGGCGAAACGCGCCGTTGGCGGCGATCCGGCCGAACACGTGCAGGGCGTCGACCGGGCGCCCGTCGATGTCGCGGGCCAGCTCCAGCTCGAAGCCGCCGCTGCCGCCCGCTTCCAGCATCGGCGCGAGGTCGATGTGCGGCAGCGTCGGCCGCAGGATGTGGCGGACGTTCAGCCGGGCGCCGCTTTCCTCCGGATCGTCCGCCGGCGGATAAAAGCTCACCACCATGTCGGCGAAGCCGCGCTGCGGGGCGATGAACCGCTGGCTGTCCCGCTTGAGGTCGTCGAGCGATGCCGCCACCTGCTCCACCGTGTAGCCGCCCCATTCCAGGTCGCGCTTGAACTTCCAGCGCAGGCGCAGCGCCTCCTGCGGCTCCAGGTAGATGCGAATGTCATAGGCGTTGTGCAGGCGCGGCGTGGCGAGGCCGAGCAAGCCTTCCAGCACGATGAACGGCTTCGGCACGACGTACTCCGGCGCATCGAGCCGGCCGCCGTGGTGGTTATAGACGGGCTTCAAGATCGGCTCGCCGGCACGCAGCAGGTCGACGTGCTGCTCAAGTATATCCATGTAATTGCCGGCGGGGTCGTGCGGCGTCAGCCCGAGCGCGGCACGCTGCTGCCGGGAGTAGCGGTGGTAATCGTCGGTGCAGATGACGACGGTGCGCTCGACGCCGAGGACGCGGGCAAGCCCCGCCGCGAACGTCGTCTTGCCGGCGCCGGAATCACCGACAACGCCGATGAGGATCGGACGATAGCCTATCATCAGCCCATCATCGCTGTTGAACCCGTCTCCCGCCGATGCCGGCAATCGAGCGGGCCGGCGAAACGGCCGCCGGGGAACTGGGGCGAGAGACGGGATTCGAACCCGCGACACCCGGGACCACAACCCGGTGCTCTGCCAACTGAGCTACTCCCGCCGTCACCACAGATGCTGTAGTATCGCTACCGGGTGGCGTCAAGCACCGCCGGCCGGCTGCGCCGTCCCGTAGCCACTCGGCCGATCGCTAAACAAACGGCCTCCCCTTCCGGCGGCGCCGGCTTGATCCCAGGAACGACGATCCGACTTGGCAGAAAGCGGACACCGTTCGGCTTCGCTCTCAAGCCGGTTGCGGTCGGGGGTCGCCGGAACGTCGGTCGGGGGTCGCCGGAACGTGTCACCGCGATGGAGGCGAACGATCATACGCCGAGACGGAAACTTTTCCTCCTTCGCGGCTGTGCGCGCTTACGTGGACGGATCCGCCGCCGGCAGATCCCGACCGGATCGAGCCGCCCCCCATGCTGATCCTTCCTGTCGCGTCGACCGGCGCCGGCGCGTTCCCGTAGGTATACTCGAACCAAGCGCGCACTTTGCCCAGGGCGAGGTCATGATCGGGCGAGCCGGGACGATGATACGCTCTCGACAGCATCACCTGGCGGACGTCGTCCTTGCTCCAGGTCTCCACCGGGCGCGCCAGAGGCGGACCATTATCGTCGCGCGAGCCGCGCTCGTCGGGATACCGATAATCTTCCCCGCCGAAGGGGTAGTCATAGGGCTGATGCTGAACGCCGTTCACCCAGTCGGACTCGGGCCAATTGAGCTTGATAGGCTGGTTCGTTGCCCGGTCGACTGGATTCTTTCTCCACCGCGCCGGAGCGAGCCAGCGCGCCTGCCCCTTGGCTCCCGTCCCGCTACGATCGCTTTCGTCCATCAGCCTCTGCGCGTGTGCGATCACGTCCCCCCACGTTCGCGCACCTTTGCCAATAGAAATCCCGAGTTCGTTGTTGTGCCGGTCCATGGCCTCCGCGTCCGACGACTGGCCGCCGAGACGGCCCTGCCACTCGTGCCCGGCAAGGATCGCGCGCGCCCCCGTCTCGCCGAACCGGCGCGCGAGTTCGCCCGCCCACAGCACGTGGCGATAGGCATCCGCCGGTCCATTCTCGCGGCCGGGAAGGTTGGAGTTCTGGGAAACCTTGATCGCCGCCTCGATGGCGAACTTCCGCTCCCATTCCCCGCTGTTGAACGGCTCATCCGGTACGGATGTCGT
>JALOTH010000059.1 GCA_025458035.1 Rhodospirillales bacterium
GGCGACGAACCCCACCATCGCCTCGGTGTCGGCGGTGCCCCAGCCTTGAATGGCCACCGCTCCCTCCTGAAGCCATTGTTTATATTGGGCGATAGCGCGCGGCACCTCGTAGGAATAGTCGAACGTCGGCAGGTCCAGCGGCTGGCCATTGATGCCGCCACGGGCATTCAGCCACTTCGTCGCGTCGACTTTCGCTTGGCCATAGGGCTTGCCGACGACGGCCGTGCGTCCGGTGAAGTCGACGAGGTTGCCGACGGTGATCTTGTCGGCGGCCGCCGCCGGTTGAGCAAAGGTGATGGCAAGGCCGACCGCCGTGACGCTGAGGTACGCGGATCGTTTCATCGGACGTCTCCCTGGTTTGCTGTTGTGCACGTTACCGTTGTCCTCCCGCCGTTCCCTTTGCCAGTCGCGGCGCCATTGGCCTGACGCTCAGTATGAGAACGGGTAGAGCTTCCAATAGGCCTTAATCAGCCGCCAGCGCCTGGCCAGGCCGTCGGGTTCAAAGATGAGAAAGAGGACGATGGCGAGGCCGATCGCCGCCTGCTTGAAGAAGGCGAGCCCATCGGTTACCGCCGGAATGTTGCCCCAAGTGGTGTTCTTCAGGATGTTGACGACGGCGTTGATCGCTTCCGGCAGCAGCACCATGAATGCGGTTCCCATCAAGCTGCCCATGATCGAGCCGAGGCCGCCGATGATGATCATGCCGAGGAACTGCACCGACAGCAGGATGTCGAAGCCTTCAATGGAAACGTATTGCAGGTAATGGGCGAACAAGGCGCCGCCGATGCCGGCGTAGAACGACGAAATCCCAAACGACAGGATGCGGTACTTGGTGAGGTTGATGCCCATGACCTCCGCCGAAAGGTAATGGTCGCGAACAGCGACGAGGGCACGGCCATCGCGCGTGCGCAGCATGTTGGCTGCAAACAGGTACATGACGACGAGGAAGAACAGGACGACGTAGAAATATTGGCGGTCGCCGCGCAGGACGTAGCCGAACAGGGCAAACGGCTCGGCCAGCGAACCGGCGGAGCCGCCGGTAAACCAGTCGGCGCGGGCGAAGAAGTCCTGGAGGATGAACTGGGAGGCCAGCGTGGCGATGGCGAGGTAAAGGCCCTTGATGCGAGCCGCCGGGATGCCGACGATCATGCCGACCGCCGTCGTCATGACGCCGGCAAGCGGGATGGACAGCGCCACCGGCACGCCGAAGGTGTTGTTCAGCCACGCCGAGGAGAAGGCGCCGAAGCCAAAGAACGCCGCGTGGCCGAGGGAGATCTGGCCGGTGAAGCCGACGAGAATGTTAAGACCGAGCGCGGCAATGCCAAGATAGCCGATCTGAATCAGCAGCGTGATCCAGTAATCGCTGACGGGCCGCCAGCCGCCGATGCTGAGCGGCGCCAGCGCCAGCAGCACCACGCCAAGGAAGACCATGTTGCGCGACAATGGCGTCGCGAACAGCGTCGTGTCAGCGCGGTAGCTTGTCTTGAATTCACCGCATGGGACGAGGGACAGCCGCGACATCGCCTACACCCGCTCAATCTTTTCGGTGCCGAACAGGCCGTACGGCTTGATCATCAGGATGATGACGAGGATGTAGAAGGGCGCGATGGTGTACAGATTGCCAACGTGCAGGAATTGGCTGTCGGCGAATTCGGCAACGTTTTCAAGGATGCCGATGATCAGGCCGCCGATCACGGCGCCAACGATGGAATCGAGGCCGCCGACGATCACCGCCGGGAACACCTTGATGCCGAAGAACGACAAGGCGGAGGACACGCCGTTGACGATGCCGAAGACGACGCCGGCGAGCGCGGAGACGATCGCCGAGATCGCCCACGCCATCGCGAACACCTTTTTGACGGAGATGCCGAGGCTCTGCGCCACCTGTTGATCGAAGGCGGTGGCCCGCATTGCTAAGCCCAGGCGGGACGTTTTGAAGAACCACGCGAAGGCCGCCATGATCAGGATCGAGATGACGAAGCTCATCAGGTAGGCCGGCTGCACGTTGAGGCCGAGGATGTCGACGGTTTTCGTCTCGAAGATCGGCGGAAACGGCTGGACGATGACGCCGAACAGCCATTTCACCATGGCCTGGAAGAAGATCGACAGGCCGATGGTGACCATGATGACGCTGATCACCGGCTCGCCGATCAGCGGACGGAGAACGACGACCTGCAACAGGATGCCGAACGCCATCATGAAGGCAAAAGTGATGAGAAAGCCGAGCCAGAACGGCAGGGCAAAGCTCGTCAACAGCCACCAGCACACCCAGGCGCCGATCAGCAGGAATTCGCCTTGAGCGAAATTGACGACTTGGCTTGCCTTGTAAATGAGCGTGAAGCACATGGCGACGACGCCGTAAAGCGTGCCGAGGATCACGCCGTTGATGACCAGCTGCAGCAGCAATTCCCAGTTCATGTCGTTTCCCCCCGCGAGCCGCGGTGCCACGCCGGCCCGCTGCTGGCTTGCCCTGTCGATCCTACTCCGCCGCTTGCCGCGCCGGCACAGCGCCGCCGCCGGCTGGCGGCACCACCGTCATCAGCGCGAGGTCGGTGACGATGCGCGACTTCGTACCGTCCTGGAAGGTGATCCACGTATCGACATGCACGGTCTCCCGGTCGCCGTAGATGGCGTCGATGATGTCGGCGTATTTCTCGTTGATGACGCCGCGACGCACTTTGCGGGTTCGCGTCAATTCGCCGTCATCGGCGTCCAGTTCCTTGTACAAAAGCAGGAACTTGCGGATGCGTTGCGCCTCCGGCAGGGACCGGTTGACGGTTTCCACCTCGCCCCTCACCAGCGCGTAGACGGAGGGGTGGGTCGAGAGATTGGTGTAATTGGTGAAGGCGATGCGCCGTTGTTCCGCCCATTTCGAGACGATGCCGAAACGGATGCAGATGATGGCAGCGAGATAGGGGCGATCCTGGCCCAGGATCACCGCCTCGGCGACGAATGGCGAAAACTTCAGCTTGTTTTCAATGTAGGCGGGCGAGAAGCGGGCTCCCGTTGACGTGGTCGCGATGTCCTTGATGCGGTCGATGACGACGAGATGCCCGTTTTCCGGCTTGATGTAGCCGGCGTCACCGGTGTGCATCCAGCCGTCGCGGATATCCGCCTGCGACGCCTCGGGGTTTTTATAGTATCCGGCGAACATGCCGGCGGTTCGCGCCACAATCTCACCGACGCCGCTCTCGTCCGGGTTATCGATGCGTACCTCGGAGTTGTCGAAGGCGATGCCGACACTATCGAAGTCCACGTCGTCGGCGGTGTGCAGCGTGTAGGCGCCGGCCAGCTCGGTTTGCCCGTAGAGCTGGCGCAGCGGCACCCCCATGGCGAGGAAGAAGCGGAAGGTGTCGGGCCCCATCGCCGCGCCACCGGTCGCGGCCGACTTCAGGAAGGTAAAGCCCAGCCGATCTTTCAGCGCGCGAAACAGCAGCCAGTGGGCGACGGGCGAGCGTTTGCCGGCGGTTAGCGCGGCGAGACCCCGCCGCATGCCGAGATCGAACAGCCGCCGTTTCAGCGGCGTTGCGTCCATCATCCGCGAACGCACGTCGGCGGCGATACCCTCCCATGACCGCGGCCCGAGCAGCACGAAGGTGGGGCCGATTTCCCGCAGATCGGCCATCATCGTCTCCGGCTCCTCGACGAAGTTGACGGTGATGCGACTGATCAGCGACTGCGCCACCGCGTAAACCTGCTCCATGATCCACGGCAGCGGCAGGACCGAGACGTAGTTGTCCTCCGGCAGCTTCGGGTCGCGGCGCAGATAGGCAAGGCAGTGCGCGAGGAAGGGGCCGGCCTGCAGCATCGACAGCTTGGGCCGCGACGTCGTTCCGGATGTGGTGCACAGCACCGCCACGTCGCTGCCTTGGCCCGCCGACACTTCGCGGTCGTAGCGGCCCGGGTCGGCACGATCGAGGGCCTCGCCGCGGGCGTACAGCGCGTCGATCGACAACAACCGTTCATCGGCATACTTGCGCATGCCCTTCGGGTCGCAATAGACGATGTGGCGGATACAGGGCGCCTCGTCGGCGAGTTCCAGGATCTTGTCCACCTGCTCCTCGTCTTCGGCAATGACGAGTGCGGCTTCGGCGTAGGTGATCAGGTAGTGCACCTCGTCGTGGATCGAATCCTGGTAGATGCCGAGCGACATTGCGCCAATCGCGTGCGCCGCGATCTCGCCCCAGATCCACTCCGGGCGGTTGTCGCCAATGAGGGCGACGACATCGCCGCGGCCGATGCCGAGATCGGCCATGCCGAGGGCGATCAGACGGACGCGCCGCTGGTACTCCGCCCATGTGTAGGCGTTCCAGATGCCGAATTCCTTCTCGCGCATCGCCACTTCATGGGGCACCCGTCGGGCGTTGTCGGCGAGCAGCTTCGGGAACGTGTCATGGGTCACGACGTCGCCATAGTCGGGCGTGGCCGTGCGGCGGCTCATTGCGCCGCGACCCGGCTGCCGCTGACGGCGGTGGCCATCGCCGGCGCCACCGCGGATCGTCCATCCGCTTCCGCCGGCGCCTCATCCGCCGCGGCGTCTTCGCCCAGATAGGCCTTCTTCACGTTGGGGTGCGCCATGACCGCATCCGGCTCGCCCTCGGCGATCTTGCGGCCGAAGTCCAGCACCATCACCCGGTGCGAGATGTCGACAACGACGCCCATGTCGTGTTCGATCATCACCACCGTCGTGCCCCATTCCTCGTTGATGTCGATGACGTAGCGCGCCATGTCCTCTTTTTCTTCGAGGTTCATGCCGGCCATCGGTTCGTCAAGAAGGATCAGATCCGGTTTCAGCGCGAGCGCGCGCGCGAGTTCGACGCGTTTTCGCAAGCCATAGGGGAGGGTGCCGGCGATCGCCTTGCGGATGTGGGAAATCTCCAGGAAGTCGATAATCTCCTCGACCGCGCGGCGATGCTTCAACTCCTCGCGCTCGGCGCCGCCGAACCAGTACAGCGCACCGGTCAGAAAATTGCTGCGAATGAGGTGGTGGCGGCCGACGAGGATGTTGTCGAGCACCGTCATGTGGTTGAACAGCGCCAGATTCTGGAACGTACGACCGATGCCGAGGGCAGCCCGCGCGTTTGGTTTCAGGCGGGTAATCTCACGGCCGGCGAAATAGATGGCGCCATCCGACGGGGTGTAGCGGCCAGAGATGCAGTTGAGCATCGACGTCTTGCCGGCGCCGTTCGGCCCGATGATCGAGAACAGCTCGCCCTTGTCGACGTGAAAGCTGACATGACTCAGGGCGCGCACGCCGCGAAAGCTGAGCGAGACGTCGCGCACTTCCACAAGCGGGCGATCGCCCGTCACGACGTTAAGCCTCCCATACGACCGCCCTTTAGCGACCGGAATTCGTTACTCGATCCTCCCTGTTGGAGGATCGTTGCACAACGTATAGCGCCTCAGAGGCGATTTTTCTACGGCACAATTCCGCCGGGTCTCGACGGGTGCCGGTTTCGTTGCGGGCGCCCGGTCAGACCGGCAGCCAAAGCCGGACACGCAGGCCGCCCAGCGGCGCCTTGTCGAGGACGATATCACCGCCGTGGCTGCGGGCGACATCGCGAGCGATGGTCAGGCCGAGACCGACGCCGCCCGTCACCGGATTGCGTGAGCCATCGACGCGGAAGAACGGGCGAAATACCTGTTCTCGCTGGTCGGGCGGAATGCCGGGGCCATCGTCGTCGATCATCACCTCGACCATGCTGGCCAGCCTGCGCGCACTGACAGCCACGTGTCCGGCATAACGCTGCGCGTTCTCGATCAAATTGGTGACGCACCGCAGCACCGCGTTCGGCCGGAGCGGCAGAGTGAGGTCGCCTTCGGCCTGGAGGTCGATGTCGCCACCCTTGCGGCGCGCCCGCCGCACCGCCTCGTCCAAGAGTTCGCCGAGATCGCACAGTTCCGGCTTTTCCGTGCCCTCGCCGCGAGCGAATTGCAGATAACCGTTCAGCATGTCCTCCATGTCGGAGATATCATCCTTTAGTGCGGCGACGCCCTCGTCCTCTTCCATCAATTCCAGTTGCAGCTTCATGCGCGTCAGTGGCGTGCGCAGATCGTGGGATACCCCGGCGAGCATCGCCGTGCGCTGGTTGATCTGGCGCTGGATGCGATTGCGCATGGCGATGAAGGCCAGCGCGGCTTGGCGCACCTCCCGCGCCCCTTCGGGCTTGAAGTCGGGGACATCGCGCCCCTTGCCGAACGCCTCGGCGGCGCGGGCCAGGCGGCGGACCGGGCGCACCTGGTTGCGCATGAACAGGGTGGCGACGCCGAGCAGAACCAGCGACATGCCGATCGTCCAGATGACGAAGATGTAGGTGGTGGCGCTGAACAGCCGGGCGCGCGGCGCGGTGATGGCGAGGATGCCCTCCGGCAGATGCACGAAGACCATGACACGGCCGCGGACTTCCTCGGCGTCGACGCGAAACGGCCGTGTCAGGCCCTTGGCCAGCAGGGCCCGGCGCAGTTCTCCCTCGATGTGGGTTTGAGACTGACGCCGCGGCAGCGCCGAGGAGGTCGCATCCAGGGTGGCACCGATCTCGAACCGCTTGGCGGCTTCCCGCAAGACCCAGTCCCGTGCCGCGGCGTCTTCGAGTTCGGTGACCGCATCGACGAGGACGACGATATCGCCGGCAAGTCCGAGGGCGAGGCGCTTGCTGACCTGATTCCAGTGGCTTTCGTAAAACACCCACGCCGAAAGGATTTGCATCAGGATCAGCGGCGTGACCGCGATCAGCAGCGCCCGGCCCATCAGTCCGCGCGGAATCAGGCGTTTTGCGACGGCGTTGATCACCGTCGCCAGACGCGGCTTCGCCGGATGCGAGGTTGCGGCGCTCAATCGGGTCTCAGCACGTAGCCCTTGCCGCGGACGGTCTGCAAAAACCGCGGATCGCGCGGATCGTCCTCGATCTTGCGGCGCAGCCGGGTGACCTGCACGTCGACGGCGCGATCGCCGCCGGCGGCGCCGGTCAGTTCGATCAGGTCTTCACGGCTGATCGGCATGCCCGGCCGTTTGGCAAGGGCTTTCAGCAGCGCCGTTTCCACCGACGTCAAGCGAATGATCTCGTCGCCCTGGCGCAGTTCCTCGCGGTCGAGGTCGAACACGAGTTCGCCGAGCCTGAGTTCGGTCGGCGCCGCCTCCGACTGCGGTATGCGTTTGAGGATGTTGCCAATCCGCAGCAGAAGTTCGCGCGGCTCGAACGGCTTGACCATGTAATCGTCGGCGCCCTGTTCGAGGCCGAGGATGCGATCCTCCGGTTCGCTCATGGCCGTCAGCATCAGGATCGGTACGCCGCTGGTTCGCCGCAGGCGGGCGGCGAACTCAAGGCCGTTCTCCCCCGGCATCATCAGGTCGAGGACGATCAGGTCAAAGGCAACGCTGGCGAGCTTGGCGCTGGCATCGGCGGCATCGCTCGCGGTGGTGACGATGTAGCGGTGTTCGGAAAGATAGCGGGCGAGCAGATTGCGCAGCCGCTCATCATCGTCGACGACGAGGATATGAGGCTTGTCATCGCTCATGTTTCGCCCATGGCCGTCCGCGGTCACTGCTCAGCGGCTGTGGATCGTCACGATATCCTGAGTGACCGGCGGTGCAAAGCGCCGGCGATCTTCGAAATTGATCATCGCCCGCAGCACGGCGCGGAAACCCGCCTCTGCCGGCGCCCCGGCCTCGGCGAAGGCGCGAGCCAGCAGCGCCATCTGCCGCTCCGTTAGCCGCTGTTCGAGGGCTTTCGCTTCGGCCGTCAGGTAGAGCCGGCGGCGGCGGCGATCCGCCACGTCGCCCTTTTGCACGATGAACCCTTCGCGCATCAACTGGCTGAGCACGCGGGACAGACTCTGTTTGGTGATCTTGAGCAGGGACAACAGCTCGGAGACGGTGGCGCCGGGATTCTGGCCCACGAAATAGACGACGCGGTGGTGGGCGCGTCCGAACCCATAGCGGGCAAGCATGGCATCGGCTTCGGCGGTGAAGTCGCGATAGGCGAAAAACAACAACTCGATGGCGTGGCGCAGTGCCGTCTCATCGTGCGAGTCAAAGGCCGCTCCGGGACGGTGTGAGGCCGAACCGGGTTCGCCGCTGTCCGCCATCGTCAACCGCCCGCCTGCTTGCCCCGAGATATGTCAGTGTTATTGACATATATGCCAGCGGATGATACGAAATGCAAGTTCTGTTCGCATCAAGCGGTAATAAAATAACCCGTTGGTTTGACGATACCCTGGACTGAAGGATGGCGGCGATGGTGACGCAACCCTACCACGACCGGGACGGCATGATCTGGCACGATGGGGAGTTGGTGCCTTGGCGCGATGCCAAGCTGCACGTGCTCAGTCATGGCCTGCACTATGCGTCGGCGGTGTTCGAGGGCGCACGCGCCTACGGCGGTGCCATTTTCAAGCTGACGGAACATTCGCAGCGGCTGATCGCGTCCGGCCGCATGCTCGGCTTTGAAATTCCATGGACGGTGGAGCAGATCGATCGCGCCTGTGACGAGACGCTGGCCGCCAACGGCATTCGCGATGGCTACGTGCGGCCGATTGCGTGGCGAGGCAGCGAGATGATGGGCGTTTCGGCGCAGTCGACGCGCATTCACCTTGCCATCGCCACGTGGCAGTGGGGGTCCTACTTCAACGAGGAGGTCAAGCAGAAGGGGATCCGCTTGAAGACGTCGCCGTGGCGCCGGCCAGCGCCCGAATGCGCGCCGGTGCACGCCAAGGCATCCGGCCTTTATATGATCTGCACCTTATCGAAGCATGCGATGGAGGCCGAGGGCTACGAAGACGCGTTGATGCTGGACTATCGCGGGCTGATCGCCGAGGCAACCGGCGCGAATATTTTCTTCGTCATGCCCGACGGCCGTCTGCATACGCCAACGCCGGACTGTTTCCTCAACGGCATCACCCGGCAAACCGTCATCCAACTGGCGCAGGCACGCGGCATCGAGGTCGTCGAGCGGGCGATCCGGCCGCACGAACTCGCCAACGCCCGCGAGGTGTTCCTGACGGGCAGTGCCGCCGAGGTGACGCCGGTGGGCGCCATTGACGAATATCGGTTCACCCCCGGTGAGATCACCCGCCTGATGACCAGCGATTACGCGCGGGCAACCGGCCAGCATTTGCCGGTGGCGGCGAGCGCGGCCTGAGCGGCGGCGGGCGTCGGCCCTTACCAGCGGCCGCCGGGAGAGGCGAGCGCCGTCTCCGCCAGTTGGTGGGTGATGAAGGCAAACGCCTCCTCGACGGAGTCGGTCATGTGGAACAGTTCGAGGTCGGCGCGGCTGATCGTGCCGAAGTCGACGAGGGCTTCCAGGTTGATCACCTTTTTCCAGAACTCGGCGCCGTAAAGGACGATCGGCAGCCGCTTTTTTAGCTTGCCTGTCTGCACCAGCGTCATCACCTCGAAGAATTCGTCGAGCGTGCCGAAACCGCCGGGGAACGCCACCAGCGCCTTGGCGAGATAAACAAACCAGAATTTTCGCATGAAGAAATAGTGGAATTCGAAGGTCAAATTACGGGTAATATAGCTGTTGCCGCGTTTTTCATTGGGAAGGGAAATGGTCAGGCCGATGTTGAGCCCTTTCGCTTCCGATGCGCCGCGATTGGCCGCCTCCATAATGCCAGGACCGCCGCCGGTGCAGACAACAAAGCGGCGCTTCTTCTCGCCGATCGTTTTCGACCATTCGGTCAGCCGCCGCGCCAGTTCCCGGCATTCCTCATAGTATCGCGACATCGCCACGGCCTGCTCGGCGGCAGCGAGGTCACCGCCGGCATCGCGCGCCGCGGCGAGTTGGTTTGCCGCGGCCTCGGCGGACACAATTCGCGACGAGCCGAAAAACACGATCGTGTCGCTGATGCCAAGAGCGTCGAAGCGGGCTTCGGGATGCAGATACTCGGCGAGGAGACGCAGCGGACGCGCCTGCCGGCTGTCGAGAAACGCGAGATTGTGGTAGGCCTTCTCAAGCTCGCTCGAACCTTCGGCCATGCCTTCGACCTCCTGATATGCCGGTCGTGTCAACGTTGCGGCCTGCTGTCGGCCCTGCGATGCGCCCGTCCCAGCGCACTGGCGGCAGCGATGAGTTAGAGGGGCAACTCCGTCAGATCGGCGATCACCGTCACGCCTGCGGGAAAGGGGTTCTCGGCGCCGTCGGCGGCCCGGCCGACGAAGCGGACTCCCGTTTCTTTGGCCGCCCGCCAGTCGGTGAGGGCATCGCCGATGAACAGCACGGCGGCTGGCGCCAACCCGTAGCGGGCCAGAAGGTCGCGGATGATCGGCGGCTTCTCGCGCGGGGATCCGTGCACTTCGGTGAACATGTCGGTGAGACCGCGGCGCGCGACGATGCGCTTGAGTTCGGGTTCCGGGGTGCCTGAGACAACGAACCGAGGCGCTCGCTCCGCCAGGTGGGCGAGCAGGGGCAGCGCTCCGGGAACCGCTGGCGCTGCCACCACCGCGTCTTCCACCAAGCTGGAGAACAGCGCACACAGCCGATCCAATTCCGCCTGATCGAGGCTGATGCCGAGGTGCTCGCGGTGAATGTGGCGGATCTTCTTGCGCCGTGAGATGCCGCCGTTGGCGAGATGGTGGGCAACCGCTGCTGCCTCCACGGCGGCGCCATGGGGGCGGTAAAGCGCCCGGAACGCAGCAGTCTTGATGTCGGCGGACTCAACGATGACGCCGTCAAAATCGAAGATCACCGCTTGCGTTTGGTTCGGACCCGTCATCGGC
Organism: Rhodospirillales bacterium; assembly: GCA_025458035.1. GTDB lineage: Bacteria > Pseudomonadota > Alphaproteobacteria > Rhodospirillales > Defluviicoccaceae > Defluviicoccus. The sequence continues at coordinate 10,715 of JALOTH010000059.1, forward strand.
CGCCGGGCAGTCTCGCGCGGGCCTCGCCGCCGTCATCGGGCGCGTCGCCCCAGGCGGCGGCGATGCCGAGATCGGCGTCGCAGGCGGCGACCCAGCGGTGCTGTCCTCCCGCCTCCTCCCGCTTCCAGAAGGGCGCTCGTGTTTTCAGCCAGTCGATGAGAAACCGGCAGCCGTCGAAAGCCGCCTGCCGGTGGGCGGAACAGACGGCGACCAGGACAATGCGATCGCCGGGTTTCAGCCGGCCATGGCGGTGAATGATGAGCGTGTCGAGAAGCGGCCAGCGACGGTGGGCTTCCTCTTCGATGCGGCGCAGTTCCCGCTCGGTCATTTGCGGGTAGTGTTCAAGGACCAGAGCCTCGAGGGGAGCATCGCCGACAACGTCACGCACGAGTCCGACGAACAGGCAAAGCCCGCCGACGTCGGTGCGACCTTGCGTGAACTGCGCGATCTCGGCGCCGATGTCGAAGTCCTCGCTCTGGACGCGGATCATCGGCCACCGCCGCCGGTCACCGGCGGGAAAAAGGCAACCTCGTCCCCCGCCGTCACCGGATGGTCGACCGTCGCGTATTCCTGGTTGACGGCGATGCGCACGGCGCGCAGGTCGGAAAGGGCCGCTGCCGGCCCGCCGCCGCGGCCGCGCAGCCACTCGATCAAACCTGCGACGTCGGTTACCGTCGGTGGCGGCGAGACCACCTCTTCACCGCGGCCCGCGCGCTCGCGCAGCCATGCGAAGTAGAGGATGGAGATACTCAACGCCGTCTCATCCCACCGCCAGCCATTAGCGTGCGTCCCCCGCCGGCGATTGCATGGCATGGCCGGTTGACGATGCGGCGGGCCGGTTGGCGGCGGTCAGGTGCGCAAGGCCCGCCCGGAAATAATCGTAGCCGGTGATCAGGGTCAGTCCCGCCGCCAGCCACAATCCGGCAACGCCAAGCCCGGTGATCGTCAGCGCACCCACCGGCGATGTCAGTGGCGGGACGGCGTCGCCGACGATCAACACGCCGAGCGCGATCATTTGCAGGGAGGTTTTCCACTTCGCCAGACGCGTTACCGGTACGCTCACCTGCAGCTGCGCGAGGTATTCACGGAGGCCGGAAACGACGATCTCCCGGCACAGGATGATCAGCGCGGCGACGATGTCGCTGCCGGACAAGCGGCCAATGCCGACCAGGACCATCAGCACGGATGCGACCAGCAGTTTGTCGGCGATCGGATCGAGCATGCTGCCAAAGCTCGACTGCTGCTGATACGCGCGCGCGATATAGCCGTCGAGAAAATCGGTGACGCAGGCGTAAACGTAGGCCGCCAACGCCAGCCACGCCGCGATCGGCGTGGCGAGGTGGAGGAGGACGCAAATGACCGGGATGACCAGGATCCGGGTCAGCGTGAGCGTGTTCGGAACGTTGATTTCCATTCGTTACCCGTCCGGGGCCGCCACACCTGACCCATCTTAGCCGTCCGGGTGGAACCAATCATAGATTTTCCTCGCCATCGCCCGGCTGATTCCGCTGACGCTCTCGAGATCGGCGCAGCCGGCACGCGCGACGGCGCGCGCGGAACCGAAATGGTGAAGCAGCGCCTTTTTGCGGGCGGCACCGATCCCGGGAATTTCATCCAGCGCCGATTTCACGATGTTCGCTGACCGGCGCGCCCGATGGCCGCCGATGACAAATCGATGGGCTTCGTCCCGCAGCCGCTGCAAGAAGTAGAGGACGGGATCACGCGGCGGCGGTTGGACCGGCGGTCGGCCCGGCAGGAACAGCCGTTCGCGGCCGGCGTCACGGTCCGGGCCTTTGGCGATGGCGGCGACGGTGAGGTCGTCGATGCCGAGTTCGCGGAAGACATCGAGCGCGACGCTCAGCTGTCCTTGTCCGCCGTCGATCAGCACGAGATCGGGCCACTCGCCGAGGCTACGTTCGGGGTCCTCCTTCTGGGCGCGGGCAAACCGCCGGGTCAGCACCTCCCGCATCATCGCGTAGTCGTCGCCGGGGGCGATTTCGCCGGTGCGGCGAATGACGAACTTGCGGTAGGCGCTTTTGATCAGGCCAGCGGGACCGGCAACGATCATCGCGCCGATGGCGTCGGTGCCGGCGACGTGACTGTTGTCATAGACCTCGATCCGCTGCGGCACGCCCTCAAGGTCGAGCAGCCGGGCGAGTCCCTCCAGCAGGCGGCGCTGCGAGGCGCTCTCCGCCAGCCGCCGGCCAAGGGCTTCGCGGGCGTTGTCGAGGGCGTGCGAAACGAGGTTATGCTTAGACCCGCGCTTGGGCTCGGTGATCTCGACGCGGCGTTCGGCGCGCAGAGAGAGCGCCTGCGCCAGCAGGTCCTGATTGGGCAGGGAATGACTGAGGAGGATCAGCGGCGGTGGCCGGCGCTCGGCGTAGAACTGGCCGATGAAGGCTTCGAGCACGGTGGCAGGGGGTTCGCCGGCGGTATGGTCGGGGAAGTAGGCGCGATTGCCGTAATTGCAGCCGGCGCGGAAGAAGAACGCCTGCACGCAGCTCACGCCCCCTTCCAAATGAATGGCGACGACGTCGGCGTCGCCGATGCTGGCGAGATTGATGTCCTGGTGCGACTGCACGCTGGTCAGGGCGCGGATGCGATCACGGTAGCGCGCCGCATCCTCGAAGCGAAGCTCCGCGCTGGCCGCCTCCATCCGCGTCGCCAGGTCCCGTTGCACCCGTTGGCTGTCACCGGCGAGGAAGGCGCGGGCTTCGGCGACGAGATGGGCATAGTCCGTCTCGGAGACGAGGCCGACGCATGGCGCCGAGCAGCGCTTGATCTGATGGAGAAGGCAGGGGCGGGTGCGGGCGGCGAACACGCTGTCGGAACAACTGCGCAGCAGAAAGGCGCGCTGCAACGCCGTCAGTGTCCGATTGACGGCCCATGCCGACGCGAACGGCCCGAAGTATTCGCCCGCCCTGACTTGCGCGCCGCGGTGCTTGACCACCTGCGGGAACGCGTGATCGGCGGTCAGCACGATCGACGGGAACGACTTGTCATCTCTGAGCAGGATGTTGTAGCGGGGTTTCAGACGTTTGATCAGGTTCGATTCCAGCAGCAGCGCCTCGACTTCCGTATGCGTCGTGACGAACTCCATGGCTGCCGTTTCGTTCACCATGCGGTGCAGGCGCGGGTTGAGGCGCCCGGGCTGCGTGTAGCTGGCCACCCGCTTCCTCAGACTGCGCGCCTTGCCGACATACAAGACCTCGCCCGCACGGTTGAGCATGCGATACACGCCGGGCGACAGCGGCAGTGTGACCAGATGGCTTTCGATCACCGCGGCGCCGGTCGGGGGCAGCGGCGGCGGATCGCCGTTCCCCGCTCGCTCGATGTCCTGTCGGGTCATGGCCAGCACATGCGGGCTTCGCCCACCGCCGTCAACCGAAGTTCGCGACGTCGCGCAACCGGCGTGCACAGCAGCCTGTGGAAAAGCGTGTTGAAACCAAACGGTAACATCGCGGCCAGTGCCGCCGCTGCCGCTTCTGGGGCCGGGATTTCAGACCAAAAGTGGCCGCCGAAGCGAGCGAACGGCATCTTTCAGCGCAGTTTTGCGTCGAAAACAGCTGGTTTGGGGCTGTTGCGCCCCAATTGGAGTAATCCACAGCGCTGGCCTCGCCGGCTCTGTGCAAAACTTTGGGCACTTGCCCTGAACACGGGATCAGAGCGCGGAAAAGCGCTCGATCTCGACGCCGACGCTGCCGGCGTCGCGGAACACATCGAGCTTTTCGACGCGGACCCGTGCCGACCGGACCCGCCGGTCGACGAGACAAAAGGCGGCGATCTCCTCGGCCAGGGTTTCGACAAGACGAATATGCCGGCCGCCGATGAGTTCCCGCACGCCGTCGGCGATGCGCTCGTAACAGACGACGTTCGCCAAGTCGTCGTGCAAGGCCCGTTCGTCGCCCACCGCGAGATCAAGGTTGATGCGAACGCGTTGGGACGATCCGTGCTCGTGTCGATGAACACCGATGCGGCAACTGAGCACCAGATCGCGAATGAAGACATGACGGATGGCATTGCGTCCGTCGGCGATACGGGGCTGAAGCTGGTGGATGTGTTCGACGGCCATCGCGTTTGTACCCGTTGCAGCGCCTCGCGCGCCTTACTCTTTCGGTGTCAGGGCGGCGAGCGCTCGCGACCAGCCCAGGTGCTGACCGGCATCGACGGCGATCATCTGACCGGTGACCGACGGTGCCGTCAGCAGATAGTGCACGGCGCGCGCGATTTCCTCGGGATCTACCTGCCGCGCTAGCGGCGTTGCCAGCCACTGCCGGCGAAACCCTTCCGCCGATTGCCGGCTGCTGGGCAGAACCGGCCCTGGCCCAACTGCGTTGACGCGAACGCGCGGTGCCAAGGCCATCGCCAGCGTTTGCGTCAGCGCCCACAGCCCCACCTTGCTCACCGTGTAGGAGGTGAACATCGGTGTCAAATGCCAGACCCGCTGGTCGAGCACGTTGACGATGGCGCCGGCCGCGCTGCCACGCCCACCCTCTGGCAGCTGCCGGCAGAAAGCCTGGCAGAGCACGAACGGGGCCCGCAGGTTAACCTCCATATGCCGATCCCACGATTGCCGTGTCGCCGTCTCCGGACCGTCGTCTTCAAACACCGAGGCGTTGTTGATGACGGCCGTCAGCGGCGAGCCGGCGGCGCGCACCGCAGCGTCGACGAGGCCGGCGGTTTCGTCCTCGACGGCCAGGTCGGCCGCCACCACTGCCGCACGTCCGCCCGTGGTTCGGATCGCCGCGGCAATCGCCTCGGCGTCATCCGCCGAGCGATGATAGTGGATGACGACGTTCCAGCCGTCGCGGGCGAGATGCTCGGCGAGTGCGCGGCCGATCCGCTTCGCGGCGCCGGTGATCAGGACCGTTCCGGTATCCATGGCCGCACAATGGACAAACCGGAACGGGGAATCAACTCGGCCGTTCGCGCCGATCCGAGCCGTGACAAACCGACGAGACGAGGTGGCTGAACTCGGCGACGAGATCTTCGTAAAGCTGGCGCTTGAAGCCGATGGCGAGACGCGGCAGCTCCGCCATCGGTACCCATCGCCAAGCTCTGAATTCCGGGTGTTTATGCGCCTTAAGATCGATATCGGCGTCGGTGCCGGTGAAGCGCAGCGCGAACCACCACTGTTCCTGGCCTCCGTAGCGACCGCGCCAGACAGTGCCGATCAACTCCGCAGGCAGGTCGTACCGAAACGGCCGAGAGGCACAGGCGATGATCTCCGCGCGGTTCGTGCCGATTTCTTCGGACAGTTCGCGCAGCACCGCCTGTCGTGGGTCCTCGCCAGGATCGAGGCCCCCTTGTGGCATCTGCCATGCCTCGCCCGCCGTGTCGAGGCGCTGGCCGACAAACACCAAGCCACTGTGGTTGAGCAGCACCGCACCGACGCCGGGCCGGTAAGGCAGGCCATGGGCCCGCGGCGGATCAACGCCGGCCGCCGGCGGCTCGTGGGTCACGGGGCGCGCTCGGACTGCGCAACCGGTGCGGCGGCGACCGCGGAAACCGGCGCGAGCACCAGTTCGTTGGGGTTGAGTCGCGCCGACCAGGCGACAAGGCGCTGCACCACCAGCGGCTTTGGCCGCGTCAGCCCGACCGCAACAAAGCGCGCGCGGGCGAGCGCCTCCAGGCGTGCGAGACGCTCGTCGATCGCCGCCGCCGTCAATTCCTCGTCGATCCACAGGTCTGCGCCGACGCGGGCGGCGCCAAGGTCAGCGGCAATGGGCAGCGTCGTCGCCTTCGCCGGCTGCCCCGCCTCCAGGTACAGCAAGCCGCGCTGCTTGAC
>JALOTH010000060.1 GCA_025458035.1 Rhodospirillales bacterium
TCACCCTTGCCGGCTGCCTGGCGCTGCTCGATCCGTCATTTCCGCATGCGCTGCTCTTCGACATCGGCGGTGGCAGCACCGAGATCGTGTGGATCCGTCAGCGTTCGCCGCTGCCGCCGAAGGTGCTGGCGCTGACCTCGCTGCCCGTTGGCGTGGTGACCTTCGCCGAACGGTTTGGCGCCCCGCACATCGGCCCGGCGCGCTACGAGGCGATGGTCGCCCACGTCAGCCAGATGCTGGCGCCGTTTGCCCGTGCGCATCCGATCGCCGCTGGCGCCGCGCGCCATGAGGTCCAGATGCTCGGGACATCGGGCACGGTGACGACGCTCGCCGCGGTTCATCTCGGCCTCCGCCGCTACGACCGCGCCCGTGTCGACGGCCTGGTCATTGGCTTTGACGACATCACCCGGGTCAGCAACCGGCTGGTCAGCAGCGATCTGGCCGCCCGCATTGCCATTCCGTGCATCGGGCGCGAGCGGGCCGACCTTGTCATCGCGGGTTGCGCCATTCTCGAAGCCATCTGCTGCCGGTTCCCGGTGGGTCGCCTGACCGTGGCCGACCGTGGCATCCGCGAAGGGCTGCTCACGGCGATGATCGCTGCCGGCGGCAGGAGGGCGGAAATCGAACCGCCGCCCACAGCGCCGCCTGAAGGCAAGCCGGCGATGACCGGCGCCGGCGACCTGGCGCGCCGCACCGTGCGTGGGCGTCGATGAGCATCGCGGGACGCGGCGGCCCCGGCCACCTGCGCAACCGCAAGCGGCGCAGCAACTCGTCCCGGCGCTGGCTGGAGCGGCAACTGAACGACCCCTACGTCGCAGAGGCGAAGCGACGGGGCTACCGGTCCCGCGCCGCGTTCAAGCTGATCGAGCTTGATGATCGCTTTCGCCTTCTCGCTCCCGGCATGCGGGTCGTCGATCTCGGCGCGGCACCCGGTGGCTGGACACAGGCGGCGGTTTCGCGCGTGCAGGCCGGCCAGCCCCGGGGAGGAACGGTCCTCGCCGTCGATCTCGCCGTGATCGCACCCATCGAACACGCGGAAATTCTCATTGCCGACGTACAGAATAGCGGCGTCGGCGCGCTGATCCGCGAGCGCTTGAGCGGTGAGGCCGATGTCGTGTTGAGCGATATGGCGCCGCCGTCGTCCGGCCACGCGAACGCCGATCATTTGCGCATCATGGCGCTGGCCGAGGCGGCCGCAGATCTGGCGATGGAGGTGCTCGCCCCCGGTGGCGCTTTCGTCTGCAAGGTTTGGCAGGGTGGAACCGAAGCGGAGCTGCTGGCCTTGCTCAAACGCAGCTTTCGCACGGTTCGCCACGCCAAGCCGCCGGCGTCCCGCCGCGAGTCGGCGGAGATGTATGTGGTTGCCCAAGGTTTCCGTGGCCTGTCACCGCAAGCGGCCGCCCCGTCGATTTGAGCGCCGCCGGTCGGCAAGATTTGCCGCAATTGGGGCTATATCGTAATCCTTCATTAAGCGGCGGCGGCCCAAACTCGTCCCGGTGACGACGAGAGGGACCCAAATGAGCCAGCAGCCGCAACCTCCACGGTGTCAGCCGCCGGCCGCGCAGGGCCGCGGGCGTGGCCAGCGCGTTGCGGCCGCTCTCGCTTACGATCCCACCGAAGGTGCCGCACCACGCCTCGTTGCCGCCGGGCACGGCCTCGTTGCCGAACGCATCATCGCCGTGGCGGAGGTGAGCGGCGTTGCCGTCCGCGAGGACGGCAGGCTGGCGGAAACGCTGGCGGCCCTCGATCTCGGCCAGACGATCCCGATCGCGCTCTACGCCGCCGTCGCCGAGATCATCGCCTTTCTACACCGCCGCCCGACCATTGCGTCCACAGCGGCCCAACCCGGAGACGCCCGATGAGCCGACTTTCCCCGACCGCCGTCGATCATGCCGAGCGGAGCCTCGGTTATGCCATTCTGCTGGTCGCCCACGCCCGTGCCCACCTCGCCCGTCGTGGCCACTTCAACAGCCAGCCTTTAGCATCGGCGCTCGCCGATGTCGGCGGCGCCCTCGCCGTCGCTGGTGGCGAGATCACGCCGCGATTGATGATCCGGGTGAAGGCCCTGATCGAGGGACTGGCCTTCCTGGCGACCGAGATGAGGGATCGCGGCGAGAATGCAGCGCCGAGAGGGGCGGTCGACACCACGGCCGCCGCCGAAGCCTCGCCCTTGTCCGCCGTCGCCTGACCGGGTCCCGACGCCACCTTTGCGGGATGACACTGCGATGACCGACCTGCCCGCCGCCGGTTCCTATCTCATGGCCTTGCTGTTCGTGCTGGCGCTGATCGGCGTTGCCGCGCTGGCGGCAAAGCGTTTTGGCTTCGTGCGGGCCGCGACATCCGGTGGCGGCAAACGGCGGATCGCCGTCATCGACACTCTCGCCATCGACGGTAAGCGGCGGTTGCTGCTGATCCGCCGTGACGGTGTCGAACACCTCGTCCTGCTGGGGGCGACATCGGAAACCGTGATCGAAGCCGGCATCGGGGTACCGCAATCATGATCAGGGCACGTTCCGTGTGGCCGGCCGTGGCCGTAGCGCTGCTGCTCGCCGTGCCGGCATCGGCCGAACCGATCGTGTTCGATTTCGGCGCCGAAGGACCGACGCTGACGGGGCGCGTCGTCCAGCTTCTCGCCGCGATCACCGTCCTCAGCCTGGCGCCGTCGATCCTGGTCATGGTCACGGCCTTTACCCGCATCGTCGTTGTCCTGTCGTTCGTGCGCACCGCGCTGGGCACCGCGCAGACGCCGCCGAACCAAGTGCTCATCGCGCTGGCTCTTTTCTTGACCCTGTTTGTCATGACGCCGACGTTCGAGCGCGCCTACGACGAAGGGCTTGCCCCGTTGATCGCCGGCGACATCGAGGAGAAGCAGGCTTTCGAGCGCACGCTGGCGCCCTTTTCCGAATTCATGCTGGCGCATGTCCGCGACCAGGATTTGCAGTTGTTCACCGAACTGGCGGGAAAGGGCGCCGCCGGTGCGGGAGCAATGCCAGGCGACGTCGCCTCTGAGCCGGCCGCGGCGCCCTTGCGGGTGCTCATCCCCGCCTTTATCATTTCGGAGTTGCGGCGGGCTTTCGAGATCGGCTTCCTCATCTTCGTGCCGTTCCTGATCATCGACATGGTCGTTGCCTCGGTGCTGATGTCGATGGGCATGATGATGCTGCCGCCGGTGATGATCGCCTTGCCGTTCAAGCTGATCTTCTTTGTTCTCGTCGACGGCTGGTACCTGATCGTCGGCAGTCTCGTCCGATCCTATGGGACATGATCCGCTGACAGCAGCTCGGCAATCATCGGCGGCAGCAGGAACGCCGCCTGATGAACGGCGGGGGAGTAGTAGCGGCAGGACAGTCCGGCCTCACGGAATCGCTGTTCGAGGGTCGTGAGCGGTATGGTCCGCAGCCCCCGTTGATCGCTGGCAAAGGCGATGGCGAGCGGTGCCGCCACATAGCTTGGCACCGAAACGAGGTAAACGCTGGCGTCGGCGAACAGCCCTCGCAGCCTTTGATGAGTGTCGGCGACTTCCCGCGGCGCAAAGAATGGCGAACCATCCTGAGCGACCATGACGCCCCCGGTGGCGAGGCGTCGGCGGACAAGGTCGTAGAATTCAGCGGTAAAGAGGGCTTCGCCCGGTCCCACCGGGTCTGGCGAATCAACTAAGATAGCATCGAAGGTCTCGCCCTTTTCCGCGAGAAACGCGCGGCCGTCGCCAATGACCAGCCGCAGCCGCGGATCGTCAAACGCCCCCTGACTGATCATCGGCATGTGCGCTCGGCAACGATCGATCACCGTCTGGTCGATCTCCACCATGGTGACCGCCGCGACCGGATGGCGGAGCACCTGGCGCAGGGTGCCGCCGTCACCGCCACCGATGATGAGCACCCGGCGAGCGGTACCGTGCGCCAGCAATGGCACATGCACCAGCATCTCGTGATAGATGCATTCATCCGCTTCCGTCGTCTGCAGGATGCCGTCCAGCGCGAGCACGCGACCGAAGCGGGGGTTATCGAAAATCAGCAGCTCCTGGAACGCCGTTCGTTCCCGGCACAGCACTTCTGTCATCGCCAGGCGCTGGGCGTAGCGATGCGGCACCAGATCGACGTAGAGTTTCTCCTCGAACCAGCCGTCCTCCGTATTCCGGATCACCGCATCAGCCCCCGGCGATGTTCGCTGACCATCAGCCGGCCCGGCCGAAAGAAGCGTCGCAATACCGGAATGGCACTGTGGGGATCGCAATGTCCGCACATGAAAATGTCGATGGCCGCGAACCGGCGTTCCGGCCACGTGTGGATGCTGATGTGAGATTCGGCCAGGACAACGACGCCGGAAAGACCACCGCCGCCAAACCGGTGGAGATGGGAATGGAGGATCGTTGCTCCGGCAGCCCGCGCGGCTTCGCATAGGGCATCACGCACGCCCTCCGCGTCCGTTAGGCGGTGTGCCTCCCAAAGATCCAGCAGGACATGGCCGCCGGCGTAATGAAAACCTTGGTTCTGTTTAAAGCCGGCGGGGCAGGGAGCTTCGTCGGTGCTCGTGAAAGCCGGCGCGGCTGGCGCCGATGCCGCATTGTCCATTGCGTCTTCTCGCTGTGAAACACGTTACCACGCTCATTGACGGTCTTGGCCCAGCCCCCCCAACCATCGCCTTTAGCACAAATAACCCAAATGCAGCATGAGTTAAATTCCGAAGACGCACATTCAGAGTTTTCGCGACTGTTTCACCAATGTTGCAGATCCGTTTCTCCGTCGCGTGCCGTCATTTTCCGCCGCCGCCCGCAGCCGGCCATCGCGACATCACCCCAATCATGGTTCCTGGCCTTGTGGAGAGTGTGGATCCGCCTTCAAGGCATCGCGGAAACGAACCGCCTCATCAACGACGCGGTCGATGGCGGCCCGGTCGGGGGCGACGCCGAGACCCTCGCTGCTGAGAAGCTGGGCGGCAGGCCGTGCGAGGGCGCCTGACTTGCCGCCGTCGGCGGCATGCGCGCCCATTGGCCGGGCGGATTCGGCGACTTGCCTTGCACCGCTGCGATCCGCTTTGCGCTCACCACCGCCGATGTCGCCGTTTCCGGCGGCGGCGAGCTGCTCCGCCAACAACCGGCTGACGGCGGTCCAATCGCCTCTGCGACGGTAGATTTCGCTGCGCAGCTTCGTTGCGTCCTGACCGTTCAGTTGCGCCAGGACGGCGAGGGCGTCATCGTGCTGACCGAAGTCAATGAGCGCTTTCGCCTGCAGCCGGCGCCGTATGGAAACCAGGGAATCCGGCAGCGCCTCGGCGTGGGAAGACGCCAGCGCCGCCAGCACGGCTTCCGGTTTGCCGGCCTGGTCGTTGGCGCGCGCCAGCGCGGTGCCGAGCTCGGCGCGCCGCGCCGGTTCCGTCGTCGCCAGCAGGACGGGCTCCAGAACGCTCGCCGCCGTACCCGGCAGTTCCATCGCCGTCAGCCGTTCGGCGAGGCCGAGCACGATACGCTGCCCCGCGTCTCCGGGCGGGGTCAGCTCACGGAACTCATGGTACAGAGCGACCGCTGCCACCGGCGCGAGGCGATCGGCCGCACCTTCGAGGTAGAGCGACTGAAAGATCGCCGCCATGCGCTCGGTCGCCATCGTCGCCTCCCGCTGGCCGCGGAAATGGCTGGTCACCTGGCGGAGTGTCCGCAGCGCGCCGGCGGGGTCACCGAGATCGTTGGCCAACTGGCTTAATCTCAGCAGCAGCCGCGCTTCGAAGCCATCGCCCCGCCAGGTGAAGCGCAGGCGGTCGAGGCGCTCGCGTGCCTGCGCAGCGTCGATCCGCCCGTCCGCCAACTCCAGTTCAACGAGTTCGGCTTCGGCAAGCGCCTGGGCCTTCGCCGAAGAACTCGCCGAAGCCCGCGCAAAGGCGTCGCGCGCGCCGGCACGGTCGCCGGCCGCAAGACGCAGGCGGGCTTCGAGCACGTCGAGAAGTGCACTGTCGCCGGCCGGGGGCGAGTCGGCGCGCGCCGCCGCCAGAAGGTGTTGTGCTGGGTGGAGTTGCCCGGCCGCGATCGCGGACTCTATCAAAAGCTGTGAGAGAGGGAGACGCAGCGCTCGCGGATATCCCAGCAACAGGGCCCCATGGCGCTCGAAGGGCTGCGTGACAGCCGGCGGCGCCGTCGTTGCCGCGGCGTCGGCTGCGGCACGCCACAGGGCGGCTTCGTCAAGCCCGTCCAGCACGGGATCCTTCAGCGTCTTGCGCGCTTCGGTGATGCGGCCCTGCAGAAGCTGCGCCGCGCCCGCAATCAAACGGACGGCCGGTTGTGCCGCCGCCGGCTTGTCGATGCTGGCGATGATGACTGTCTCGCCGAAGGCTTCGGACGCCAGTCCATGCGCCAGATAGAATTCGGCAAGGGCGAGCCTCGTGGTGATGCGGGCGCTGCCGCCGGCGAGGCCAGCCTCCCGCGTCAACGCCTGCCGCTGCGCAATGAAGTCGGCGGGTCGAAATTCCGCCCAGCGGCGCATATCAATGGTCGGCTTGATATCGGCGGGCGGTGCGAGCCGGGTCCCCGCTCGTATGGTCTCCGGCAGCGGCGACAGGCTGAGGCCAGCGAGGCGGCTGACAATCACATCGTCGCGCCGGCTTTCGACGCGAAGGGAATCGATCAGCGGCGCGACGACGATGCCCTGGCTGGTTGGCAGCAATTCGAACATCGGATAGCGCTGATGCCGGTTGAGGCCACGGCCCAGCGGCACCGTTGGCACGACGATCAGGGTGTCCCCGATCTCCGGATCACCGACAACGATCGGCCGGCCTGGTGCGGCGACCGGTACGACGAGGCGCGGTCCACCGGTGGCGTGGGGTTCCGGCATGGGCACCAGTGCCTCCGGTGGCGCCGTCGGCGCCGCGGCTTCGTCGAAAGCGACGATCCAGGCATGGCCCGAACGCCGCAATCGCGGGACGGCGGCGCTCGCCAGGGCCAGACTGAGAACGGTTGCCCCGTCAGCCGGCAACTGGCGGACCGCGGTACCGACGCCGTTGCTCGCCGCAACCAGCGCGCCGGCATCGGCTTGCACAGCCGCATCGAAAACGATCCACAAACGACCGGGGCGGCGGAACACCGCCGCCGCAACCGGCTGCTGCCACTCGAAGCGAAGCTGGGTGGGCGCGGGCGGCGGCTGCGCCGGTGGCATCGCGTCGAATTCCAAAGGCGGCGTCGGGTTGGCAACGCCGGCGGCGGGGGGCGTGTCGTCGCGGGGCTCCGGCGGCGCGTTCGCGGCGGTCGAGGGAGGGGGCTCAAGGGGTTGCGGTTGAACTGCTGCCTGAACTGCTGCCGGGGCCGGCCGCGGGACCGGCAGCGGTGGCGGCGGGACGGCAGCCGGCGGCAAGGCGCCCGCCGCTGTGTTTCCCTCGGCGGCGGCGCCGCCGGCGGCCGCCAGCGACAGTGCGGGCTCCGGCGCGGACGGGGGAACTGCCGCCGGCTGATCGGGCGGCACGCTCGCACTGGCCGCCGCAATGTCGATGACCACCTTGCTGCCGAGGCGGAAGTCGCGCACCGTCGCGTCGGCGTCAACCATGTTCAGCCGCACCGCCACTTCATCATCGGCCGGCATCACCTTGAGATCGCGAAGGCGGCTCGGCCGCCGGCCCGCCTTGCTGACGTCAAGCGGGCTGGTGCGGTCAAAAACGACGGTTGCCGTGCCGTGCGATCGCTCGATCCGATATCCGACATCGGCGGGCCAGTCGAACACCACACGGCTGAAGCCGGGATGCTCGCCAAAGCGGATGCGGACGGGAGCGGCGGCGGCGGCCGTCGGCGCGCTGCTGTCCGCGGGCTGAGCCTGCGCGCCGGCGGGCGGGCTGGAGACCTCCGCCGCTGCGGACGCCGGCGGTGACGCAGGCGCGCTGGCTGACGCGCGGCTCGCCGTCGGCGTCGCCGCCAGCAGGTCGATGAAGACAACCCGATCGTCCGCGTAGGATAGGGCGCTCGCCTGGGGGACCAGCGGCAGCAGGAGTGAGCGGCGGTCCTCCGACAGACGGGCCGGGCCGGCGACGCGGGTCAGGCTGTTGGCGGGGCGCAGGTCCGCCTCGATCGGCCGATCGAAGGTCAGGGTCAGCAAGCCGTTTGCGGCACTGGCGACAAAGGCAACAGGGCTGGCCCAGGTCATCCTCAGCCGCTCAACGCCGGCATCGCGGATCGCCTCGATGGCGACGGGTTCGGCGGCGGCCTGTCCCGCTAACGCGAGCAGGACGAAGGCCGCAGCGAACCGGATCCCGCTCAACCGGCGTTGCCGATGATCCCTCATTGTCCGCCACCGGTCAGGCATACAACGACGCTGCCACCGCTGCCGAGACCGGCGGCGGCTGGGCATGGCTGCCACTGGTGCCGGGCCTGTTTCCCGCGCGATGTCGTGACGAACAAGGGGACGACGGGTCCGGCGCCCCGTTCCCGAAGCGCGGCTCGCACCGCGCGACCGCGTTGGAAGGAAAACGGGCGCGTCGCTTCACTGGCTTCGACCGCAATCAGGAGCGGGCGGTCAAGGCGGTTCAGGTGAGGACCGAGAGCGGCGAACACGGCCGCAGCCTCCTCTTTGAGTTGCCCCGAATGGGTATAAAACACCCTTTCCTGGGGGAGTGCAATGACCAGACGGTCATTCAGCACGTCGACGACGACGCGACAGGTCCGCCGAACCAGAGCCGGCATCGGCTCCTCGCAGGCGATCTGCGGATCGCTGGCGAGCAGGCGCGCCAGTACGGCTGCGAGGTGATCGGTTGCGCTGTCCGTTGCCGCATTGGGGTCCTCGGCCTCGGTCTTCAGTAGGGATGGCGGCTCAGCGTCGCGGCTGCCGGCAAACGCCTGGCGCAGCGCGTGGCCGGTGTCTTGCCATGCGGAGGAGGGCAGGGACGATCCGGCATACATGAGCAGGAAAAAGCTGAGTAGCAGCGAAACAAGATCGATCAACGTCACCAGCCATCCGCCAGCGCCACTGGCCTGTGCCGGGAGGGGCCTTTCAAGCTCGATCATCAGGATGGCGGCCGTCAGTACGCGGTTTCGGCGGCGAAGTCGAAGACGACAACGCCATCGGCGCGCTCGTCGACCCCGACGCTGACCGACCCCGCCGGCAGGCCATGGCCGACGAGGGCATCGCCGAGGGCGAGGGCCTGCGCTTCGGCGCGCGGGCTGTCCGCGCCGAACCGATCTGGGTCCGCAAGTGCCGGAACCACCGCAACGATGCTTAAGCGATAGCCCGCCGGCATGGCGCTCGCCGCGGCGGCGATGCGATCCAGGTGACCGCTGGCATCGCCGCGAATGCCATCGTCAGTGGCGGTGTACAGCGTGGCCACGGGAATCCGCACGCGGACCGCCAGGGCCGAAGGAGCGGCCAGCTGGTGGGGCCCATCCAGCAGCAGACCGGGCAATGCGGTTGCCAGCGCCGCCAGTGCCGATGCCGCCGCCGCGCGGCGCGCGTCGGCGATCCGCGGCTGGTGGGCGTTGGCACTACTGAAGCGGGCCGCCACACTATCGAAGGCGGCTTGGGTACGATCCGCTTGCGGCTGCGCGCGGGCGCCGAGGACGATGAACACGGCGAGCAGGATCAGCAGCAGCGACATCCAGACGCCCAGCCAGGTCGCTGGCGGTCCGCCGACGGCCGGCCTCTCGCAGACAGGCGGGAATTCTGGCGGCAGCATCCGTCGGATTCACCTTCGGGGAGGTCTAGCTGCGGCTCGCCGGAGCGGGCGCCGGCATTGTTGCGCCGGTCCCGGCGGTGGGCGGCTCACCGCCGGTCTCGCCCCGATTGGCGGCGCCGTGCTCCCCGATCAACGCCTTGAGGCGGGCGAGTTCAACGGTGATGTCCCGCGCCTTTGCCGGTTTCATCTCCGCCAGGATCGGTGCCAGCTTGCGTTCCTTCATCCGTTCGACGACCGACAGAAGAGTATGCATGTCCACCTCTTCGAAGATGCGGGCCGCCTCCGCTGGCTTCATGTTTTCGTAGATCCTGACCAGCGACAGCAGCTTGTGTTCGTTCTGGGTGTCCTGCGCCTTGATCAGCCGTTCGATGTCCGCCCGCACGGCTGTCAATTCGCCGACCCTCTGATCGATCCGTTCCGCGGCTGCCCGCATCATGTCCTCGCGGCGGACAAGCTCCTGCTCGCGCGCGTCAAGGGCTTCGCGCCGCTGCCGCAACTGCTGCAGAACCTCGATCTCGCTGGCGGTGAAACCGGGCTTCTCCGCTTTGCCATCGTTGTTGACCTGTGCCGGCGCCGGTTTTGCCGCAGATGCAGGCGCGCTGCCGGTGACCGGTCCTTCGCCCTTGGCGGCTTTGCCGGCGGGCGCCGGGTTGCCGCCCGCGGCGGCGGCCGGGGAGATCAGCGCCAGAGGCGCCGCCGGCGTTTCCCGTGGCTCGGCGATCATCGCCGCGAGCTTGAAGATCAGCAGGACAACGGCAAGCACGGCGGCGGCGGGTAGCGGCCGCGGCTTCAGCAAGGATTGAAAGAGTTGGCCCATCGTGACGGCCCTTCCTTTAGGGTTGCGTTCGCAGGGCCGCGAGCAGTGCCCGTTCAGCCTGGGACCGCGGTGCGGATGTGGCGGCCGCCGGCTCGGCCTGCGGCCGGGCTGAACCCGGCTCGCGCGGCGCCGGTTTGTCCCGCGACACGGGCGCTGCGCGAGGCACGGCCGGAGCTGCACCCTCGCGCGACCGTGCAGAACGGACGTCGCTTTCCAGCCGATCGGCCAAGGTCCCGGCCCGCTCGATAAGGAAGCGCAAGTCGTCGATAAGGGCGTCGCCCCGCTCGATCTCCTTTGTCAGCGTCGCCGTCGACAGCTTGAGCGCGCGGATGCTGTCATCCGTTCGTGCGGTGGTCGCACGGAACTCCCCGCTGAGAGCTTCGAGCACTCGCCAATCCTGCTTGGCCTGGTTGAAGCGGCGGTGGAGAATGATGGCGGCAGCGATCGCCGCCACCAGCAACACGGCGATCAGCAGGTCAAGACCAAGCATCCAGGTCACAGCTTGCGTCCTTTCTTCTTGCGTTTCGTCCGGTCCTCGACACGCACCGCCAGGCGGTTGCCATTGCGGCCCATTTTTGCCGAGAACATCGGCACGCCGTTGCATTCGAGCTGGATTGTCGAGTCCGGCTGCGCGTTGAAAACCACCAGACTGCCTTTCTCCAGGTTCATCACCTCGCGCAGGGGTAGCGTCTGTTCTCCCATGATCGCGGTGACTTCCACCTCGGTGAACCACAACTCCTTGACGAGGTGGTTCTCCCAGATCGAGTCGTGGCCGAACTTCTCGCCCATGAACATCTGCAGCAGCAGTTCGCGCACCGGCTCCAGCGTGGCATAGGGCAGGAAGATCTCGATGGCGCCGCCACGGTCCTCCATGTCGATACGCAGCCGGGTCAGGATCGCGGCGTTGGACGGACGAGAGATCGTCGCAAACCGCGGGTTCGTTTCCATTCGCTCGAGGCGGAAGGTCACGTCGCTGATCGGGGCGAACGCTGCCGACAGATCCTGCAGCACCACCTGCACCAACCGCTCGACGAGAGAGCGTTCGACGGTGGTGTAGGGCCGCCCTTCAATGCGCATGGCGGCGGTACCACGGCGTCCGCCGAGAAGGACATCGACCGTCGAGTAGACCAGGGACGAGTCGATGGTGACGAGGCCGAAGTTATCCCACTCAACGGCCTTGACCACGCAGAGAATGGCGGGCAGCGCAACGCCGTTCAGATAATCGCCGAAACGGGTCGAGACCATGGTGTCGAGGGAAACCTCGACGTTGTCGTGGGTGAACTTGCGCAGGCTGGCCGACATCAACCGCAGCAGGCGATCGACCACCACCTCCAGCATCGGCAGCCGTTCGTAGGAAACGAGACCGCTGTTCAGGACCGCTTCGATCCCTTGCGGCCGTTCCTGCTCATCGCTGTCGCCGCCGAGACCGAGAAGGCTGTCGATCTCATCCTGGTTGAGAACCCTGGCCGGCTGCTCCGGCGGCGAATCGATGGTGAGTTCGAGATGGTCGTCGGCGTCATCATCGTCGTCAGCGGCGGCAGCGTCGCTGTTGCCCGCCTCCGCCGCGAGTTGGCGCTCCCATTCCGCTGCCATCGCCTCGGGATCGTTCGCTTCGGGACTGAGTGTTGTGGGCGAGGTCACGATAATGTTCCCGTCAGGCTCAATTGGTCAGGATCTCGGCGATCAGCACGTCGTTCACCGGTATCGGCGCCAGCGCGAGACTGATCCGCCTGAGCAGTTCGGTCCGCAGACGGGCTGTTCCGGCCGAGCCTTGCAGGTCGTCCGGCCGCAGGTCGCGCAGAAAAACCTGACAGGCGTCGGTCACGCGGGGGAGCAGCGGATCGATGCGCGACGCGTCGGCCGCATCGCCGATCTCAATGCTGAGTTTGAGTTTGAGAAACGTCGACTTCCGCTCGCCGGTGTTGATGGTCACGATCATTTCCGGCAGCGGATAGAAAGCCGGCGGCTGGACGGATTTCGCAACGCCCGCCGCCTCGCCCGCCGCCTCGCCGTCATCGCCGCCGAGCAACCCTGAAAAGTGAGCCCCCGCACCGCCGCCAGCGATCAGCACGGCGGCCGCAAGGATGGCGATCAGCTTGCCCCTGCCGCCTCTCGCCGGTGTCCCGGCCGACGTGCCATCGTTGCCCGCCGGCGAGGGTTCGCCTTGTTTGCCCTGATCCATCAGACCTCACCAACTATTCCCCGAATGGGTTATTGCCGAGCGCTGCCCGTTCCATCGGCTAAACCCTAGGCGGCAAGGCGTTAACGCCATCTTGCCAATGGCCGGAAAGGGGGAAGTTTTTTCCCGGCAAAATCTGCCGGCTGGCATTCGGTGGCGCCCGATCAGGACAGACAAGCCATTGTCAGACAACGGGTTTGACGCTGGCCCACGGATTGCGTTGGGGTCTGTCAAGAACCTCGCATCGGCACGAAAGGCTGGCTGGTATGGAAAATGGCATCCTCGTCGCCCTGTCACGCCAGGACACGTTGCAGCGGCAACTGGCGGTCATCGCTCACAACCTTGCCAACGGCGATACCGCCGGATTCAAGCGGGCGGAGATGATGTTCGCCGACCACCCGTCTCCGTCGCCGTTGAAGACGCGCCGCGGTGAGCCGGCGATATTTGTGCGCGATGTGGCCACGCCGCGCGATCCGCGGCAGGGGGAACTGGCGACGACCGCCAATCCGCTCGACCTTGCGATCCGCGGCGATGGCTACTTCGTTGTCGCGACGCCCGATGGCCCTCGTTACACGCGCAATGGCCACCTCCGCCTCGATGCCGGCGGGCAACTCGTCACCGCCAACGGCCTTGCCGTGCTGGGGCAGGGTGATCAGCCGATCGTGCTGACGCAGGCGGACACCGGGATCACGGTCGGTCGCGACGGCAGCCTGTCCTCGGATGCCGGACCCGTTGGTCGCCTGCGCATCGTCGACTTGGATGATGGCGGCAGCGAACAGGACCTCGGCGGCGGACTGCTGCGAACCGATGGGCCGGTCGAGGATGTCGCGCTGCCCGTCGTCGAGCAGGGGATGATCGAGCGCTCGAACGTCCAGCCGATTTTCGAGCTGGAGCGGATGATCCACGTCCACCGGGCTTACGAGCAAACCGGCCATTTCCTCCAGCGTGAGGACGAACGCATCCGCAAGGCGGTCGAGGCCTACGTCGCGTGAGTAGGACGCGGCGGTTAAACCAGGGGTCAAGGGAGAGCTGATGATGAGGGCGCTCAGCATTGCCGCCACCGGCATGGTGGCCCAGCAGCAGAACGTCGAGGTCGTATCGAACAACCTCGCCAACATGAATACGACCGCTTTCATGCGCCGGCGCACGGAATTTCATGACCTGCTCTACGAGAACTTGCGGCGAACCGGCGCGACGTCCGCCGACACCGGTTCCGTGGTCCCGGCGGGCGTGCAGATGGGCCTTGGTGTCAAGCTCGCCGCCGTCTATCGCATCCACGCACAGGGCAACCTGACCGCCACCAACAACCCGTTCGACATGGCCGTTCAGGGCAAGGGCTACTTCATTGTCGAGCTGCCGTCTGGCGACCTCGCCTATACCCGTGACGGCACATTCCAGCTCAATGCCGATGGCCAGCTCGTCACCCATGACGGCTTTGCCGTCATGCCCGGGATCACCGTGCCGGCGGACGCCATCGATGTCACCGTCAACCAGAGTGGCGAAGTGCTGGTCAAGCTGAACGGCGAGGTCGAGTTGCAGAATGTCGGTCAACTCGAGCTCGCAACCTTTCCCAACGAGGCGGGGCTGGAAGCGGTCGGCGCCAATCTGCTCATTCAGACCGCCGCTTCCGGTGAAGCCTCCACCAGCCAGCCGCAGCAGCCGGGCTACGGTTCGATCCTGCAGGGCTTCCTTGAGACCTCGAACGTCAATCCCGTCGAAGAGATCACCAACCTGATCTCGGCCCAGCGCGCATACGAGATGAACTCGAAGGTCATCCAGACCGCCGACGACATGCTCGGCACCCTTTCCAGCCTGCGATGAGATCCCCGATGGCCAGTCGCACGTGCACGCTCGCCGCCGCCTCCGGTTTGCTCGCCGCAGGACTTCTGATGCTCCCCGCGCTTCCCGCCGCCGGGCAGGGCGCCGTTCTCGGTGCCATGCCGGCCGCGGCAGGAACGCCTTCGTCCGGGTCCCGCGAGGTGGTGGTCGCCGGTGCGGAGATCCGGCTCGGGGATATCTTTGCCGCGGCCGGCGCGCGGGCTGAGCACGTCGTCGCCAATGCGCCGTCGCCGGGCAACAGCGTGGTTCTCGACGCCCCCACCTTATCGCGCCTTGCCCGCGCCTACGGCATCGACTGGCAGCCTCGCTCGCCGGCCGACCAGGTGGTGATCGGCCGCGTCGACGGCATCCTCATCGACAGCCGCATCCTCGCTGAGCCGATCCGCGCCGCACTGGCCAACCGCGGCGTTGACCTCGACGGCGTGGAGTTGGCGATCAACGGCACGAACTCCGAACTGCGGCTCCCGGAAAGCGCCAGCCTGCGCGTCGAGCGCCTGTCCTACCGGCCGCCGGCGCGCGTCTTTGCCGCCGTCTTGACGGCGACGGACGGCGGGCGGTTGCTTCAGCGGATCAGCGTATCCGGCGAAATCCGGCGGGCGCGGGCGGTGCCCGTGCTGGCGCGACCGGTTGCCCGCGGCGAGACCCTCGTCGCCGCCGACCTGCGCTGGCTCGATGCCGACGAAGCGCGGCTGCCGCGCAACGCCGTGATCGACGCCGAAGCGCTGGTCGGGCTGACGGTCCGCCGCGATCTGAAGCCCGGCCAAGTGATCCTGATCAAGGATCTTGCCAAGCCGGTGGCGGTGGAAAAGAACGCCGCAGTGACCCTGATCCTTTCGCGGCCCGGCATCCAGCTGACCGCCCGCGGTCGCGCGCTCGCCGATGCCGGCGTCGGCGACCCGGTGCAGGTCGCCAACCTGCAGAGCGACCGTGTGGTTGCCGGCATCGTCACCGCTCCCGGCACGGTGACCGTGAGCGGTGAGGGGGCCGACGGCCTCGTCTCGGTGCCACCGCCGCCCGCGGCCAGGCATCCACACCAGCGAACCGCCCGATAATCGCTAGAGAGAGGTCATGACCATGATCAATGCGGAGCGAACGCTGCCCCGCCTGCTCGCCGCCACCGCGCTGGCGATGCTGGCCAGCGGCTGCGCCAACACACTGCAGCGGCTTTCGGAAGTGAACGCGGAGCCGCAGATGACGCCGATCACCAACCCGCAGGCGGCGGCCGGCTACCGGCCGGTGAGCCTGCCGATGCCGGCGCCCCAAGTTCCCGTAACCAACCCCAACTCGCTGTGGCGATCCGGCGCCAAGTCGTTCTTCAAGGACATCCGCGCCAAGGACGTTGGCGACACACTGACCGTCCGGTTGAAATTGAACGACAGCGCGAAGATGGACAATTCGACCTCCCGCGATCGCAACCTCAAGGAAACGGCGGGCGTTGACGCCGCGTTCGGCTACGAGAAGCAGATCACCAAGTGGCTGCCGAAAAACGATGACGATGCCGATGCCGCCGGGTCGATCCGCTCAAAGACGCGGACGAGCGGTGACGGCGGCATCAATCGCAAGGAGAAGATCGAACTCGTCGTTGCGGCCGTGGTCACGCAAGTCCTGCCGAATGGGTCCCTGGTGATCGAGGGGCGGCAGGAAATCCGCGTCAATTACGAGTTGCGGCAGCTGTTGGTCTCCGGCGTCGTGCGACCGCCTGACATCGACCCGGACAACTCGATCCCCTACGAGCGGGTGGCCGAGATGCGCGTTGCCTACGGCGGGCGCGGCACGCTGAGCGAGTTGCAGCAGCCCCGGTGGGGCACGCAGGTCTGGGACATCCTGTTCCCATTCTAGGGCGGACCGAACGACCTCGCCGGCGCGGGAGAGAAAGGGGCCGCCGCCGGCGGGAGGGC
>JALOTH010000169.1 GCA_025458035.1 Rhodospirillales bacterium
GCATCGCGGCATCATACGCCGAAAGGGCGCGCCCGCTGGATGAGGAAAATCGCCTGCTCGCCGAGAAGGTTGGCGAGCCAGGGGTCGCGGCCGAGGCGGCGCGGCACGCCGTCGCCGCGCAGGTACAGCCCGCTCTCCACGGCGATGCCCAAGTCCGCCGCCAGCGCCAGGAAATCGCGGATGGTGCACAGGTGGATGTTCGGGGTGTCGTACCACTGATGGGCGAGCAGGCCCGCCACCGGCATCCGCCCGCGCGCCAGCAGCAGCCAGCGCAGCCGCCAGTGGGCGAAGTTGGGCATCGAGATGATGGCATGGCGGCCGATCCGGCACAGCTGCTGCAGTGTCGCCTTCGGCTCGCGCATCGCCTGCAGCGTCTGGCTGAGCACGACATAATCGAACGACCCGTCGGGATAGTCGGGCAGGTCGGTCTCCGCATCGCCCTGGATCACCGACAGCCCCGCCGACACGCAGGCGTGCACACCGTCGGACGACAGCTCGATGCCCCGCCCGTCGACGCCCTTGACGTGCACCAGGTAATCGAGCAGCTGGCCGTCGCCGCAGCCGACGTCGAGGACGCGGGTCGCGGGGGCGATCATGTCGGCGATCAGTTGCAGATCGATGCGGATCGGCGGCCGTGCCGCCGCCGGCGCATCGGCACTAGCCGCCATTGAGGCCCCGGTGCTGGGCGGCGCCGGCGAGAAAGCCGGCGAGGACGCGGTGGAACTCCGGTTCGTCGAGCAGAAAGGCGTCGTGGCCGTTGTTGGAGACGATCTCGGCGAAGCTGACGTTGGCGGCGGCGGCGTTGAGCGCGCGCACGATGTCACGGCTTTCCGCCGTCGGATACAGCCAGTCGCTGGTGAACGACAGCACGCAAAAGCGGACCGGCGTACCCTGAAACGCATGGGCGAGGACGCCGCCGTAACGGTCGCTCAGGTCGAAGTAGTCCATCGCCCGCGTGATGTAGAGGTAGGAGTTGGCGTCGAACCGCTCGACAAAGCTGATGCCCTGATGCCGCAGGTAGCTCTCCACCTGAAAGTCCGCGTCGAAGCGGAACGACACCGCATCGCGCTGATGCAGGCGGCGGCCGAACTTCTCGTGCAGCTTCGGCTCCGACATGTAGGTGATGTGCGCCGCCATCCGCGCCACCGCGAGGCCGCGCTCCGGCCGCTTGCCTTCGCCGAAGTAGCGCCCCTGGCACCAGTTGGGATCGGCCATGATCGCCTGCCGGCCCACCTCGTGAAAGGCGATGTTCTGCGCCGAATGCAGGGCCGCCGTCGCGATCGGCACCGCCGCAAACACCCGTTCGGGGTAGAGAGCCGCCCATTCCAGCACCTGCATGCCGCCCATGGAGCCGCCGACCACCGCAAACAGGTCCGGAATCCCCAGCGCGTCCAGCAGCATCGCCTGCGCCCGCACCATGTCGGCGATGGTGATGACGGGAAAGTCGAGGCCCCACGGCTCGCCGGTTTCCGGGTTGATCTCGCTCGGGCCCGCCGTGCCCATGCAGCCGCCGAGCACGTTGACGCAAATGATGAAGTAGCGGTTGGTGTCGAGCACCCGGCCGGGCCCGACGAGCTCCGCCCACCAGCCGTCCTTGCCGGTCACGGGATGGGGCTCGGCGACGAACTGATCGCCGGTGAGCGCGTGGCAGACGAGCACGGCATTGGAGCGATCGCCGTTCAATGCGCCATAGGTCTGATAGGCGACGGGGAACGCCGACAGGTCACGCCCGCAGTCCAGTTGCAACGGCCGCTCCACGCCGAGGACGGCGCGATGGCCGGGAAACGGCGTCTGCCGTTTGAGAAAGTGAAACAGCTGCGGAGTATGCATTCCATATCCCATTGCGGGCAGGAGTGACTAAAAACCGGCGCCGGTGCTGTCAACGTTTTCTTTGCTTTCCGCCGGGCGTGACAGTAAGACTGACCGCCCATGACAGACCACCACACCGAACCAACGGCGTGCGCGACGGGCGAAGCGGCGGCGGCGAGAAGCCTCGCCGCGGTTCGCAGCGATATTGATGCCGTCGATCGCGCCATCCACGACCTGATCATCCGGCGCATGGAATTGGTGAAGGAGGTGCGGGTCATCAAGCACGACTGGCCGGTGAAGATCCAGCCGTCGCGGGAGGCGGAAATTCTCTACCGTCTGGTCGAGCGCCACCGCGGGCCGTTTCCGCGGCGCGACCTGTGCGCCATCTGGCGGCAGCTGATCACCGCGACGATCTCCTTCGAGGGACCGTTTTCCGTCGCCGTTTTCGGACCCGACGACGAGGCCGGCTGCTGGGACGTGGCGCGGGACCATTTCGGCCCGTTCGTGGCGATGACCCGGTTTTCCACCGTCCGCTCGGTGATCGAAGCCGTCCGCAAACAGGATTGCGTCGTCGGCGTCCTGCCGATGCCGCGGCTGGGCGAGGCCGACCCCTGGTGGCGGGTGCTCGTCACCCCGCACAAGGAAGCACCGCGCGTCATCGGCCGGTTGCCGTTCGTGCCCGGCGGCAACGGCCGCTACAGCGGCAACGACGCGCTGATGATCTGCCCGGTGCCGGTGGTGCCGACCGGCCGCGACCGCACCTACCTTGCCGTGGAGGCCGACGAACGGCTGCCGCTGGACCAGTTCTCGCAGGCGCTCGCCAAGTGCGACTTCACCGTCGTCGCCGCCGCCGCCTGCCAGGAAGATCAGCGGCCGGCCGCCTGGTTCTGCCTCGCCGAGGTCGAAGGCTATGTGGACGACGCCGATCCCCGGCTGGCCGGCCTCGCCAAGGTGCTGCCGGTGGCGCTGAAGCAGTCGATCCGCCTCGGCGGCTATGCGCGGCCGCTGGAGATCGCCGCGCTGACCCCGGAAGCCGATGTCGCCCCGCCGCAGTGACCGCTGCCTGCCCTTGCTGCCCCCGTCCCTCGTCCTCACCCGCCGCCGGTTTCCATCATGACCCTGATCGCGCCACGCCCCGGCATTCTCGATATCGAACCCTACATCGGCGGCGAGTCGGCCATCCCCGGCGTCAACCGGGTGATCAAGCTGGCGTCCAACGAAAGCGCCCTCGGCCCCAGTCCGCGTGCCGTCGAGGCGATGACGGCGGCGGCGGCGACGATCCATCGCTATCCCGACGGCAGCTGCCAGGCGCTGCGGCGGGCGCTGGCCGAGCGGCACCGCATCGATGCGGAGCGGATCGTCTGCGGCGCCGGCTCCGATGAGCTGATCGCGCTGCTGTGCCGCGCCTATCTCGGTCCCGGCGACGAGATGCTGTATACCGAGCACGGCTTTCTGATGTACGCGATCGCCGCCCGCGCCGCCGGCGCGACACCGGTGTTCGCCGCCGAGACCGACCTGACCGCCGACGTCGACGCGCTCCTTGAAAAGGTGACCGAGCGCACGCGGATGGTCTTCCTCGCCAATCCCAACAACCCCACCGGCTCCTATCTGCCGGCTGGCGAACTCGCCCGGCTGCGCGCGGCGCTGCCGCCGGCGGTGCTGCTGGTCCTCGACCTCGCCTACGCCGAATACATCGACGCGCCCGACTACGGCGATGGCTTCGCCCTCGTCGACGGCGGCGACAACGTCGTCGTCACCCGCACCTTTTCGAAAATCTACGGCCTTGGCGGCGTCCGCCTCGGCTGGGCCTACGGCCCCGCCGCCGTCGCCGACGTGCTGAACCGGGTGCGCGGCCCGTTCAACGTCGCCGCTCCGGCGCAGGCGGCGGGGCTCGCCGCCCTCGGCGATGACGCCTTCGTCGAACGGGCGAAGGCGCACAACGAGGTTTGGCGGCGGTGGACGACGGAGCAGCTGCGCGCCCTCGGCCTCACCGTGCCGCCCAGCTTCGGCAATTTCGTGCTCGTCCGCTTTCCGGCGGCGGCGGGCCGTGACGCGCTCGCCGCCGATGGCTTTCTGCGCTCCCGCGGCATCATCGCCCGGCGCATGGCCGCCTACCGCCTTCCCGACTGCCTGCGCATCACCATCGGCCGCGAGGACGAGATGCGCGAAGCCCTCGCCGTTCTCGCCGAGTTTGTCGCACGATGATGGGGGACGCGATGACACCGGATACCGGGCCGCTGTTTGGCCGCGTCGCCCTGATCGGCATCGGCCTGATCAACTCCTCGCTGGCGCGGGCGATGCGCCGCGACGGTCTCGCCGGCGAGATCGCCGCCTGCGCGCGCACGCACGCAACCTTGGACACGGCGCGCCAGCTCGGCCTCGCCGACAGCGCGACGACCGATCCGCGGCAGGCCGTCGATGGCGCCGATCTGGTCGTTCTCGGCTCGCCGCTCGGCACCTACGGGGCGCTGGCGGCGGCGATGGCGCCCGGCCTGAAGCCCGGCTGCATCGTCACCGACGTCGGCTCGGCGAAGGCGTGCGTGCTCACCGACGTGGCGCCGCACCTGCCGGAGGGGGTTCACCTGGTGCCCGGCCATCCGGTGGCCGGCACCGAGCATTCCGGGCCGGAGGCCGGCTTCGCCGAACTGTTCGCCGGACGGTACTGCATCCTGACGCCGTCGCCGGGCACCGACGAAACGGCGGTCGGGCGGGTCGCCGAGCTGTGGCAACGCTGCGGCATGATCGTCGAGCGGATGGACGCGCACCATCATGACCGGGTGCTGGCGATCACCTCGCACCTGCCGCATCTGATCGCCTATACCATCGTCGGCACGGCGACGGCGCTCGAGGAGCAGGTGAAGTCGGAGGTGATCCGCTTTTCCGCCGGCGGCTTTCGCGATTTCACCCGCATTGCCGCGTCCGATCCGGTGATGTGGCGGGATGTCTTCCTGAACAATCGCGATGCCGTTCTCGAGATGCTGGGGCGGTTCAGCGAGGATTTGACGGCGCTGCAGCGGGCGATCCGCTGGGGCGAAGGCGACGCCCTCGAGGACGT
>JALOTH010000170.1 GCA_025458035.1 Rhodospirillales bacterium
ATCCCGCATCGGGTGTGTCCGGCGCGGTGATCAAGTTTCTGTCGATTTTCGCGCTCACCCAAGTGCCGCTGGCGGTGGTGGAGGGCCTGTTGACCGTCGCTGTGTTCAACTTGCTGACCCGCCATAGTGCACGCGAGTTGCGCAGCCTCGCGGTCCTCCGGTAAACGGCCCAAGCCATGTCTTTCCTGCGCAACAACCGGATCGTCCTGGCTCTGGCCGGCGCCATCGTCCTTTTACCGCTTGTGCTCCCCGGGCTGCGGGATGCCGAGTTTGGCGGCACCGATGGCCAGGCGTCGGAAGCGGTCGCCGCCACCGCCGAGAACTTTCAGCCGTGGTTCGAGCCGCTCTGGAAGCCGCCCAGTGGCGAAATCGAAGGCCTGCTGTTCGCACTGCAGGCGGCCCTCGGCGCAGGCGTCATCGGCTATTACTTCGGCCGGCGCCGGCGCGAGGGCGCCGCCAGCAAGGCCGATGCAGGCCTTTGATCGCGCCGCCCATCGCAGCCGTTGGCGCTTACGCGGGGCGGGCGGCAAGACGGTATTGGTTGTCGGGCTGCTGACGGTCACGCTGGCGGGGCCGGCCCCCTGGAGCGCCGCATTGACGCTGACCGCCGCCCTGGCGCTGGCGCTGTTCGCCGCCCGCTGCGAAGCAAGGCTGCTCATCGCCTTCCTCGCCGTTCCCGCCGGCTTTCTGCTGGCCTCGACGCCACTCCTTGCCGTCTCCATTGCCTGGGAGGAGGGACCGGCGCTGAGGTGGTCGCCGGAGGGTCTGAGTCTGGCGGCCACCGTCCTGCTGCGCGGACTCGCCGGCACCGCCTGCCTCGCTCTGCTGGCGTTGACGACGCCGGTCACCGACCTGATCTGCCTTTTCCGCCGGATTGGCTTGCCGGCGCCGGTCGCGGAAACCGCGCTGCTGGTCTACCGGATGGTGTTCCTGCTGGCCGACACTGCGCTTGCCGGCGTCCGCGCCCAGACGGCTCGCCTGGGCTACGGCACCACCCGCCACGCCATGCGATCCTCGATCCGCCTGACCGCCGCCCTGCTGCTGCGCGCTCTCGACCGCGCGGAACGACTGCAGCGAGGCTTGGCGCTGCGCGGCTTCGATGGTGCGCTGACGGTCGCGGACGGAGCCGCGACGACCGCGCCGGCGGAGTGGGCGCTGGCAGCGGCCATTCCCGCAACAATCGCCCTGATCGCGTGGTTGGCGACGTGACCGCGCCCCTAATCGAGGCGCGAAACCTCGCCTATGGTTATCCCGATGGCGTCGTTGCCCTGGCCGGGCTCGATATCACCATCCCGCAAGGCCGCCGCCTCGCCATTCTGGGTCCGAACGGGTCCGGCAAGACCACATTGCTGCTGCATCTCGCCGGTTTACTGCGGCCCGATAGCGGCACGCTATCGCTCGCGGGCCGGCCCGTTGGTTACGGACGCGCCGACATGAAGCACTGGCGGCAACGGGTGCAGATGGTTTTGCAGGAGCCGGACGATCAGCTGTTCGCGGCCAGCGTTGCCGAAGACGTTTCCTTCGGACCGATCAACCTTGGCCTGGATCAGCCGGCGGTGTCCGCGCGCGTGGACGATGCCCTCGCCGCCCTCGACCTCGCCGCCGTCGCCAACCGTCCGCCGCACCTGCTGTCATATGGCCAGCGCAAGCGGGTGGTCATCGCCGGCGCCGTCGCCATGCAACCCGATCTCCTGCTCCTCGATGAACCCAGCGCGGGGCTCGATGGCGATGGCGTCAGCCAGCTTCTTGCTGCGCTGGCCCGGCTGCAGGAGACCGGCACGACCATCGCGATCGCGACCCACGACGTCGACCTCGCTCACGGCTGGGCGGACGACGTCGGCGTCATCGTCGCCGGCCGGGTGATGCGGCAGGGACCTGCTCGACAACTGCTCGCCGATGCGGACGTGCTGGCCGCGGCGCGGTTGCGCACACCCAGCGTCGTACGGATGCTGCGGGCGCTGACCTTGACGGGGTGGGAGCTGCGCGGCGAGGATGGGATCCCCGGCACCATCGAGGGGCTGGCGGCCGGGCTGGAGCGCCGTGCCTGCGATCGGCGGCCCGATTCGCCGTGACCACGAAGTCCGAAACGCGCGTGCGGCCGCCCTTGTCGCTTGAGCCGCGCGGCCCGAAGACTATGTTTGCAGCGACGGCGGGTGCGCCGCGGCACTCGCCGCTGGGAGTTGGAAGCGATGTTGGTGACGATTAACGGTGAAGCGCGCACGGTATCGGCGGCACACACGGTAACCACCTTGCTGACCGAAATCGGTCTGGACCCCCGCAAGGTCGCCGTGGAACGCAATCTCGAGATCGTGCCCCGCTCCACTTACGATGCGGTCAGCATTGCCGACGGCGACCGCATCGAGATCGTCCACTTCATCGGCGGCGGCGCCCCTGACGCCGCGGTCAACGGCGACGAAGGGGTTGGCGACGCCGTTGATGACGACCCTCTGATCGTCGCCGGCCGGCGGTTTCGGTCGCGGCTTCTCGTTGGCACCGGAAAGTATCGTGATTTCGAGCAAACCGCCGCCGCGATCGCCGCTTCCGGCGCCGAGATCGTCACCGTCGCCGTGCGCCGGGTCAACATTGCCGACCCCAGCCAGCCGATGCTGGTCGATTACGTCGATCCGAAGCGCTACACCTACCTGCCGAATACGGCCGGCTGCTACTCCGCGGCCGAGGCGGTGCGCACCCTGCGCCTCGCGCGCGAAGCGGGTGGCTGGACGCTGGTCAAGCTGGAGGTGCTGGGCGATCAGAAGACCCTCTATCCCGATATGGTCGAGACGCTGCGCGCGGCGGAAACGCTGGTCGCCGATGGCTTTGAGGTGATGGTCTACTGCTCCGACGACGTGATTCTGGCGAAACGGCTGGAGGACCTGGGCTGCGTCGCCATCATGCCGCTGGCCGCGCCCATTGGCTCCGGTCTCGGCATCCAGAACCCGATTTCGATCCGCCTGATCGTTGAGCAGGCGAAGGTCCCCGTTCTCGTCGACGCGGGCGTCGGCACCGCCTCGGACGCGGCGGTGGCGATGGAACTCGGTTGCGATGGCGTGCTGATGAACACGGCAATTGCCGAGGCGAAGGACCCGATCCGCATGGCGCAAGCGATGCGGCACGCCGTCGCCGCCGGCCGCCTGGCCTACCTTGCGGGGCGCATGGCGAAAAAACGCTATGCCGATCCCTCTTCGCCGCTCGCCGGACTGATTTAGCGGCACCTCGCCGCTCGCCCTTTAACCCTTCGGTCAATCGCGACGGCGATACTCCTCGACATGACCGAACTCTCCCGCGAACTGCCAGCCATCGACCCAGCGGGCTTCGACCGGCCGACGGCAACGGCATCGGCGCTCGCCGTCGCCGGGTGGTTGCTCGCTCGTGCCGAGGCCGAAGGTCTGACGCTGCAGCCCCTGAAAGTGCAGGCGCTGATGTTCCTGGCACAGGGCGCCTTCTCGGCGCGCACCGGCGGGCGCCTGTTGATGCCGGCGATGTTCGTTGCCGACGAGCGGGCGCCGGTCGAGCCCAACGTATTGGCGGTGCTGGCCTCCGGCTATGATCCCCGCATCGGCGGCGAGGGCACCCTGACATCGGCGGTCGAGCGTTTTCTCGATCTGATCTGGGAGCGTTTCGGCCGGCGGCCGACTGCCGAACTCGTCACCCTGGTCAACCGCAGCGATGCGTACGCGGCAGCACTGGCCTGCGGCACCGGCACGCCGATGGGCAATGACGCCATCCGCCGCAGTTGCGCCGGCCTTGAGGGCGTGCGCAACGATGATCCGGCGCCGGCCGCCAAGCCGCTGCGCACGCAGGACGGCCGGATGGTCACGGTCAGCGCCTGGCACCCGGCCGGGCCGTGCGCAGCCGACAGCGAAGTCCGGCCGCGGCGCCCGAACCGCTAACGGTCGCCGCTAACGGGTCCCGTCCACTCGTGGTGAAGAACCCGCTCCCTGCCCTGTCGGCGGTAGCGGATCGGCGGTGGCGAGAAAGCGCAGCACCAGCGCTTCAAGCAAGCCTTGGAACGTCGTTTCCCCGCCCACGGCGCATTCGCGGAAGCGCAGATAGTGTCCGACGGACAGCCGCAGGGTCAGCGAACGGCGCGGAGGCCGTGCCCTCGTGGCCTCGCTGCGGGGATTCGCGGCGGCAAGCATGAGCGGCGGCGCGGCGGGCGCCGGCACATCCCCGACGCCGTGGCCAGAGGGTGCGCTGCCGACGGCCGGGCGCCGGCTGATCAGGAATGACAGGGGCGAGACGCCGCGGTGTCCGCCCAGTTTCTCGACACGGGCCGCCGGAGCGGGTTGCGGCAACAGCGCGCCACCTGCCATCGGAGCGGTGATCAGCGGCGGTCGCTGAGTGGGCGCGGCATCGCCTTTGCTGGCAAACAGGCGGCCGTCCGAAGGGGAGTTTAGGGAACCCGTCATGATCATCAGCACCGCTTTTCCGTCGGCTTTTCCGTCGGCGGGACGGCGCGGCGCCGCCCGAAGCCGCTGCCGCGCAGGCGATCGAACAGACCGGTGCCGAGGGTCGTCCGGGCGTCGGGCCGGGTGATGCGGGATGCGAGGTAAGCCCACATCTGCGCCACTTCTTCCGCCGCGGCCGATCCCGGATCGCTCTCCATCACCGTCAACCCGTGAATCATGCTGGTGGCGTAGACAATCCGTTGACACAGCATCACCGGCGCCACCGTTCCATGCTGCGACAGCGCCACCGCCGTATCGCCGGTGATGCGGGCCCGCGGCAGGGCCGCATTGACGGCGAATACCAGGGCCTTGCCCTGCCCTTCGATGATGTCGAGTGTCGCGCCGACCGCCCGCAGGTCATGCGGCGACGGCCGTGTCGGCACGACCACGAGATCGGCGTAGGCGA
>JALOTH010000061.1 GCA_025458035.1 Rhodospirillales bacterium
CGATTTGACATCGGCGATGATCGTCGCTCCCGGTGCCTCGCGCAGCAGCGGCTCGGCCAGGATGACCAGCAGCTGGTCTCCCCAGATGACGCGGCCGCGATCGTCGATGACGCCGATACGGTCGCCGTCGCCATCGAAGGCGATCCCGACATCGCAACGGCGATCGCGGACAACGGCCTTCAACTGTTCCAGGTTGGCTTCCACCGTCGGGTCGGGGTGGTGGGCGGGAAACGTCCCGTCGACGGCGCCGTTGATGACGATATGTTCACCGGGAAGCTGCGCGCACAGCAGCCCGAGAATGGCGGCGGCGGCGCCGTTGCCGGGATCCCAGGCGACGGTGAGCGGGCGGCCGGGGACAAAGTCGCGGACCAGCCGTTCGACGTAGGCGGCGGCGACCGGCATATCCTCGATGCGTCCGGCGCCGGCATCGAAATCCCCGGCGGCGACGCGGCGGCCGAGTGCCTGGATCGCTTCGCCGAAGAACGGCCGGCCGCCGAGGGTCATCTTGATGCCGTTGTATTCGGCCGGATTGTGCGAGCCGGTGATCATCATGCCGGCGTCGGCGGCAAGGTGGTGTCCAGCGAAATAGAGCATCGGCGAAGGTCCAAGGCCGATCCGCAGCGCCGTCACTCCCGTCGCCACGAGGCCTTCGACCAGCGCCGCCTCCAGCGCCGGAGAACTCAGCCGGCCGTCATAGCCGACGGCGACGGTCCGCCCGCCGGCGCGCCGCACCAGCGTGCCGAAGCCATGACCGATGGCGAGCACGCCGTCTTCCGTCAGGGTCTCGCCGACGATCCCCCGGATATCGTATTCGCGCAGGATCGTCGGGTGCAGGGTGCGGCCGTGGGTCATGCGTCGTCTCACCCTTTCGTTGCCGTCGCCGGCCGGCCGACCGAGGCATAGTCGAAGCCGGCCGCCACCATGTCGGCCGGGTTATAGATGTTTCTGAGGTCGATGACCAAGGGCTTGCGCAGCAGCGCGCGCATCCGCTCGACGTTGAGGGCGCGGAACTCGTTCCACTCGGTAAGGACGACGAGGGCATCGGCCCCGTCCATCGCATCGTAGGCGTCCCGACACCAGGCCACCTCGCTGAGCAGCCTCGCCGCCTCGGTCATGCCTTCGGGATCGAAAGCGCGGATCGCGGCACCCGCCGCTTGCAGCGCCGGGATGATGACGAGGCTGGGGGAATCGCGCATATCGTCGGTGTTCGGCTTGAACGTCAGGCCGAGAACGCCGATCGTCAGTCCGGCCACGGAACCGCCGCAGGCGGCGACGATTTTCTCCGCCATCCGCTGCTTGCGCTCGCTGTTCACCGTCTGCACCGTTTCGATGATGCGCAGCGGCGCGCCGGCCTGCTGCGCCGTGCGGATCAACGCCAGCGTATCTTTCGGAAAGCATGACCCGCCGAACCCGGGGCCGGGATGGAGGAACTTGCGGCCGATGCGGCCATCGAGGCCGATACCGCGGGCAACGTCGTGGACATCGGCACCGACCTTTTCGCACAGATCGGCGACTTCGTTGATGAAGGTGATCTTCATCGCCAGGAACGCGTTGGCCGCATACTTGATCATCTCCGCGGTCGGCCGCGAGGTGAAGACGATGGGCGTTTCGATCAGATAAAGGACGCGGTAAAGCTGGCGCATGACGGCGCGGGCGCGCTCGGATTCGGTGCCGATCACCACCCGGTCGGGGCGCATGAAATCACCTATGGCCGATCCCTCCCGCAGGAATTCCGGGTTCGAGACGACATCGATCTCCACGTCGGGGCGAAGGTCGCGAACGATCCGCTCGACCTCGTCGCCGGTGCCCACCGGCACCGTCGACTTGGTGACGACGACGGTATAGCCGGTGATGGCGGCGGCGATCTCGCGCGCCGCCTCATACACATAGCTCAAGTCGGCGTAGCCGTCGCCGCGGCGGCTCGGGGTGCCGACGGCGATGAACACGGCGATCGCGCCCGCCACCGCTGCCTTCAAGTCGGTGGTGAAGCGCAGGCGCTCGGCACGCATGTTGCTGGCGACGAGGTCGGCGAGGCCAGGCTCGAAGATCGGCATTTCGCCGCGATTGATCTTGTCGATCTTCGCCGCATCCTTGTCGACGCAAACCACGGTGACGCCGAACTCCGAGAAGCAGGCCCCGGACACAAGCCCGACATAGCCGGTTCCGATCATCGCAATGTGCATGGGGTCCTCGCTCGCCGGGCGATCGCTGATGGGCGGTTACTGCTGGAACTCGCTGAGCATGACGCGCACCCGTTCGGCCATGTCGTCGCGATTGAGGGCAAAGGCGACGTTGGCGCGCAGCCAGCCGACCTTGCTGCCGCAATCGAACCGCCGGCCCTCGAACTGGTAGCCGTTGAGCGGCAGGATGCCGATGGTTCGGGCGATCGCGTCGGTGAGCTGGATTTCGTTGCCGGTGCCCCGTTCCTGGTGTTCGAGGACGGTCAGCACCATCGGATCGAGAATATAGCGGCCGATCACCGCGAAGGCGGAGGGCGCGGTCCCCGGTTTCGGCTTTTCGACGAGCCCGCGGGCGGGGATCAGACGGCCGTTCTGCTGCGAGGCGTCGAGGATGCCGTACTGGTCCGTTTGCTCCGGCGGCACCTGCTCGATCGCCAGCATGTTACCGCCGACGCTGCGATGGGCCTCGACCATCTGCTTGAGGACGCCCGGATTGGCGAGGATCAGGTCATCGGCGAGCAGCACCGCAAAGGGTTCGTCGGTGACGAAGTTGCGCGCGCACCACACCGCATGACCAAGGCCGAGCGGCTCCTGCTGGCGCGTATAGGAGATATGGCCGGGGGACGGCATCCAATCGATGACGGACCGCAGCTCCTTCTCCTTGCCGCGTTCGCGCAGCACGTGCTCGAGTTCCACAGAGTGATCGAAATGATCCTCGATGGCGCTTTTGGCGCGGCCCGTGACGAAAATGAATTCCTCGATGCCGGCTTCGCGGGCTTCTTCCACCGCATACTGGATCAGCGGCTTGTCGACGATCGGCAACATCTCCTTCGGCAGCGCTTTCGTCGCCGGCAGGAAACGGGTGCCGAGGCCGGCAACGGGGAAAACAGCCTTGCGGACAGGTTTCGGCATCAGACAACCTCTTGCGAACAGGATTGGGATGGGGTCGGGGCAGCGTGGCTGGCGCGTGGCGACTTTCATGCCATAGAGCGGCCTCGCCTGCCAAGGCGCAGACGGGATATCGGCACCCCCATTTCAGGCAGTTGCGAAAATCCCCGCGCGGACTAGTGGCAGAATGGCGATCGTCGCGCCATGCGGCGATGGTGAGCGAATGCGTACTTACAGCTTACACCGCATTGGTTACGGAATTCACTGCGGCCGGCGGCCAAGCAGCAGATCGCGGGCGCGATTGATCAGTGCCGCCAGGAACGAGGAGCCGCCGCGATCGGGATGCAGGCCGCCGATCAGGCGGCGGTGAGCGGCTCGCACCTCCGCGTCGCTGGCACCCGGCTGCAGGCCAAGAATGCGGTAGGCCTCATCCCGCGTCATCGCCTGCGGTGGCGCCGGCGCCTCGTCCGCGGAGCCCTCAGCGGCGGCGCCGGCCGCCGTCTCGCGCCAGCCGTCATGATGGCGATCGAGGTAGCTGTCGAGCAGGGAGACGGAAGCCGGATCGCCGGCGCGGCAGCGTTCGCGCAGGGTGAGCAGGTCGGCGACGGTCAGATCGCTGAGCCAGCGCCCGGCGAACGGGCCGGTCAGGATCTCGCCGTCGAGGCTGCCGGTGGCGTGGTCGAGGCTCATGCGCAGCGTCGCCGTTTCGACCCGAGAGGTCTGTCCGGCGCCGTTCCCGGCGCCGCGCGATGCCGATCCCGAACGCATCATGCGGTTGCGCTCGAGCCACCGGATGATCCACGGCAGGAATGCCGCGGCCGCCGTCAACGCCCAACTCAACCGCCCGGTCACCATGAGAAAGACGGTGGCGCCGCCGATGGCGCCGAGGCCGACCCACTTGCCCGCCAGCAGCAGTTGCCGCGGCGGGACGCTGACCAGCAGCCGGCCGAGCATCATCAGCACAATGAGCAGGGCAATTCCGAGCAGCAGGTACCCGAACATGGCCGTCAGCGCTGGTCCAGCTGGCGGGCCAGTAGGCGAACCTCGCCGCCTCGCCGCCGCGCGAGGTCCTCCAGCGCCGTGCGTCCGCCAGCCACATACACCGCCACCGCCCGCAGCAGCTCCCGCAGGGTGTCGGCGCTGGCGGCGTCGAACCGGCACCAGGCGCCCCGCGTCAGCCGGGCGATTTCCTGAAAGGCGGTGCGGGCGGCGACGTCGCTGCCCTCCTGGAACAGGAAGGCTGGCACGCCGAAAACGCCCAGGTCGCCGGCCAGCCCCGCGAGCTGGTCGAGGTCTTCCTCGGCGCAATCACCGACGAAGACCAGGGCGGAAACTTTCTGCTGGCGGGTCTCGTTGATGGCGTGTTGCAGAACCTTGGCGATTTGGGTGCGGCCGGCCCGGCAAACCACCGACGCCATCAGCCGATGCACGGGGCCGGGGTGGGTCAGCCAGGGACTGGCGCGGAATTCGGAGAATCCGCGGTAAAAGCACACCTGCGTGGCGAAGCCGCCGACGGCGGCGGCGGCGGCGGAAAACATCTCCCCCTGCAGTTGCGCGGCGAGATCCCAGGTCGGCTGGCGGCTTGCCGTCGCGTCCATCGCGAACAGCAGCCGGCCGCCCGCGCCCGACGGGGCTGGCCGCGGCCGGGCGGCGATTTCCGCGAGAAAGCGGTCGACATCGCGGCTCGTCGCCGGGTTCTGCGCCGGCGAGCGGGATGCTGGCGGCTTGCTACCGGCGGTCATCGGCGGGCCACCGGCCGGGCGCGTTGGGCGGACGGCTTGACAGCGCCGTGGGGCTGCCGACATACGTCAGTCATGTTCGAGCGAGTGGACTGCGCGATCGTCGGTGCCGGTGTCGTCGGCTTGGCAGTGGCGCGCTGCTTGGCCGCCGCCGGCCGTGACGTGGTCGTGCTGGAGGCGGGGGCGGCAATCGGTACGGTCACCAGTTCTCGCAACTCAGAAGTCATCCACGCGGGTCTCTATTATCCTTTAGATAGTCTGAAGGCGAGGCTCTGTCGACGCGGTCGCGATCTCCTCTATGGATACTTGGCCAGCCGGCACATCGATCACCTCATGTGCGGAAAACTCGTTGTCGCCTGCGACGAGGGCGAGGTCGCCGGCCTCGACCGCATCGAAGCCAGCGCCCGCGCCAACGGCGTCACCGACGTCTACCGGCTGAGCGGCGCCGAGGCGGCGCGCCTCGAACCGGAACTCCATTGCGTCGCGGCGCTGGCATCGCCGTCAACGGGCATCTTCGACAGTCACGGCTACATGCTCAGTCTCAAGGGCGAGGCGGAAGCGGCCGGCGCGCTGTTCGCCATGCTCAGCCCCTGCCTCGGCGGCCGCATCGCCGCCGACGCCATCCACCTCGATGTTGGCGGGCAGGCGCCGATGACGCTGGCCTGCCGCCATGTCGTCAACGCCGCCGGTCTCGGCGCCCAGGCGCTGGCGCTGTCCCTCGACGGTTTTCCGCCGGCGAAGGTGCCGCCGCTGCATTATGCCAAAGGCAACTACTTCGCGCTGAGCGGCCGGCCGCCGTTTTCGCGTCTGATCTACCCGCTGCCCGATCAGGCGAGCGTCGGGCTCCACTACACCCG
This sequence comes from Rhodospirillales bacterium, assembly GCA_025458035.1. Taxonomy (GTDB): domain Bacteria; phylum Pseudomonadota; class Alphaproteobacteria; order Rhodospirillales; family Defluviicoccaceae; genus Defluviicoccus. The sequence goes on from JALOTH010000061.1 coordinate 5,665, forward strand.
CGATCTCGCCGGCCAGGGTCGCTTCGGCCCGGACGTTGAGTGGGTCGACGCCATCGACTACCGAGTCGACGGCGCGCGCGCCGACGGCTTCGTTGCCGCCATCCGCCGCTACTGGCCGGGCCTGCCGGACGGCAGCCTGACGCCCGGGTACGCCGGCATCCGGCCGAAGCTGCAAGCGCCCGGCGAGCCGCCCCGCGACTTCGTCGTCCAGGGGCCGGAAAGCCATGGCGTCCCCGGATTGGTCAACCTGTTCGGCATCGAGTCGCCGGGATTGACCGCGTCGCTGGCGATCGCCGAGCTGGTCGCCGCCCGCCTCGGCATGCCGGCAGAAACCTCCTGAAAGCCCGCCGCGCCGCCGCCTTGACCGCCCGCTATCAACGCCTTAGGTTGCGAGTGCAGGTGCGAAAGCGGTCCCAAGTGGGGAGTGTTGAGCACGGGTGCTCATCCGAACGAGAAGAACCAGTGCGGGTCGTCCATGAAAATTCTAGTCGCTGTCAAACGGGTCGTTGACTACAACGTAAAGGTCCGCGTCAAGGCCGATCAGACGGGCGTCGAACTGGCGAACGTCAAGATGTCGATGAACCCCTTCGACGAGATCGCGGTCGAGGAGGCGTTGCGCCTGAAGGAGGCTGGCAAGGCCGCCGAGGTCGTCGTCGTGTCCATCGGCCCGACGCAGGCGCAGGAAACCGTCCGCACCGCTCTCGCCATGGGCGCCGACCGCGGCTGCCTGATCGAAACGGCTGACGATCTGCAGCCCCTGGCCGTTGCCAAGGTGCTGAAGGCGATCGTCGAAAAGGAACAGCCCGGGCTCGCGATCCTCGGCAAGCAGGCGATCGACGATGACTCCAACCAGACGGCGCAGATGCTGGCCGGCCTTCTCGGCTGGTCGCAGGCGACGTTCGCTTCGAAGGTGGTGCTCGGTGACGGCCGTGCCGACGTCACCCGGGAGGTCGATGGCGGTCTGGAGACCATCACGGTCACGCTGCCCGCCGTCATCAGCGTCGATCTGCGCCTGAACACGCCACGCTACGCGACGCTGCCCAACATCATGAAGGCGAAGAAAAAGCCGCTGGACGTGGTGAAGCTGGCGTCGCTGGGCCTCGATGTCGTCCCGCGGCTGCAGACCCTGAAGGTGGTCGAACCGCCGAAGCGGCAGGCCGGAGTCAAGGTGAAGACGGTTGCCGAGCTTGTCGACAAACTCCGTAACGAAGCGAAGGTGATCTGACCCATGGCCGCCCTCGTCGTCGCCGATCACGACCACGCCACGCTGAAACCCGCCACCCTCTGCGCGATCACCGCCGCACAAAGCCTGGGCGAGGTGACCGTCCTCGTCGCCGGGACGGACTGCCGCGCCGCCGCCGAGGCCGCCGCCGCCGTAGCGGGCGTGGCGAAAGTGCTGCTGTGCGATGCGCCGACCTACGCCCATCCGCTGGCGGAAGCGCTGGCGCCGCTGATCGCGCGCTTGGCGCCGGCGTTCACCCACGTGCTGGCGGCGGCAACGACTACCGGCAAGAACGTCATGCCGCGGGTGGCGGCGCTGCTCGACGTCGCGCAGGTTTCCGATATCACCGCCATCATCGATGCCGACACCTTCGTCCGCCCGATCTACGCGGGCAACGCCATGGCCACCGTGAAGAGCGCCGATCCGGTCAAGGTTTTGACCGTGCGGACAACGGCCTTCGACAAGGCGCTAGCGGGCGGCAGCGGCGCCATCGAAACCGTCGAGCCCGGCGAGCCGCAGAGCCTGTCCCGCTTCGTCGGCCAGGAACTGACGAAGAGCGAGCGCCCGGAATTGACCGCGGCGCGGGTGGTGGTTTCCGGCGGTCGCGGCATGGGCTCGGGCGAAAACTTCCGCATCATCGAGGATCTCGCCGACAAGCTGGGCGCCGCCGTCGGCGCGTCACGGGCGGCAGTGGATGCCGGCTTCGTGCCCAACGATTATCAGGTGGGGCAGACCGGCAAGGTGGTCGCCCCCGAACTCTACGTCGCCGTCGGTATCTCCGGCGCCATTCAGCACCTCGCCGGGATGAAGGACTCGAAGATCATCGTCGCCATCAACAAGGACGAAGATGCGCCGATTTTTCAGGTGGCCGACTACGGTCTCGTCGCCGATCTGTTTCAGGCCGTGCCGGAACTGACCGCCACGCTGACCAAGCCCTAGCGCCGGCGGCGGGGACGCGCCATGGACATCACCAAGGTCGGCGTCATCGGCGCGGGTCAGATGGGGACCGGCATCGCCGAGGTTTGCGCCGCGGCCGGCTATGACGTCTACCTGACCGATGTCTCGGCGGAGCGGTTGCAGCAGGCGCAAACGTTCATCCGCGAGAACCTGGAGCGGGCGGTCGAGCGCGGTAAGCTGACGACCGACAAGCTGCGCACCGCCCTCACTCACATCGTCGTCGGCACCGGCCATGAGCCTCTCGGCGAGTGCGATCTCGTCATCGAGGCGGTCACCGAAGACGAAGCGATCAAGAAGTCGGTGTTCAAACAGTTGTGCCCGCACCTGAAGGCCGACGCCATCATCGCCACCAACACCTCCACCATCTCGATCACCCGCCTTGCGGCGCAGACCGACCGGCCCGGCCGTTTCATCGGCACCCATTTCATGAATCCGGTGCCGAAGATGCGCCTGCTCGAACTGATCCGCGGCATCGCCACCGAGGAAGAGACCTTCCGCACGCTGCAGGGGTTCGCCGTCAGGCTGGGCAAGACACCGATCGGCGCCGAGGACTTCCCCGCCTTCGTCGTCCACCGCATCCTGATGCCGATGATCAACGAGGCGATCTACACGCTGTATGAGGGCGTCGGTTCGGTGGAGAGCATCGACACGGCGATGAAGCTCGGCACCCACCATCCGATGGGCCCGCTGGAACTCGCCGACTTCATCGGTCTTGATACCTGCCTTGGCGTCATGCAGTCCCTCTATGAGGGGCTCGCCGATTCCAAGTACCGGCCGTGCCCGTTGCTCGTCAAATACGTCGAGGCGGGCTGGCTTGGCCGCCGCACCGGCCGCGGCTTTTACGATTATTCGGGCGAAAAACCGGTACCCACCCGTTAGGCCGCGCCGCCTTCAGCCGAAACCGCCGGCAGCGGCGGTGGTGGTCAGCAGGTGGACGAGGATGCGGATCAGCAGCACGATCCAGATGACGAGGGCGACGACGCCGCAGGCGATGACGGCACGCTTGATCCAGCCGCGCCGCCGCGTCGCCGGGGCTTCGCCGGCCGCCATTTAAAGGCTCGCCAGCCGGCGCGCCGCCTCGCCGAGCCGCGCCCGTGCCGCCGCCGCCTCCGCCCGCCGTTCGCGCTCGGTCTCGATGACTTCCGGCTTCGCTTTGGCAAGGAAACCCTCGTTCGCCAGTTTGCGGTCAACCCGGCCGATCTCGTCGTCGAGCTTCGCGATCTCGCGGTGCAGGCGGGTCTGTTCCGCGGCGATGTCGATGAAGTCGGCCACCGGCAGCACCAGCGTCGCCCCATCGACGACGTCCTGCACCGAGCCCGCCGGCACCTCGCCGTCGAGCAGCGCCGTGCGCTCGACCCGCGCCAGGCTCTCGATGAGCGGCCGGTAGCCATCGAGGCGCGCCGCCGCGGTGGCGTTGGCGTCCTTGAGCAGCAGCGGGATCTTCGCCGCCGCCGGCACGTTCATCTCCGTGCGCACGGCGCGCACCTGTGAGATCAGCCGCACCACCCAGTCGACCTCGGCCGCCGCCCGGGGATCGATCAGCCGCGCCTCCGCCAATGGCCATGGCTGGTCGCCGAGAAGCCGGCCGCCGCGGTCGCTCAGCCCGTGCCAGAGTTCCTCGGTGACGAACGGGATCACCGGGTGCAGCAGCCGCAGGATGTGATCGAGGGCCCAGGCGGCAACGGCGCGGGTTTCGGCCTGTGCCGAGGCGGAACCGCCCAGCAGCATCGGCTTGGCGAACTCGAGATACCAGTCGCAGAACGTGCCCCAGGTGAAGTGATAGAGGGTTCCGGCGTAGTCGTTGAAGCGGTAGCTTTCCAGCGCCGCCGTCGCCGCCTCGATCGCCGCCACCACCTTGCCGACGAGCCAGCGGTTGACGATCTGATCGCAACCGCCGGGATCGAAGCCGGCGACGGGCGCCGCCTCGTTCATCCGGCAGAAGCGCGCCGCGTTCCACAGCTTGGTGCAGAAGTTGCGGTAGCCCTCGACGCGGGTGGCGGAGATCTTGACATCGCGACCCTGCACGGCGAGCGCGGTCAGGGTGAAGCGCAGGGCATCGGCGCCATAACGATCGACGAGGTCGAGCGGGTCGATGACGTTGCCCCGCGACTTGGACATCTTCTGCCCCTTCTCGTCGCGGACCAGGGCGTGGATGTAGACGGTACGGAACGGCACATCGCCCATGACGTGCAGGCCCATCATCATCATCCGCGCAACCCAGAAGAAGATGATGTCAAAGCCGGTGACCAGGACATCGGTTGGGTAGTAGCGGGCGAGTTCCGGCGTTTGTTGCGGCCAGCCGAGCGTCGAGAACGGCCACAGCGCCGACGAGAACCAGGTGTCGAGAACGTCGGACTCGCGGGTCAGCGTGGTATCGGCGCCATAATGGGCGCGCGCCGCGGCCATCGCCGCGTCCTCGCTCTCCTCGACGAAAATGGTGCCGTCCGGCCCGTACCACGCGGGGATCTGGTGGCCCCACCAGATCTGCCGCGAGATGCACCACGGCTGGATGTTGCGCATCCATTCGAAGTAGGTTTTCGTCCATTGCTCGGGCACGAACACCGTGCGCCCGCTTTCCACCGCCTCGATCGCCGGCTTGGCAAGGCTGGCGGCGTCGACGAACCACTGGTCCATCAGCCACGGCTCGATGACCACGTGCGAGCGATCGCCGTAGGGCATCATCAGCGTGTGCTCTTCGACCGCTTCGACGAGGCCGAGGGCCTCCAGCTCGGCGATGACGGCGGCGCGTGCGGCGTAGCGGTCGAGGCCGCGAAAACGCTCCGGCACCTGATCATTCATCGCCGCGTTGGCGTCGAGGACATTGATCATCGGCAGCCGATGCCGGCGGCCGACTTCGAAATCGTTGAAGTCGTGGGCCGGCGTGATCTTCACGGCGCCGGTACCCTTTTCCGGGTCGGCGTGCTCGTCGGCGATGATCGGGATTGGCCGGTCAGCCAGCGGCAGCCGGCAGAAGCGGCCGATCAGCCCCTGATAGCGTGCATCCTCCGGATGCACGGCGACGGCGGTATCCCCCAGCATGGTTTCCGGCCGTGTCGTGGCGACGGCGATGAAGCGGTCCGGCTCGCCCTCCAGCGGATAGCGGAAGGTCCACAGCTTGCCCCGTTCCTCGCGGGATTCCACCTCGAGGTCGGAGATCGCCGTGTGCAGCTTGGGATCCCAGTTGACCAGGCGCTTGTCGCGGTAGATCAGCCCCCGCCGGTGGAGGTCGACGAACACCCGGCGCACCGCCGCCGATAGCCCCTCGTCCATGGTGAAGCGTTCGCGCGACCAGTCGCACGAGCAGCCGAGGCGCCGCAGTTGGCCGATGATGGCGCCGCCCGATTGCGCCTTCCAGCTCCAGATCCGGTTGATGAACTCGCCGCGGCCGAGAGCATGGCGATCGAGCCCTTCCGCCTGCAACTGGCGTTCGACGACCATTTGCGTGGCGATGCCGGCGTGGTCGGTGCCCGGTTGCCATAGCACATCAAAGCCGCACATGCGGGCGTGGCGGATCAGGATATCCTGCAGCGTGTTGTTGAGGGCGTGGCCCATATGCAGGCTGCCGGTGACGTTCGGCGGCGGGATGACGATGGTGTACGACGGCGCGTTCGGGCGGGTGCCGGCGGCGAAAGCGCCGGCCGCTTCCCAGCGTTCATACCACGCGGCTTCGATCGCGGCGGGGGAATAGGTCTTGTCCAGCATGGGTCCTTGGAAACCGGGGCGAAACGGGGGGCCGACGACCCCCACGGGGTTGGCGTCGCCGCTGTCGTAAACCGCCGCCGTTCAGTCGTCCAGCCGTTCGGCGCGGTTGACCATCAGGTCGATTTCTTTCTTCACCAGCCGTTCGATCAGGTAGGGCAGATTGCGGTCCAGCCATTCGCGCAACAGCGGCCGCAGCATTTCGCGCACCATGCCTTCGAGGGTAACGTCCCGGGTGCTGACCGCGATGTCGCGGCGGTCGAGGATCGCTTTCGCCAGATGCGCCAGCACATCGGCGGACACGTCGGCCGCCGGTGCCGAAACAACCCGCCGTCCGCTGCCGACAGGAAAGGCGGCGCGCGTCGGCGGCGGCGGGGACAGGGGCGGCGATGGCGGCGCCACCTGGGTTGCGGCCGGCACGCCCGGTTCCGCTTCGATGCGCATCTCGGGCGTCAACACGAAGACATCGGCGGCAGGTGGTTGGGGTGGGGCTGGCGGCGGATCCGGCCGCACCTCGACGGCCTCGAGTTCATCGTCGAAGGACAAGGTCGTCGGTCGCGGCGGCGGCGGCGTTTCCACGTTCGTTTCGTCGAACAGGTTGGAGGTCAGCGGTTGTGACGGCGTCTCCTTGCCGGCATCGTCGGTGGAGTCTTCGGCGAGGATGCGGCGGATCGATGCCAGAATGTCTTCCATCGACGGCTCGCTTGCCGCCGGTTTTTCCGGTGTCTCGCTGGTCATCGTTGCCTGATCCGGCCTGCGTCCGTGTTCAGTTCCGCCATCGGTATCCTCAGCGTTCGCGCACTGGGCGGGCAAAGTCGGAGCTTACATCACCCTGGCTCGATCCGCCAAACCATGAGTTGCGGACATCCCGATAATGCTGCTCGGGATCGTAGTAATCCACATCAAGTCCGAGCTTGCGCGCGGTCAAATCGCCCAGTGACGACTTCAGTCGGTAGGCGGCCACCACTTCGTCGCGCTGCGCGGTGACGAGATCGACCTGGCTCTGCAAAAGCTCCTGCTCGGCGTCGAGGACGTCGAGCACGGTGCGCGCGCCGACCTCGGCTTCACGCTGGACACCATCGAGGGCGATGGCGTTGGCCTCCACCTGCTTGCTGAGGGAGCCGATCTGCGCGCGCGCCGTCTCCAGTTGGCTCCAGCCTTGCGTCGCCGCCTGTACGGCATCGTTTCGCGATTGGTCGATCAACCGGCGCTGTTCCGCCGCTGTCTGTTTGGCGGCGCGGATGCGCGCGTAATCGGCGCCACCCGTGTACAGCGGCACGGTCACCTGGACCAGCGCTTCCAGGGTATCGAACTCGGCATCCTCCCGCGCTTCTTCGTAGGACCGTTCGGCCCGTCCCACCAGGTTGACCGACGGCAGCAGCGCGCCCTTCTGCTGATCGACGGTGTCCAGGGCGGCGCGCTCGGCAAACTCCTGCTGGCGGATGACGGGATTGCCGCCGATGGCGGCCTGCACCGCCGCCGCGAGGCTGATCGGCAGATCGTCGGGCAACGGCGGCGCATCGAGGACGCCCGGCGCTTCGCCGATGACGTTGCGGTAGGCGGCGCGGGACTGTTCAAGGGTGCCTTCGGCGGCGATCCGCTGTGCGGTCGCCTGCGCCAGCCGCGCCTCCGCCTGAAAAACATCGGTGCGGGTCACTTCGCCGACGCGAAAGCGGTCGCGGGTCGCCTCATACTGACGGGCCAGCCGCTGCTCGTTGCTGATGGTGAGCGCCAGCACCAGTTGGCTGCGATAGACGTCGGTGTAGCTGACGACCGCATCGGTCAGGGTATCCTGCTCGGTGGAGGTCAGCCGCGCCCGTTCCTGGCGGACGGTGTTTTCGGCCCGCCGCGTTTCCGCCAGCGTGCGCCCGCCACGGTACAGCGGCTGCTGAACCTCGGCGCCGAAGACGCGCGGCGCCAAATTCTGATCGCTGCCGGCGCCGGTCCGCGCCAGCGTCGTGTCACTGTTGTCGTAGATCTTGCGGTAGCCGACATCCGCCGTCGCCGAGACCCGTGGCCGGTAGTTGGCCAGTGCCTGCGGCACCTGCTCGTTGGTGGCGCGCAGACGGGCGCGCTGCGCATCGAGGCTCGGGTTGTTGCGGTACGCGGCGGCAAGCGCCTCGCGCAGCGTCTCGGCGCTGGCGGGGATCGGCACGGTCACCGCGACAAGCGCCGCCAGCGCCGCCGCGGTCCCCATACGTTTCGCAAATGCCATCGAGTTCCCCTGCCTTGGGTTCAAGAGGTTCACCGAAAGCTGTTCAACGGAACGCCGCGCGACACAGGATCAAACGCGGCCGCCGCGGTCAAGACCCTGTGCCCCCCAAATGGTCTAAACCCCCATTTGGCCCGATGTTGATTGCCAAAGTGTTGCTTCAGAAGCGGAATGCCGGCTGCGCCGTGAATCCCGGCAACACCGGTGTCACCGCGTCGAAAACGGCCCGCCGCGACAGCACGCCGCTCATCTTCAGCATCAGCGTTCCCTTGCCGAGACCGTGGCCGGCATCGATCACCGCGACCATCCGCCCGCCCTCGGCCAGTTGCTCGGCGAAGGCCGCCGGCACCTCCTGCACCGCGCCGGCGAACAGGATGACGTCGTAGGGGGCCTGCGACGGCCAGCCGGCGGCGAGGGGGCCTTCGACCATGGTCACGGCGTCGATGCCCAGTTCGGCGAGCACATCCTGGCCGCGGGCGGCAAGTTCGGAGTCCTCCTCGAGGGCAATGACGATGCTGGCGATGCGGGCCGCCAGCGCCGGCAGGTAGCCGGGGCCGCCGCCGACGACGAGCACGACGCAATCGGCGCTGATCTCGGCGGCCTGCAGCAGTTGCGCCGTCACCAGCGGTTCGGCGAGGTAGCGGCGGCCGCCGAGGGGAATGTCTTCATCGACGTAGGCGATGCCGCGCTGCATGGGTTCGAGGAAGACTTCCCGCGGGACCGCCAACATCGCTTCGATGACGAGCGGATCGGTGATCCGGTTCGGCCGGATCTGATTCTCAACCATGCGGCGGCGAGCGGCGTCGAAATCCATGGCGGTCCTTTGCGGCGGCTGGCGCCGGCGAGCGCTGATCTCGCAGCGCTTATAGCGACGGCGCCGCGGTTACACAACGCGGGCGATGGCCAAAGTCTTGACCCGCTGGCTGGCAACGACTACTGTCCGCCACTCGCGAAGCGGGCAATGCCGCGGCGTGTGCTTGAGGCGCCAAACCGATGGCGCGGTGGCGGAGTGGCTACGCAGCGGCCTGCAAAGCCGTGTACACCGGTTCGAATCCGGTCCGCGCCTCCAGCTTTGATCCGGAGTAGCTCAGCGGTAGAGCAAGCGGCTGTTAACCGCAAGGTCGGGGGTTCGAATCCCTCCTCCGGAGCCATTTCGGCGCGCTACCGTGAACGCCGGGCGTTGCCATTGCAGAGTTTCCTCCCGACGCCATCGGCGTCGGGAGGAGCCTTGGCTTCGATCCCCCCTCCCTGATCCGCAGTTCGCCGGCTCCGCCCGCGATCCGCTGGACGGGGGGCGCTGATGACGGAGGGGCTCGCCAGCGGCAATTGCGCTGATCTTGCAGGATCGGCGTGACGCTGCGTTGCGCGGGTTGCCAGCTGACGCCGAGCGGGACACGGCGACCGTGGCATGAATCGGGGCAGCCGGCTCGGCCATCGGCGGCGTCACCGCTGCCATCTCAAGAATGATCCAGAGTATAATCAGGAGGGGTGTAAGGCAGCACCCATGTTCCACCGAATGCCTCGATCCGACACCACCACATGCGGCGGCTTACGCTGCGATGACCCGCTCAGCGGGCTGGCGCTAGATAATCGCCAGTGGTTGTAAGCGTTAGGCCTCAGCCCAGTTGATCCACCAAAGGAGAAACACGGTGAAAAGCAATCCGGTAGGTTGGTTTGAAATTTATGTTCAGGACATGCCCCGTGCGAAAGCGTTCTACGAAGCGGTGTTCCAAGGAACATTAGAGGAGTTGAAGAACCCTGATCCCCAGGGCTTCCCTGATATGGAGATGTGGGCATTTCCCATGTCCATGGACGGCTACGGAGCACCAGGGGCGCTGGTTCAAATGAAAGGTTGCCCATCTGGTGGGAGTACATTGGTCTATTTCTCATGTGACGACTGTTCAATTGAGGCTGAGCGAGCCGCATTCTATGGTGGGAAGGTTTTCAAGGAAAAGATGTCGATTGGCGAACACGGCTTCATTGCGATGGTCGTGGATACCGAGGGCAATATGGTTGGCCTTCATTCAATGCAATGAAAGCATGGCCTGACACTGAGCTCGATGGGGCGCTGCGCGATCAAGCCGCGCAGCGCCCCTGAGTTCGAACGTTACGGGCTAGCCTGGATTCCGGTGATGCGCCCTGCGTCAGAAATGCACGGCGTCGCCGTAGGCGTCGAGCACGGGCAAGTGCATCATCTGAGGGCGGCGTCGGGTGCGGGAACACCGCGTGCATCAGCTCCGCCTCCGCCCCCTCCAGCGTGCGGGCGACGACGTAGCCCTGGATCAGTTCGGTGACCTCGGCGCCGACCATGTGCCCGCCCAATGGCTCGCCGGTCGCCGCATCGAACACCCTCTCGCGCCCCTGTTCGCCAGGAGCGACAGGTGTTGCGCCGGTACGGCTTCGTAGGCTTCAGGCCCGAGAGCGCACGTTCGTGAGCTGACGGCACAAGGAGGAGATGGCGTTC
>JALOTH010000062.1 GCA_025458035.1 Rhodospirillales bacterium
CGACCTCGATGCCATTGCCGCCGAACTCGGCGACCTGCCGCTCGCCCTGCACATGGCCGGCAGCTACCTCAAGCGCTACCGGCACGTGGCAACGCCGGCTGCCTACCTCGCCGAACTTCAGGCGCCCGGCCTGCTCGACCACCGCTCGCTGACCGGGGCGCTGGAGCACAGCCCGACGAAGCATGAGCAGCACGTGGCGCGCACCTTCGCCTTGAGCCTCGACAAGCTCGATGCGGCGGACCCGGTTGACGCGCGCGCCCGGGCGCTTCTCGACCGCGCGGCGTTCTTTGCCGCCGGCGAGCCGATCCCCCGCCGTCTGCTGATCGCGAGTGCCGGCGAGATCGACCGCTTCGCCGCCGAGGACGCGCTGCGGCGGCTCGGCGATCTCGGCCTGATCGAGGAGGAGGCGGATGGCGCGGTGACGCTGCACCGGCTGCTCGCCGTGTTTGTACGCGTCCGCTGCGCCGATGCTGACGGCACACGTACCGGGGTGGAGTTTGTACTTGCCGCGGAAGCCTCTCGTCTCAACGAGGTCGGCCTGCCGGCGCCGGTCGCGGCCTTGCGGCCGCACCTGCGCGCCGTCGCCGCCGCCGCGGTGGCGGGCAGCAACTATGCGGGATTACTGTTCAACTCACTCGGCTACCATCTTCAAATGATTGGCGATCTCGCCGGCGCCAGGGCGGCCCTTGAGCGAGCGCTGGCCATCGCTGTGGCCCGGTTTGGCCCAAAAGATCCTCGTGTGGGTACAGTCATTAACAATTTGGGTGGCGTACTCAAGGCTATGGGGGATCTGGCTGGCGCCAGGGCGCATTATGAGGGAGCGCTGGCGATCGACGAGGCGGCGTATGACCCGCACCACCCCAGCATCGCCAGGGACGTCAACAATATCGGTCGCGTGCTCCAGGACCTGGGCGATCTCGGTGGCGCCAAGGTGGCCTTCGAGCGCGCACTGGCGATCGTCGAGGCGGCGTATGGTCTGGACCACCCCAACGTCGCGACTATCGTCAATAACCTGGGCGCGGTGCTACGAACCCAGCGTGATTTCGATGGCGCCAAGGCGCATTTCCAGTACGCTCTCGCTATCGACGAGGCGGCGCGTGGCCCGCACCACCCCAACGTCGCCAGGGACGTCAACAATATCGGCGGCGTGCTTCTGGACCTCGGCGATCTGGCCGGCGCCAAGGCTGCCCATGAGCGCGCGCTTGATATCTTGGAGAGATCGTACGGGGCTGAGCATCCGTCAACGCGGACGGCGCGAGAGAACCTCGACATTGTCTTGCGGCAGATGGAGCGGAAGGGAGGGGAATAGTGGACTCGATCACGACGGCTTTGATAACGGCGGCGACGGCGGGCGCGGCGGTGGGACTGACCGATGCCGCCAAGGCGGCGATCGGCGATGCCTATGCGGGTTTGAAGGCGCTCATCAAAGACGCCTTCGGCGAAGGCAATAAAGTTTCCAAATCCGTCGAATTGCTGGAAGCGATGCCGGAGCAGGAGGCGTGCCGCGGCGTTGTTGCCGCTGCGGTGGCCGAAAGCGGCGCCGCCGCGCACGCCGACATCGCCGCCGCCGCCGAGGCGTTGCTGACAAAGCTGAAGGAAACGCCGGAGGGCGCGCAGCATATCCAATCCGCCGTCGGCTCCTACATCGCGCAGGCGGACCGCGGCTCGACCGCCACCGTTACCGTCAACCGCCGCGACTGACGGCCGGTGCTACGGCAGGGGCAATTATAGGAATATTGTCCTTGACTTTGTTGAGAACAAAGAGTAAACGCTGAGGCCGTGGCGGCGTGCCGACACCCTCGGCCGGCGCGGCGCCGCTCCCGCCAACAGCCCCGGAGCCCGCACCGCCATGGCCCTCGTCCACCTGCCGCCGATTGCCACCGCCGACGAGATCTGCGCCACCCTCGCCACTGACGGCTGTGTCGTCGTCGATGACCTTGCCTCGCCGGCGGAGGTCGAACGCCTGCATGCCGACCTCGAGCCCTATTTCCAGCGGCGCGCCACCTGCACCGGGCAGTTCTTCGGCTATCATACCCGGCGCGTCGAAGCGCTGATCACCAAGTCGGCGATGGTGCGCGAACTGGCCACCCGACCCGTCATCCTCGACGTCATGGACCGCGTGCTCGGCCCTTATTGCGACCGCTACCAGCTCAACCTGACGCAGGCGATCCGCATCGAACCGGGGGAGCGGGCGCAGCTTATCCACACCGACGACGGTCTGTTCCCGTTCGAGCACCGGGAGATCGAGTGCATGGTGAACTGCCTGTGGGCCTATGACCGGTTTACCGCCGCCAACGGCGGCACTCGGCTGGCTCCCGGCAGCCACCGCTGGCCGCTGCGCCGCGAGACCCACGGCGAAGACATCGTCGCCGCCGAGATGGCGCCGGGCTCGGTGCTGATCTATCTCGGTTCGCTGCGCCACGGCGGCGGCGCCAATACGACGCACAGCCCGCGCACCGGCGTCGTCGTCAGCTACTGCCTCGGCTGGCTACGGCAGTCCGAGAACCAATACCTGACGGTGCCGCCGGAGATCGCCCGCACCTATGAGCAGCGGCTGCAGGATCTGCTCGGCTATGTCGTCCACCGTCCCAACCTCGGCTGGGTCGAGGGGCAGGAGCCGTCGGTGCTGTTTACGAAGCCGCTCACGGCGCTCGCCGATGGCGGCTCCCTCGATTTCCTCACCGACGCCCAGAACGAGATGATCCGCCAGCACTACGCAGCGGCGGCGAGCGGACAGCCGCCAGCCGCGGACTGACCGCCGCCTGCCGGCTCCGCCGCTGCCGCCGCCCTGTCGCGCAAATGTCCGTGGCCGGGTCAGCCGCTTTTCGGCTATCTCAAGACCCTGCGAACACGGCGGCGTCTGCCGCGCGACGCGGGCCGCCGGCACCTGTGGCAGCGGGAGGAGCAGGACCATGCGCAACAAGATCGTTTCGGCGGCGTCGGCGGTGGCGGTGATCCGGGATGGCGATACCCTCGCCAGCACCGGCTTTATCGGCTCCGGCACGGCGGAAGAGTTGCTGAGCGCGCTGGAGCAGCGCTTCCTGGAAACCGGCCACCCGCGCGGCCTGACGCTGGTCTTCGCCGCCGGCCAGGGCGATGGCCATGACCGCGGACTGAACCGGCTGGGCCATGACGGCCTGCTGAAGCGGGCGATCGGCGGCCATTGGGGGCTCGCGCCCAAGCTGGCGAAGCTGGCGGTGGAAGGGCGGATCGAAGCCTACAACCTGCCGCAGGGCGTCATCTCCCACCTCTACCGCGAGATCGGCGGACGGCGCGCCGGCGTCATTACCAAGGTCGGCCTGCGCACCTTCGTCGATCCGCGCCTGGAAGGCGGCAAGATCAACGACATCACCACCGAGGACCTCGTTCAGCTGATCACCCTGAACGGCGAGGAATGGCTGCATTTCAAGACGTTTCCCATTCACGTCGCCTTCGTTCGCGGTACCTCCGCCGACGCCGACGGCAACATCACCGCCGAGCACGAGGCGCTGACGCTCGATACGCTGGCAATGGCGATCGCGGCCCACAACTCCGGTGGCCTCGTCATCGGCCAGGTGGAGCGGATCGTCGCGGCGGGGTCGCTGAACCCGCGCAATGTCAAGATCCCCGGCGTCCTCGTCGACTGCGTCGTCGTCGCGCGACCGGAGTATCACCATCAGACCTACGCGTGCCCCTATTCCGGGGCGTTCGCCGGCGAGATCCGGGTGCCGCTGGAGAGCGTGGCGCCGATGCCTCTCGATGAGCGCAAGGTCATCGCCCGCCGCGCCGCCTTCGAACTGCCGATGGGCGGCATCGTCAACCTCGGCATCGGCATGCCGGAAGGCGTCGCCGCCGTCGCCAACGAGGAACACGTCCTCAGCTATTTGACGCTGACGACGGAGCCCGGCGCCATCGGCGGCGTGCCGGCCGGCGGCTTGAATTTCGGCGCGTCGGTCAATGCGGCGGCGATCATCGACCAGAACCAGCAGTTCGATATCTACGACGGCGGCGGCATCGACATGGCCTGCCTTGGCCTTGCCGAGTGCGACGCCGCCGGCAACGTCAATGTCAGCCGCTTCGGCCCGAAGCTGGCGGGTGCCGGCGGCTTCATCAACATCTCGCAGAACGCGCGCAAGATCGTCTTTGCCGGCACGTTTACCGCCGGCGGCCTCAAGGTCGCCATCGGCGACGGCAAGCTCGCCATCGTCAAGGAAGGGCGGGCGCGCAAGTTCGTGGAGGACGTCGCCCAGGTGACGTTCAGCGGCGAGTACGCGGCTTCGACCGGCCAGCCGGTGCTCTATGTCACCGAACGCTGCGTCTTTCGCCGCGGCCCCGACGGCGTCGAGCTGATCGAGGTGGCCCCCGGCATCGACATCGAGAAGGACATCCTCGCGCACATGGCGTTCAAGCCGATCATCGGCGCCATCATCGAGATGGACCCGCGCATCTTTCGCGCCGAGCCGATGGGTCTCGAACGATCCCTGCTCGGCCCCGCCGATATCGCCGCGCGGATGACCTTCGACGCCGAGCGCGATACCCTGTTCCTGAATTTCGAGGCGATGCGGGTGCGCAGCGAGGCGGATATCGCGACCATCCGGGAGGCGGTGTCACGACGCTGCGAGCAGATCGGCCACCGCGTCAACGTCGTCGTCAACTATGATTCGTTCCGCATCGACGACAGGCTCATCGATGCCTACGCGCAGATGATCCAGCACATGGAACGGACCTACTACAAGACGGTCAGCCGCTATACCACCAGCGCGTTCATGCGCGTCAAGCTCGGCCGCGACCTGGAAAAACGCCATGTCGCGCCGCATGTCTTCGAAAGCGAAAGCGAAGCCCGCGCCTTTCTCGGCGAAGCCTCTGGTTGACGGTCTCGGGCTACTTCTTGAAGGGAGGCGCTATGAAGGCCGACGATTATCGTCGCGGCTACCACGATGCAATGCGCAAGTGTGTATCGATGCTTCACGAAAGCGCCCAGCAGATGAATGACGATCATGCTCGGCGCGTCCTCAACTCTGCCGCTCTCGATATCGGTAATTACGCAGCAGAGGTTAGGCGGAGGCACCCAGTTGCTGAGGCGCAACCAGTCATTGGAACGGACGACGAAGGAAGCGATAAGTAAGAACTACGCCACCACACACGAATGACACTTTTCGATGGCCCCGCCGCCCGTTCTGCTGCTTCAGGATATCCGACTGACCTTTGGCGGCACGCCGCTGCTCACCGGCGCGGCGCTGTCGGTGGCACCGGGTGAGCGGCTCGCCCTCGTCGGCCGCAACGGTTCGGGCAAGTCGAGCCTGCTGAAAATCGCCGCCGGCCTGATCGAAGCCGACGCCGGCTCGCGGTTCGTGCAGCCGGGGGCCACCGTCCGCTATCTGCCACAGGAACCCGATCTCGCCGGTCACCCGACGACGCTCGCCTACGTGCAATCGGGGCTCGGACCCGGCGACGATCCCTATCGCGCCCGCTACCTGCTGGAACACCTTGGCCTCACCGGGGCGGAGGATCCGCAGCGGCTATCCGGCGGCGAGGTGCGCCGCGCCGCGCTCGCCCGGGTGCTGGCGCCCGATCCCGACATCCTGCTGCTGGACGAACCGACGAACCACATCGACCTGCCGACCATCGCCTGGCTGGAGGGTGAACTGGCGGCGGCACGGGCCGCCGTTGTCCTGATCAGCCACGATCGCCGGCTGCTCACCGCGCTGTCGCGCGCCACCGTCTGGCTCGACCGCGGCGTTGCCCGTCGGCTGGAGCGCGGTTTCGCCGCCTTCGAGGCGTGGCGCGACGAGATCCTGGAGAAGGAGGAAACGGCGGCACACAAGCTCAGCCGGCAGATCGCCCGCGAGGAGGATTGGCTGCGCTACGGCGTGACCGCTCGGCGCAAGCGTAACCAGCGTCGTCTTGCCGACCTTGAACGGTTGCGCGCGCGTCGCCGCAGCCGCATCAGGGCGCCGGGGCGGGCGACGCTGGCGGCGAGCGAGGGGGATGGCTCGGGTCAATCGGTGATCGTCGCCGAGGCGATCGGCAAGGCTTACGGCGGTGAACCGGTGGTTCGCGGATTTTCCACGCGCATCCTGCGCGGCGACCGCATCGGCATCGTCGGCCGCAACGGCGCCGGCAAGACGACGCTCCTGAACCTCCTCACCGGCACTTTAACGCCCGACGAAGGCCGCGTCGGGCTCGGCACCGCGATCCAGATGGCCGTCCTGGATCAGCGCCGCCAGGCCCTCGATCCCGCCACCTCGCTGGCCGATACGCTCACGGGCGGACGCGGCGATACGGTGTTTGTCGGTGGCGCGCCGCGCCACGTGTTCGGGTACATGAAGGATTTTCTGTTCACGCCGGAGCAGGCGCGCACGCCCGTCGGCGCGCTGTCGGGGGGCGAACGGGGCCGCCTGATGCTGGCGCGGGCGCTCGCCCAACCCTCGAACCTGCTGGTGCTCGACGAGCCGACCAACGATCTCGATCTCGAAACCCTGGATCTGCTGGAGGAGATGCTGGCCGATTACGCCGGCACGCTGCTCGTCGTCTCGCACGACCGGGACTTTCTCGACCGCGTTGCCACCTCGGTCATTGTCGCCGAGGGAGGTGGCCGCTGGCAGGAATACGCGGGCGGTTACTCGGACATGCTGGCGCAGCGCGGACGCGGTGTCGAGGCAGAGGCGCCCACCGTTGCCTCGGCGACGGCGCGCAAGGCATCGCCACCGCCGTTGCCGGCGTCGCCGCCAACGCCCGTGACGGCGCGCATCCGGCTGAGCTTTCAGGAACAACACGCCCTGAAGACGCTGCCGGCGCGCATCGCCGAGCTTGAGACGCGGCTGGTGATGCTGCGGGCAACGCTCGCCGACCCGACGCTGTACAGCCGCGATCGCGGTGGCTTCGAACGGCAATCGGCGGAGTTGGCGGCAACGGAAGCGGCGCTGGCCGCCGCCGAGGACGAGTGGCTGGCGCTCGAAATCAAACGCGAAACCGCTGAACGCCGATAGTGGCGGGCACCTTGTTCCTGCCGTCGGCGCCGCCTAGACTCATGGTCATGAGTTTGCGAAGCGTCCTTCTGGTGATGACGGTCGGCATCCTGCCGCTCATCGCCGCCTGCACCACCAACCCCGCCACCGGGCAGCAGAGCTTTACGGCGTTCATGTCGCCGCAGGACGAGCAGCGCGTCGGTGCCGAAGAGCATCCCAAGCTCGTTGCCGAAATGGGCGGCAAGTACACGGACGCGCAACTGGCCGCTTACGTCGACAAGGTCGGGCAATCGCTCGCACAGCATTCGGAAATCCCGGGACTGCGCTATACCTTCACGATTATCGACAGCGATGACATCAACGCGTTCGCGTTGCCCGGCGGTTACGTCCACATCACCCGCGGCCTGCTCGCGCTCGCCAACGACGAGGCGGAAATGGCCGGTGTTCTGGCGCACGAAATCGGCCATATTACCGCCCGCCACAGCGCGCAGCGCTACAGCCATGGCGTCGCCACCAGCATCGGCGCCACCGTTCTTGGCGTGCTTGGCGCCATGGCGGGACTGCCAGCGGGCACCGGTGATGTCATCAATTTCGGGGCGGGCGCTTACCTGCAGAGCTATAGCCGCGAACAGGAGCGGGAGGCGGACACGCTTGCCATCCGCTATATGACGCTTGCCGGCTATGACCCGCAGGCCCTCGAAAGCTTTTTTCGCAAACTCGATGGCTACACCAGGCTGCGCGCCGAGATGGCTGGCGAGCCCGGTGGCGTGGACCGCTTCGATGTGATGGCATCGCACCCGCGAACGGCGGAGCGGATCGACAATGTCGCGCGCGGCGCCTCCGCGGCCCGCGTTACCAACCAGCGCCGAGAGCACGATCGCTACCTGGCCGCCATCGACGGCATGGTCTTCGGCGATTCACCGGAGCAGGGGATCCGCCGGGGGCGGGAGTTCCTGCACCCGGGGCTCGGCTTCGCCTTCACCGTACCCGCGGGCTTCAGCATGACCAATACGCCGAGCCAACTGGTGGCACGGGGACCGGGTGGGGCGGCGATCGTTTTTGATACGGAGCGTTCCAGCGTTGCCCGCGCCAGCAGCGGTCCGATGACCGCTTACGTGACGCAAGTCTGGGCCCGGCAAGTGCCGTTGACCGGGGTACAGGCGCTATCGGTGGGGGGGCTGCCGGCGGCGACCGCGGTCACACGGCAAAAGACTCGATCGGGCAGCGTCGTCGATCTGCGCCTCGTTGCCATTCGCGCGGCGCCCGATCAGATTTTCAGATTTTTGCTGATCACCCCCGGCAACCTCACTGCCCGCTTGTCGGCGGAGATGCAGGCCACCGTCAACAGCTTTCGCAAGTTGACGCCGGAGCAGGCAGCGGCGGTGAAACCGATGCGTATCGAGGTGGTTACGGTGAAAGCCGGCGATACCGCCAGCAGCCTCGCGGCGCGGATGCCGATGGGCGCCTATAACGCCCGGTGGTTTTCGCTTCTGAACGGCCTGCCACCCGGGCAGCTGCCACCGCCGGGGGAGCGGGTCAAGGTGATTGCGGGCTGAGTGCGGGCGCCGTCAGCACTGCGCTGAGATAGTCGGCCGCTTCAGCGTAAATGCCGCCGGCGAGGCTTTCGCGCGGCCCGGCGACGTTGAGAACGCGGACCTCATACCGGCGCAGCCACGCGTGAACCACATCGACGGGCGGAGCGCGGCGAAGATCGACAACCAAGTGCGGCCGGCCCAACTGGCGGGCAAAGGAAAGGGTGAGGGCGGTGCCACGCGTCGGTCGGCCACGGCACAGAACCAAGGTGGCATCGGCATCGCGCACATTCAGGCGGGTCCGCTCGGCGTAGCGATCGCTGGCGGTTTCCTGCAACGGATAGTGGGCGGGCAGCGGTCCATCCTCTGCCCGCCGGCCCAGCGGGACCCAGCCCCCGGTCGGGATGTCGAGAGCGGCGGCAACATCCAAAGCCGCACGATCGACGCCGGTCTGCCCGCCGGAGACGATTCGGCGGACGACGGTGACGGGATGGGCGCCGCCTTCGGCCGCGCCGGTCAGGCATCGATGGTCTCTCACGCTTCGATGGTCTCGACGAGGTCGCCGCCCGCATTGAAACAGGCGGCCACCAGCGGACCACCGGCGCCACAACCGCCGTCGATCGAGACCTTGCTGGCGCCAATCGTCACGCCGAAACGGCCAGGGCCGGCGCCGCGGACGATTCGCTTGAACCCGCCATAGGGATGATCGGCCGTCTCGAAGGTGCGGCTGCCCCACCAGAAGCAATCCCCCTGGGCCTCGAGCGGCCGGGAGGGGTCAATGCCGGCGCTGACGAACAGCAGCGAGCCGTCTTCCGTGTAGGCCGCCCGCTTCAGCGCGCTGAACAGTTGCTGGTGTCCGTCGCAGGACTGCATGGCCGCGCGCAAGTCATTGGTCCAGCGCGACATCGCCACCGCTCCGCGTCTTGCCGCCGTCTGGCCGGCGGTAACCGTGCCGCCATAGGCGACGACGGTGGCGCCGACGCCCCGCGCCAGCATCCAGTCAAGCACCTCACGCGGGTTGGGCGCGAACTGGACTTGCAACAGCTTGTGCCACATCTCCTCCTGGCTGCCGCGCAGGTAGACGATGGCTCCGGCGTCGTCTGCCAACTGCCGCGCCATCAATGCGCGGCGAAAAATCAGCAGTTCCTGGAGGGTGGCGGCGACGGCCGGCCCGCGCCCCAGGAAGTTGCCGAGATAGACGAGGTTGTCGTGGATGGTGATGCGCGAGGCGAGCTGATCATGGACGGCGATGAGGTGCTCCACCTCGCCGTAGATCGAGGCGATGGCCCAGGTGTTTCGCCCCGATGGCAACACCGCGAAGACACTGGGGTCGTGAGACCGCATTGCCACCGCGGTGTTGTCGCTCATCACCCGAGACCATCGTGGTTGGGCATCATCGCTGCCTTGCCAGCGTCTTCGATCGTCAAGCGGCGGTCAGCAATCCCTCGAGCTTTTCGCAAGCACTCGACTTGTCGATACCGTCGAGGGCGGCCAGCTCACAAACAAGCCGATCGTACGCGGCTTCGTAAATCTGCCGCTCGCTGAACGATTGGTCGGGCTGGCCGACGTTGGGGTGCAGGTCGCGCACCACCTCGGCGATCGATACCGGATCACCGGAATTGATCTTCGCTTCATACTCCTGAGCGCGGCGGCTCCACATCGTCTTCTTGACCCGAGCCCGGCCGCGCAGCTTGCCCAGCGCACTCTCCATGACCTTGCGCGTGCTGAGACGGCGCAGGCCGGCATGGGTTGCCTTGTTCACCGGTACGCGCAAGGTCATGCGATCGCGATCAAAAGCGATGACAAAGAGCTGCAGCTCCTGTCCCGCGATCTCGCGGCTTTCAATGCCCATGACCTTGCCGACACCGTGCGTCGGATAGACGACATAATCGCCTGTGGCGAACGCCAGTTCTTCCCGCATTGTATGAGTTCTCTCTCCACTTAGCATCAACGCGCCGTGTCGGTTGTCAACGCTTGCCGTTGCCCGACTGTTGGCTCGTCAATTCGGGATTTACCACGTGAATTGCACACATGTGTCTGCCACCAAAGTCACGCCACAACAGCAGTCGATCCCCCTCCACAGGATGCCCCCTCAAAGGAGGGGAACCGGCTCGTTGAGCACTCACTCATCGGGCAACAGACCCAATATGCGTAAACAGTTTTATAACACGAATGACCGGTAGCTGACAAACATCCGTTGGAACACCGACATCCACGGCGGCAAGATGCGGTGGCGTGCCGGGCGCAAAGCTCCGGCCGCGTTCATCCCAGCCGATCAGCGATCCATCAGGTGCCACTGCCGGGATTGGCGCTCAGTAATGCTTCCTTGTCGGGTTTACCGTTCCACTCGTCACTGTCGGCGGGCGGCGTTCCCTTGCGGGTGATGTTGGGCCATGTCTTCGCATACTCGGTGTTGATGGCGAGCCATTTTTCATGACCGCTCTCGGTGTCGGGAACGATCGCTTCCGCCGGGCACTCGGGCTCGCAAACACCGCAATCGATGCACTCGTCCGGGTGGATGACCAGCATGTTTTCGCCTTCGTAGAAACAATCGACCGGACACACCTCGACGCAGTCCATGTATTTGCACTTAATGCAGTTTTCGGTGACGATGTAGGTCATCTGTGCTCCGTCGATTCATTCAGGTTCTGCGGCAGGGTTAAAGACCGGTGGCGGGATCGAGGCCGAGACGTTCCAGCGCGCGTTTCCGTGCCTCGCCGTTTTCGCGGTCAGTCACATAAAGAAGACCGGCAGCGCGCCGCAGCAGATTCGCTTCGAAGTCCGTCAATTCGCCGTCCGCGAAAGCCACTTCCCACAACATCTCCACGATCGAAACGCGCTTCTCCGGCTCTACATGGGAATTGATTTCGTCGGTGAGCGAAAACAAGTCCGTCGCCTCGCTGGCGATGCGCTCGGCCTGTGTCAGCAACTCCGTCGTCACCGCAGGCGACAGGTGAAAATCACGCTCGATCACGCTGCGGATCGTCTCGCTTTCGACGGCTTCAACGTAACCGTCCAGCCGTGCGGTCAACGCCATCAGGGCGGCGGCGGCGCGTGGCAGTTCCAGACTCGCGGCCTCCGCCGCATCGCTGACTGAGGAGCCGCGGAACAGCGCCTTCAAGCTTTCGATCATGTTCGTTCCGTATGAAAACCACGGTGGCGTAGCACACGGCTCGCCAAAAGCTCAACCCTTGCCAGCATCCGGGTTTTGCCGCGCCGGCCGGCGCGCCATGAGCCGCCGCTATGATCGACGCAGCCGTTCAATCTCGCGGCGATCGCGCTTGCTGGGGCGGCCGCTGCCGGGCGTCCGTTGCCCCGGCATGGGCGCCACGGGCAAGGGCGCCACCGGCGCGCCATCGACCGGTTGGTCGGCGGCAGGCGTAAGGTCTTCATAAAGTTGCCGGGCGACGGTTGCCGAGCCGCGGCGCGGTGCCGTCGCCAGGATGCGGACGATGCGAATTTGAGCGTGCAATGGAAACGTCAGCACATCGCCCGGTCGCACGGTGTGGTGGGCTTTTGCTGTCAGCATGCCATTAACCCGGATCCGCCCGGAGGTGCAGACCTCCTGGGCGAGAGCACGCGTTTTCACGAAGCGGGCGTGCCATAGCCATTTGTCCAGCCGACAGCACTCCCCTGTCTCGGTCATCGCGTGCCCGCGAAACCTGCGAGCTTGGCAAATGGCGAGTCGCGGTCCAGCGATCGCGCGCGGCGGCCGGTTCGCCGCCGTTGGCCGGCACCGTGGCGAACGGGATCAACGGCAACGCAAAGCCCGCCGTCTGCCGCATGCCAGCGTACGCCGAGGGCGGCGACGATGGACGCGACGTCGCCCGTCCCGCAGCCGAGCCAGCAGGCGAACATCTTGTCGATCCGTACGCTGGCGTCGGCGGCGCGGGACTGCCGTATCGCTTCGGCCAGGATGCGCTCGGCGACATCAACGCGCACCGCCCGCTGCCCGAGGACGATGAATCCGCACGCCTGATAAAACGCATCGGGGACGCCCGCTTCCCGCAGGACCGAGGTGCGGCCAGGAGCGGGTGGCGGCAACGGTTCGCGGCGCCGTGCCGTCGTCCACAGCAGGGACCGCAGGCGCATCGCCGCCGGCTTCAACAGCGCCGGAAAATACAGTGTCCGTGAGCCAAGGCAAAGTCCGTGCCCGCTCAACAGTCGACGGTCCGCTTCGGTGAGCGCCGCCAGCTGGTCCTCGGCGCTGTGGCGCGGCAGCGAGCCGATGCCCTCCCCAACCTGGTACAATAGGCCGATGCCCGCGCCGCTGAGGCCCGCCGGGACAGCCGACAGCAATGGCGATAGCCGGGTTTCGAGATGGTCCCGCAGCCATCCGCTGAGCGCCGCTCGCAGGTGTTCCCGTTGCGCCGGTTCGAGAACGTCGCTGGCCAGCGGGTCGACCTGGGGATGCAGGTTATCCGTTCCGGCCACCAGCTTGGCAACGGCACAGTCATGCCAATGCACGCTGCCGTCCGCCTGCAGCGAGAGTCCCGCCATCGGCGGCGAGGACAGTGTTTTCAGGCGCTGAATGATTTCGTCGCGGAGCGCGCGCTGGACCGCCGCGTGTACGGCACGGCTGGCGCTGCCGGCGGGGCCGAAGGCGTCCACGGAGCGGTCGGGCCGATACCGGAAGCCTTCAAACGTGCCGACATGATGGCCCTCGACGACCACCGATCCTTCGGCTGTCACGGCGGCGACGAGGTGCTGGCGGGCCTTGATGCGACCAACAAGGGAGGCTGTGCGACGATCGACGAAGCGCTGGATCAGCCGCTCGTGCAGCGCGTCCGACAGCTTGTCCTCGATCGACCGGGTCCGTTCCTGCCACTCCGTGGCAGCGGCGAGCCAGTCGGCGCGATGCGCCACATAGGTCCAGGTGCGGATGTTGGCAATCCGCTGCATCAGCGTTTCGATGTCGCCGTCGGTGCGATTGATGCGGTCAACCTGTCGCGCCACCCAGTCGACGGGGAGCCGCCCCGCCGATGCACATCCCACTTCCGCAAGGTAGCGATACACCTGCGATAACAGCCGGGCATGACCGTCGCCGGCAACCTTGCCGAAATCCGGGATCTGGCAGACATCCCAAAGCAGGCGCACGCGAACCGGGGCGGTGGCGCTGGCGGCGATATCCGGCTCGCGGCTCAAGGCATCGAGGGCGACCTCGTCATCCGCCGCGCGGGCACGGACCAGCCCCGCCAAGCCTGGCGGGCGAGCCAGGGAGGCGCGCAGCGCGGCGAGGGAGGCGAAGCTGAGCTGGCTGTTGCGCCACTGGAGGTGGACCAGGGCATCGAACCGATGGGATTCGATGCGGTCGATCGTCTCCGCGTCGAGCGGCCCGATGTCGGCGGTGGTGCCGAAGGTGCCGTCGCGCGTGTAGCGTCCGGCGCGGCCGGCGATCTGCGCCAGCTCGGCCGGCGTCAGCGACCGCGGGTTGCGGCCATCGAATTTGCGCGTGCCGGCGAAAGCGACGTGATCGACATGCATGTTCAGGCCCATGCCAATGGCGTCGGTCGCGACGAGATAGTCGACCTCGCCGGCCTGATACATGGCGACCTGGGCATTGCGGGTGCGCGGGCTCAGCGCGCCGAGCACGATCGCGGTACCGCCGCGCTGACGGCGGATCAATTCGGCGAGTGCATAGACTTCGGCCAGCGAGAAGGCGACGACCGCGGAACGGGCCGGCAGTCGCGACAACTTGGTGGCGCCGACGTATGCCAAGTTCGAAAAGCGCGGCCGCGTCTCGTAGGCGGCGTCGGGGACGAGCCGCCTCAGTAACGGCCGAATGGTTTCCGCGCCCATCAGCATCGTCTCGCTGGTGCCGCGGGCATGGAGCAGGCGGTCGGTGAAGATGTGTCCGCGGTCCGGGTCGGCGCACATCTGCACCTCATCGATGCCAAGGAAGGCGACCGGGCGTTCCGTGGGCATCGATTCCACCGTGCACAGGAAAAAGCGGGCGCGCGGCGGCACGATCTTTTCCTCGCCGGTGATCAGCGCCACCTCCGATGGCGAGACGGCGCGACAGGCGCGTTCATAGTTTTCGCGGGCGAGCAGACGCAGCGGAAAGCCGATCATGCCGGACGCGTGTCCAAGCATGCGTTCCATCGCCAGATACGTCTTGCCCGTATTGGTCGGTCCGAGGACGGCGGTAACCCGGGACCGATCCGCGCCCGGCGGCGGGCGGTGCGGCATGGGCGGAGAATTGCGGTAAGGTCGCGGTGATTGCAAGGTCCCCTGTCGAGATCCACCGCGGCGGAGGGCGAGTGGCGATCGCCGTTCAGCCGCCGGCGCCGGCCACCATCGGCACGAAGGCTACCGGCAGGTTGCCCTCGAGATGGACGCTGCCGTCGGCGCGCTTCTCACCGCGATACAGCACCTGGGTGCCGCCGGGTGGGCCAATGGGGATGACGATGCGCCCGCCAACGGCGAGTTGCGCAGCGAGCGCCGGCGGTAGTGCCGTCGGCGCCGCGGTGACGATGACGGCGTCGAACGGCGCCTCCTCCGGCCAACCCAGGAAGCCGTCGCCACAGCGTACGATGATGTTCGCATAACCCAGCGCCCGCAGCCGTGCGGCGGCGGAACTGGCCAGCGCCGGTACGACTTCCAGGGAGTAGACGCGCGCGCACAGAGCGGACAGCACCGCCGCCTGATAGCCGCAACCGGTGCCGATTTCCAAGACCCGGTGCGCGGGCTGAAGGTCGAGCAGATCGCTCATCAGCGCGACGATGTAGGGCTGGGAGATCGTCTGGCCGAAGCCGATGCCCAGCGGGCGGTTGAGGTAGGCGAGGGGCCGCTCCCAGTCGTCGACGAAGGCGTGGCGCGGCACAGCGCGCATCGCCGCGTAGACGCGCTGCGAAAACCGGGGGCGGCCCGTTAGAAACGCCGTCGACGCGGCATCGGCCGCGATCTCCGCCAGGAGCCGCTCCTGTGCCAGCGCCATCTCGGCATCGTCGTTCTGCATAGCTCGCCGTCCGACCCGCCAAGCGTGCACTCGCGCAAGCTTGCGGCGGTGCGCCGGGGAGGTCAAGCTGGGTGCATGAGGCGCGCCGTACGCCGCTCCCGGCGCGGCGGCGATGGCATGCCAGAAACCACGGGAGGAAGGGTGCCGGCTCGCGCTCGCCGATGCCGTGTTGCCCGGCTTGTGTCAGCGGCGCGGAAGACTGGCCGGCGATCGCGTCGCCGATAGGCCCTTCGGTCTGGCGCCGGTGACTTTGCCGATGAGGATGGCGAACGCGCCCAGCGCCTCGCCGGTCCTGAATTGGCAATGGCCATAGCGATCGATCGGCAGGTTCAAGTGCCGGCCACCATCGCCATTGGCCATCACCTTGCGCCGATACTGGCGCTGCTGCAGGTAGCGAACAACGGGATCACCTTCGTTGTACAGGGTGACGATGGGCACGTCGATGTCACCGGCCGTTTCGTATTTCTCCGCCAACTCGCTGAGAGCGACCTTATCGGCGGCGAACCGCTTCACCCCGAGGTTCAAGCGAAGATCGTTGCCGGAGCCGCGATACAGGCGGCGGGAGTTGTCGAACGGCTGGCCGCCGAGTTGCGCCTTGGTTTCGTTCGTCGCAAAGACGTTGTACCAAAGCGCGTCCAGGACCGTTGCCACAGCCGTCTCCGGCTTGTCGGGATCAATCGGCGCGCCGGCGACACGAAGCAGTCGCGCCGCCGCAGCTGGGTCAGCGGCGACGGCGGCGCTGATCTGCGGG
>JALOTH010000063.1 GCA_025458035.1 Rhodospirillales bacterium
ATGGGCGCATCGATGTTGGCACGGCCGCCACGCTCGAGCAGATCGCCGAGGATGTGATCGGCCTCCGTCCGATGGCCGTGCTCCAGGTCGCGCAGCATCGAAGCCATCATTGTTGACGTTCGGTCTGTTAGCAGTTCGCGGACGAAGCCGAGTGGCCCGGGGCGCGGCGGATGGCCGGCCGCGGTGGCGATGGCCGCCGCTTCACCGATCATCATCACGATCAGCGACTCGCCCAGCGGCTCGGCGACGATGTCGCAGAGCGCGGCACGCATCAGGCACGTCGAGCCGGCGAGGGCCGCGATCAGCACCCATTTCTCCCACATCTCCGTGACAATGTCCGGGCTTGCCTCGGCGTCAAAGCCGACATCCTGCCAATCAGCAGCGAGCGCTGCCACGATCCCCGCCTGCTCCGGCCGGCGCGTCCCATACGCAAGCGTATGCAAGGCCTTAAGATGGTGGACCTCACCCCCCTGCAGCGTGGCCGTAATCTTGGCGAGACCGCCCATCACCCGAGCCGCGCCGAACGCCCGGTCGAGGACGTCGAGGTGGCGCATACCGTTAAGCAACGGCAGGACCACGGCAGCGGCGCCCATTCCGGGGCTGATGGCCTCGATAGCTTCATCAAGGTCATACGCCTTGCAGGTGAGAAGAACGAGATCGTAGCGGGCGGCGAGTTCGTCTCCCGTAACCGTCGACACCGGCGTGCTGATGCTGCCCGCGGGGCTGCGAATGACGAGGCCGGTGGTTGCGAGTTGGCCGGCCCGTTCAGGTCGCACAAGGAACGTGACATCCCGCCCGGCGGCCGCCAGCCGACCACCGAAGTAGCCGCCGGTAGCGCCGGCGCCCAGCACCAGAATGCGCATCTCACCGCCCTCGAGCATCCGTGTTGACCTGCTGTCGCAAAAGGTTATCACGCAGCGTCACGTGGGCGGCAAGCCATCCGTCTGCGGATGCGGCAACGTGCCCGCTTGCCCGTTGGCCGTCCCGGTTGGCGTTTGCTAAAGTCGCGCGCCAAAGCGGGCCGCCTCCTCGGGCTCGCCGAAACCCGAGCAGAAGGAAAAACACCGTGACACCGACAGCCGACCTCGCTGCCTGGCGGGCCCTCGAGCAGCATGCGACGGTCATGCGTAATGTTCACATGCGCGGATTGTTCAGCCAGGAGCCGGACCGTTTTGAGCGCTTTTCCTTGACGCTTGGCGATATGCTGTTCGACTTCTCCAAGAATCGCATCACCGACGAGACATTGCGCCTGCTTGTACGACTGGCGACGGAAGCCGGTGTCGAAACGTGGCGGGAACGGATGTTCTCCGGCGAGAAAATCAACAACACCGAGGGCCGCGCCGTCCTGCATGTGGCGCTGCGTAATACGCCCGACCGGCCGATCCTTGTCGATGGCAAGGATGTCATGCCGGAGGTGGCGGCGGTGCTTGCCAAAATGCGGGACTTCACCGAAACCGTACGCAGCGGTCGCTGGCGGGGCGCCACGGGGGAACGGATCACCGATGTGGTCAACATCGGCATTGGCGGCTCTGACCTCGGGCCGGTGATGGCGACGGAGGCCCTGAAGCCCTACCAGGACCCCGGGTTGCGCGTGCATTTCGTCTCCAACGTCGACGGCACCCACGTTGCCGAGACCCTCAAGCCGCTGGATCCGGCGACAACCTTGTTCATCGTTGCCTCGAAGACCTTCACCACCCAGGAAACGCTGGCCAACGCCCACTCCGCCCGCGACTGGCTGGTTGCGGCCCTCGGTGAACCAGCGGTCGCCAAGCACTTCGTTGCCGTGTCGACGGCGGCGGCGGAAGTGGCGAACTTCGGCATCGACGTTGCCAACATGTTTGGCTTCTGGGACTGGGTCGGCGGGCGCTACTCGCTGTGGTCGGCCGTCGGACTGAGCATCGCCATCGCCATCGGCTTCGAGCGTTTTGAGGCCTTGCTCGCCGGCGGCCGGGCGATGGACGAGCACTTCCGCACGGCGCCGCTTGACCGCAACATGCCCGTCATCCTGGCGCTCATCGGTATCTGGAACGCCAATTTCCTTGGTGCGGCGACGTATGCTGTCCTGCCATACGATCAGTACTTGCACCGGCTGCCCGCCTACCTGCAGCAGGCGGACATGGAAAGCAACGGCAAGTACGTGACGCGCGGCGGCCGCCGCGTCGATTGGACAACCGGACCTATCCTGTTCGGCGAACCGGGCACCAATGGGCAGCATTCCTTCTACCAGCTGGTTCACCAGAGCACCCGCATCGTGCCGTGCGACTTCATCGCGCCGGCGCGCAGCCAAAATCCGCTCGGCGACCATCACGCCTTGCTGCTCTCGAACTTCCTTGCGCAGACCGAGGCGCTGATGTGCGGGAAGACCACGGCTGAGGCGCGCAGCGAACTGGAAGCACAGGGATTGTCACGCGACGCCATCGAAGCGCTGCTACCGCACAAGGTTTTTGATGGCAACCGGCCGACCAACTCGATCCTGGTCAAAATCATCGATCCGTTCACGCTCGGGATGCTGATCGCCCTCTACGAGCACAAGATTTTCGTTCAGGGCGTGATCTGGCAGGTCAATTCCTTCGATCAGTGGGGGGTGGAATTGGGCAAGCAGTTGGCAAAGGCGATTCTGCCGGAACTTCTGACGGACGGCACGGTCAGCAGCCACGACAGTTCGACCAATGGCCTGATCAATGCCTACAAGGCCATGCGCTGATCGAAGATGCCGATCCGCCGCCTGCCCGAAGCCGTCGTCAACCGCATCGCCGCGGGCGAGGTAGTCGAGCGGCCGGCCTCCGCCGTCAAGGAACTGATCGAAAACGCCCTCGATGCCGGAGCACGGCGCATCGACGTCAGCGTCCGCGACGGCGGGCGCTCATTGATCAGCGTCGCCGACGATGGCAGCGGCATGACCGCCGACGAGCTGGAGCTTGCCGTTGACCGTCATGCCACATCGAAGCTCCCCGGCGATGATCTGGCGGCGGTTACCACGTTCGGCTTTCGCGGTGAAGCCCTGCCCTCCATGGGCGCTGTCGCCCGGTTGACGCTGACCAGCCGGGCAGCCGGCAGCGATGCCGCCTGGCAAATCTCCGTCGAGGGTGGCAAGAAGGGAACGCCGACGCCAGCGGCGCTCAGCCGCGGCACCCGCGTTGATGTGCGTGACCTGTTCTTCGCAACGCCGGCACGGCTGAAGTTCCTGAAAGCAGCACCCACGGAGTTCAGCCACATCGTCCGCGTTGTCGAGCGGGTCGCCATGGCTCACCCCGAAGTGGCGTTCTCGCTGACGCACGATGAGCGAGCGGTGCTCAAGCTGCCGGCGGCCAGCGGCATGGATTTGAACGAGCGGCACGGCGAACGGCTGCGCGCCATCCTCGGTGCCGACGTTCTCGATAACGCCGCCGCGGTCGTCGGGGAACGGGACGGCACGCGCATCAGCGGTTTCGCCGTGCTGCCGACCTTGAATCGCCGCACCAACGCCCAGCAGTACCTGTTCGTGGATGGCCGTCCGGTTTCCGATCGGTTGCTGCTCGGCGCCATCCGCGGCGGCTATCAGGATCTGATCGCCTCCGACCGCCACCCCATCGTCGTCCTGTTTCTCGAACTGCCCAACGGTGAGGTGGATGTCAACGTCCACCCCATGAAGACAGAGGTCCGCTTTCGCGATCCACAGCGGGTACGGGGGCTGATCGTCAGCGCCTTGCGCCATGGGTTAGGGGCGCGAGGCCATGGCACCGCGTCGACGGTGGCGGCGCCCTTGCTCCAAGGCGTGGCGGCGTCGAACGGCGTGGGCGACTGGCCGTCGCGAATGACGCCGCTGCCCCTGCGCGCACGCCATTCCTATCTCCCCCCCTTCCCCGGATTGCATGAGGCGGCGTCACCTTACCTGCCGGCATCGTCGCCGGCGCGGGAATTCAGTCTCTGTGACGCCGGTGGCGATGACGATGCTCTCCCGGGTGGGCCGCTTGGCGAGGCAAGGGCACAGCTGCATGGCACCTTCATCGTTTCTCAAACCGCCGATGGCATGGTGATCGTCGATCAGCACGCGGCGCATGAGCGCATCGTCCACCAGCGGTTGAAGGCGGCCCTGGCGGCCGGCGGCGTTGAGCGCCAGCGCCTGCTCATCCCCGAGGTGATCGAGTTGGGCGACGCGGCGGCCCGCCTGCTCTCTTGCGCCGCTACCTTGAGCCGGCTTGGTCTTGCCGTCGAGGCGTTCGGCACCGGCACCGTCATCGTCCGCGAAGTCCCGGCGCTGCTGGGGCAAGGCGATATCAGGGGACTCGTCTGCGACCTCGCCGAAGAGATTGCCGAAATGGATGGCACGCAAGCCCTTGAAGACCGGTTCAGCGAGGTTTGTGCCCGCATGGCTTGCCATGGCAGCATCCGCGCCGGACGGCGGCTGACCGTCGCCGAGATGAATGCGTTGCTTCGCCAGATGGAAAGCACGGAGTTTTCGGGGCAATGCAGCCATGGCCGGCCGACGTTCGTCGAGCTCAAGCTCGCCGACATCGAACGGCTGTTCAAGCGCCGCTGAACCCGGTCGACGGTCCAGCAATGATGTTTGGCAACCTGCTGCGCTGTCTTCTCGTGATCGGCGTGCTGCTGATCGGCGTTCATCACTTCGAGGATGGCGCCTCCTGGCTGCGCCGCCCGGAAACCGTCGTCGCGACAACGGCTGGCCGGGCGGCATCGGCCGGGCCCGCCAGCGATGACTTCGGCGGCGGGCGCACTTTGCGGATCCGCGCCGATCGGTCCGGCCACTTCCTGCTGGACGCCGACGTCGATGGCACCACCGTTCGCTTCCTCGTCGATACCGGCGCATCGGATGTGGTGCTGACGCCCGAAGACGGTGAGCGCCTGGGCCTGCGGCTGCGCGACCGGGACTTTACCCTCAACTACCGCACCGCGGGCGGCGTCGTCCGCGCCGCCCCGATCGAACTGCGCGCGATCCGCATCGGGACACTGACCGTGCGCGATGTGCCCGCCGCGATCAACAGCCAGTCCATCGGGGTGTCACTGCTGGGGATCAGCTTTCTGAAGCGGCTCGATGGTTATGCCGTCGAGAGAGACAGCCTGGTCTTGCGGTGGTAACGGCGGCTTGGTTACTGCGGCATTGCAATCCATCGGCAGAAAACCACCCGCGCCGCGCCCCAGCTGCGGTCATCGGCAATGGAGAACCCGGGCGGGACGACAAGGGCCTCGCGTGCGCCGACCTCGGCGATGGCGAGGCCGCCCGCGGCGAGCCAGCCGTGCGCGGTGAGACCGGCAAGCGTCGGCGCGGTAAGACCGAGGCCATAGGGTGCGTCGAGGAAGGCGATCGACGCCAGCGCTCCGGCGGCAGCCGGCGGGCGCTCCAGTTGCGCCGCGTTGAGCTGCAGCACGGTCACGCGTTCGGCTTCCCCCAGTCTCGCCGCATTGCGCCGTATCGTCGCCAAGGCGGCCCCGGCGCTGTCGATGAACGTGGCACGGGCCGCACCCCGCGACAGCGCCTCAAACCCGTTCGCGCCGGAACCCGCGAACACATCAAGGACGCTCGCGCCGTCGAAACCCGGCCAGTCGATGCCATGGGTGAGGATGTTGAACACCGCTTCGCGAACCCGGCCGGCCGTCGGCCGCGTCGTTTCTCCGGCAGGAGCGATGAGGGGACGGCCGCGATGACGGCCGCCGACGATCTTCACAGCGGAAAGCCTTTGCCAAGCTGTTCGATCAAAACCTTGCGCGTGACCTCCTCGACCTGCCCTGCTTTCAGCGCGCCCAACTGAAACGGCCCATACGACAGGCGAATGAGCCGGTTGACGATCAGGCCGAGGTGGGCGAGGACACGCCGCACCTCGCGGTTTCGCCCTTCCGCCAGGGCGACGGTCAGCCAGACATTGCCGCCCTGCCGGCGGTCGATTCGCGCATCGATGGGACCGTAGGCGGTGCCCTCGACGACGCTTCCCCCTTTCAGCGCATCGAGCGCCGCCGCCTCGATCTGGCCGTGAGCGCGCACCCGGTAGCGCCGGATCCAGCCGGTAGAGGGCAACTCGAGGTGGCGCGACAGGCCGCCGTCGTTGGTCAGCAGCAACAGGCCCTCCGACGTCAGGTCGAGACGGCCAATGGAAATGACCCGGCCGAGTTCCGGCGGCAGACGCTCAAAGATCGTCGGCCGGCCCTGGGGATCGCGATGGCTGGTCACGAGGCCAGCCGGTTTGTGATAGCGCCAGAGCCGCGGCGGCTGGCGCGCCGGCACCCCGGCGCCGTCCACCTCGATGCGGCTGGCGGCGGTGACGAGAAGCGCCGGCGTATCGACAAGGCGGCCATCGACCGTCACCCGGTGTTGGGCAATCAGCCGCTCGGCGTCGCGGCGGGAGCAGATGCCGGCGCGGGCGATCGCCTTGGCGATGCGCTCGCCGCCACCATTTTGCTCATCATCCTTTGTCGGCGCATCCGTCATGCCGCTTCCGCCGCCGCGGCAATCAGCGCAGAGAACAGGCGAAGGTCGCCGGCGTTCAAGGCAAACTCCGGATGCCATTGCACGCCGATACAAAATCGACGGCCCACCGCCTCGATGCCTTCGATCACGCCGTCCGGCGCCACGGCGTTGACGACCACCCCCGGCGGTGTGCCGCAGGCCGCTTGATGATGGGCGCTGTTGACCGCCAGTTCATCGGCGCCGACGATCGCGCGCAGCCGCGTGCCAGGGAGTATGCGCACCACATGCCCGGGCTCGTCGCGAGGGTTCGGCTGTTCGTGTGCCAGCGCATCCTTGATGGCGTCGGGAATGTGCTGGATCAGCGATCCGCCGAGAAGGACATGCAACAGTTGCTGACCGCCACAAATGCCGAGCACGGGCTTATCGCATGCTAGCGCACCCCGGATGAGGGCGATTTCAAAGGCCGTCCGCTCATCCTTGGTCTGCACCGTCGGGTGTACCACCTCAGCCCCGAACAGCCGGGGATCGACATCGAAGGCGCCGCCGGAGATGATCAGGCCATCAACGAGGCGGAGATAGCGATCGCCATGCTCGGGCGCGTGCGGCAGCAGCAGGGGAATACCGCCGGCCCGCGTTACCGCATCGCAGTAGTTGCGGCGCAACGCAAACCACGGAAACTTGGAGTAGCCGCCGGCCGGTTCGGCGTCGACGGTGATACCGATGACGGGTTGCGCCATGAGCCAAGCTGTCCCTTGCCACACTGATTGCCGGTGTCCGCTGCGGCCGCGACGTTGTCAACCGCTGTCATCTCACGCGCGGACGGCTGTCCAATGAACGGCGATGCGAACGGGTTCATGCGTTTGGCGCTCGGCGAGGCCCTGGCGGCAGCGCGGCGCGGTGAGATCCCCGTTGGCGCCGTCATTGTCGTCGCATCCACCGGCGAGATCCTGGCCCAATCGGGCAATCGCGTTGAGGAGCTTTCTGACCCATCGGCCCATGCCGAGATGCTGGCGATGCGCGAGGCTGCGGCCCGCCTTGGAACGCCTCGCCTCGTCGGCTGCGATCTCTACGTTACCCTGGAACCGTGTCCGATGTGCGCGGCGCTCGCCGGCTTCGCCCGGCTGCGCCAGGTGTGCTTCGGCGCCTACGACGTCAAGGGCGGTGGCGTCGAGCACGGTCCGCGCATTTTTGAACAGCCCACCTGTCATCACCGTCCACGCGTCATTGGCGGCATTCACGAGCAGCGGTGCGGCCGCCTGCTGCGCGCCTTCTTCGCCCGGCGCCGTTGATCGCGGCGATCGGTGCGGCGATCAGCGATGGCCGCTGATCTGCGCGTGCAGCGGCTTGGTGGCCTCGAACAGCGCCTTCTGCTCGGCCGTGGCTTCCGTCTGATAACGCGCCTGCCACTCGCCGTGCGGCATCCCGTAAACGATCTCCCGGGCTTCGTCGTAGGTCAGCGCGATGCCGCGCTCGCCGGCAGCGGCGGCGTACCACTTGGCAAGGCAGTTACGGCAGAACCCGGCGAGGATCATCAGATCGATGTTCTGCACGTCGGTCCGCTGCTGCAGATGTGCGATCAGGCCGCGAAACGCCGCTGCCTCCACTTGCGTGCGCGTATGATCGTCCATGCCGTTCCCTCCCGTTATCGCGCCCCCGCGGACCGTCAGCGACCGAGCGCGCGCCAACCGATGTCGCGGCGGCAGAACCCCTCCGGCCAGTCGACCAAATCGACGGCGCGATAGGCCAAACGCTGCGCATCGGCGATGGTCTTGCCGCGGGCCCCGACGCCGAGCACCCGTCCGCCATCGGCC
This sequence comes from Rhodospirillales bacterium, assembly GCA_025458035.1. GTDB lineage: Bacteria > Pseudomonadota > Alphaproteobacteria > Rhodospirillales > Defluviicoccaceae > Defluviicoccus. The sequence continues at coordinate 8,212 of JALOTH010000063.1, forward strand.
ACGACTTGACCGTTCGCCGTTTTCGTCCCGGCGTGAAACAAGGTCACGTTGTCGATAGCACCAGCCCGGTCGAGACCCCGGATCACCGAGCCCTTGGCATACGGACCGGGATAGCCTTGCGTTGCCATGACGACGACGAGCGCGGCGTCATCATACCATTCCAACGCCAGTTCATTGAGCCGGCCATCGACGCAGGCGAGAAGCGCCGTGAGCAGGTCGCTCTTCAGCCGCATGATCAGCGGCTGGCATTCGGGATCGCCGAAGCGGACGTTGAATTCCAGCACCTTCGGTCCATCGCGGGTGATCATCACACCGGCATAAAGCACACCCGTATAGGGCCGGCCCTCGGTGACAAGGGCGGCGACTGTCGGCTGGACGATGCGAGAGAGGATCCCCTCCGTCATCTCCGGCGTGACGATCGGCGCCGGCGAGTAGGCGCCCATGCCGCCGGTGTTCGGCCCGTGGTCGCCGTCGAACGCCGGCTTGTGGTCCTGCGCAGACGCGAGCGGCAGCACCTGCGTGCCGTGAACGAGGGCGAAAAAACTCGCCTCCTCGCCCAGCAACAGGTCCTCGATGATGACCTGGTTACCGGCAGCGCCAAACGCGCCCTCGATCATGATGTGATCGATGGCGGCAAAGGCTTCATTCTCGTTGCGACACACCATGACCCCCTTGCCGGCGGCAAGGCCGTCCGCCTTGACGACGATGGGAGCGCCATGGCGATGGATGTACTCCTTCGCCGCATCGGGCTCATCGAAACGACCATAGGCGGCGGTGGGAATGCCATAACGGGCACAGAGGTCTTTCATGAACCCCTTGGAGCCTTCGAGTTCAGCGGCCCGCGCCGTTGGTCCGAAGGCCTTGATGCCCTCTGCCTTGAGGCGATCGACAAGGCCGGCGACCAACGGCGCCTCCGGCCCGACGACGACCAGATCAAACCGTTCGCGGCGCGCCAACCCAACGATGCCGTTGATGTCATCGGCATGAATGGCAGCGCATTCGGCGATGCGGGAAATGCCAGCGTTGCCGGGCGTGCAGACGAGGCGGCGGCACAGCGGCGATTTGGCAATTCCCCAGCATAGGGCGTGCTCGCGGCCTCCGGACCCGACAACCAGGATGTTCATCAGCGCTGCCCCTCACCTGCGCGGACATTTTGCCGTCCGCGTCACATTGGTTCATAGTTGCCGCAATGGCGATGCATCCTAACACTGTTGCGGGTCCGCACAACCTGCCGGTCTATACGGTCAGCGAGATCGCACAGGCCCTGAAGCGCCACATCGAGCGGCATTTTGATGTGGTGCGGGTGCGCGGCGAAATCTCCGGCTTCCGTCCCGCCGCCTCCGGCCACCTGTATTTCACGCTGAAGGACGCGGACGCCGTCCTCGACGCGGTGTGCTGGCGGGGCGCGGCACAGCAATTGTCGATCCGTGTTGAGGACGGTCTCGAAGTCATCGCCACCGGGCGACTGACGATTTATCCCGGACGCTCTCGCTATCAGATCCTGGTCGAAACCATGGAAGCCGCAGGCGTTGGCGCGCTGCTCAAACTGCTGGAGGAGCGGCGACGGCGGCTGGCCGCTGAGGGCCTGTTCGAGGCATCTCGCAAACGTCCGATTCCGTTCCTGCCGGACGTGATCGGCGTCATCACATCGCCGACGGGGGCGGTGATCTCGGACATCCTGCACCGGATCGCCGACCGCTGTCCCCGCCATGTCATCGTCTGGCCGGTGTTGGTGCAAGGGGCCGAGGCCGCTGCGCAGGTGGCGCAGGCCATCGCCGGCTTCAATGGCCTTGCCGCGGATGGTCCCGTGCCCCGCCCCAGTGTCGTAATTGTTGCGCGCGGCGGCGGCAGCCTCGAGGACTTGTGGGCCTTCAATGAGGAGATCGTCGTTCGCGCGGTGGCCGCCTCGCGCATTCCGGTCATTTCGGCGATCGGCCACGAGACCGATACGACGCTCATCGACCACGCCGCCGACATTCGCGCCCCGACACCGACGGCAGCCGCCGAAATGGCCGTCCCGGTGCGCGCAGAACTGTCGGCGCGGCTTCTCGATACGGCGGCGCGGTCGGCAGCCGGCATCAACCGCCGCCTCGCGGACTCGCGCGTACGGCTGGCAGTCGCAGGGCGCGGTCTGCCGCGGCCCAGCGATATCGTGAACGCCGCGCGCCAGCGGCTCGATGACTGGAGCGACCGCTTGGACAAGGCGCTTCGCCTCGCCACCGAGCGACGGCGCAACGCCCTCGGCCGCCTCACGGCCACGCTGGTACCGCCCCTGGCACGCATCGCGCGCAGCCGCGAACGGCTTGCCGCGGAACACCGGGGGTTGGAGCGGGAGATTCACCGATGCCTCGCCGGCCGTCGCACCTGCCTTGATCATCTGCACGCCCGCCTTGATGCGGGCTCTTATCAACGCGTCCTCGAACGGGGATTTGCCCTCGTTCACGATAGCGCAGACAGGCTGGTGACCAGCGCGACGACGCTGGCCCCGGGGCAGGCATTCGCCGTCACCTTCGCCGACGGCGAGGTTGCCGCCATCGTCGATCCTGGCGACAAACCGGCACGTGGCCGCCTAAAGCCATCGAAGCGGGGCGGCAATCCGGATCAAGGCGTGTTGATCTGACGAAACGCCGCAGAGAATCGGTCGTGACTCCGTCATGATCTCGACGGCGCCGGCGTTGGCGCCTATGTCAGTAGCCGGACGGGGCCGCCTGCCACCGCAACCATCACCACAACGAAGACATCCGCCCATGGACAGCCATCTCACCGACGCCGGCCTCGACCCAAAACGATTGCACCGCCTGATCGACGATGCGCTGACCGGCGCCGACGATGGCGAATTGTTCATCGAGCAGCGGGAAACCGAAGGTTTCGTTGTCGATGACGGCCGCTTGAAGACCGCCAGCTTCGATGCGTCGCGCGGGTTCGGCTTGCGCCGGGTGGTCGGCGAGGCAACCGGCTACGCTCACGGCTCGGAACTCGACGAGGACGCACTGCGGCGAGCCGCAAGCGCGGTGCGCAGCCTCGGTGATGGCGCCGGCGGCACCGTCGCCGTGTCGCGGGCCGGTCATAACCGACCCCTCTACGGCAGCGACAGCCCGATCGCGTCCGCCGACTTTGCGACAAAGGTCGATACCCTGTTCGCCATCGACAGCTACGCCCGCCGCCGCGATCCGCGAGTGACGCAGGTGATCGTATCCCTCGCCGCCGATTGGCAAACGGTCACCATCCTGCGCGTCGGCGGCGAAGTCGCCACCGATATCCGCCCCCTCGTCCGCCTCAACGTGTCGATCATGGTCGGCGCCAACGGCCGGCAGGAAAGTGGAAGCTATGGCCTTGGCGGGCGGACTGGACTCGGCTTCGTGCTGAAGCCGGAAACATGGCGGGGCGCCGTCGATGAGGCGCTGCGGCAGGCACTGGTCAACCTCGACTCGCAACCGGCGCCAGCTGGCGAGATGACCGTCGTCCTTGGTCCCGGCTGGCCGGGCATTCTGCTGCATGAGGCGGTCGGTCACGGTCTTGAAGGGGATTTCAACCGCAAGAAGGTATCGGCTTTCGCCGGCCTCGTCGGCGAACGGGTCGCCACATCGGGCGTTACCGTCATCGACGATGGCACGATCCCCGACCGCCGCGGCTCGCTCTCCGTCGACGATGAAGGCACGCCGTCAGCGTCCACGGTACTGATCGAGGACGGCATCCTGAAGGGGTTCATGCAGGATCGGATGAACGCCCGTCTGATGGGCGCGCAGCCCACCGGCAACGGCCGGCGCGAGAGCTTCGCCCACCGGCCGATGCCCCGGATGACCAATACCTACATGCTGGCGGGATCGCACGACCCGGAAGACATCATCGCCTCGGTTCCCTTGGGCCTGTATGCGGTCGCCTTCGGCGGTGGCCAAGTCGACATTACCTCGGGGAAGTTCGTGTTCTCCTGCACCGAAGCCTACCGCATCGAGAGCGGGCGCATTGGCGCCCCGGTGAAGGGGGCGACGCTGATCGGCAACGGGCCCGATGTGCTGCGAAGAGTGTCGATGATCGGCAACGACATGCGTCTCGATCCCGGTATCGGCACCTGCGGCAAGGATGGCCAGAGCGTTCCGGTCGGGGTCGGCCAGCCCACGTTGCGCATCGACAACATCACCGTCGGCGGCACCGCGTTATGACGTCATCGCCGGGATGGATCGCCCTCGGAACCGGCATGGGCGCGCCTTAACGTGCGCGTCCTCGTCTTTCAGCATATCGCCGTCGAACACCCGGGCAGCCTCCGGGATTGCATGGCCGCTGATGGCGCTGTCTGGGACACGGTGGAACTGGATGCCGGCGAGCCGATCCCGCCGCTCGACGGATACGACGCCCTGCTGATCATGGGTGGCCCGATGGATGTCTGGGAAGAGGACATTCACCCTTGGCTCAAGGCGGAGAAGGCGGCCATCCGCGACTGGGTGCATCGCTTGGATCGGCCACTGCTCGGCATTTGCCTCGGTCATCAGCTTCTCGCCGACGCTGTCGGCGGCCGGGTCGAAGCGATGGCGCAACCCGAAGTGGGCATCGGTACGGTGACCCTGACCGCCGACGCGGCGACCGATCCGCTGTTTGCCGGATTGCCGTCGCCGCTCACCTGCCTGCAATGGCACGGATCGGCGGTTACCGCCTTGCCGCCCGGCGCGCGCCTCCTCGCCACCAACGAATTCTGCCTCGTCCAGGCTTTCCGCGTGAACCGGGCTGCCTACGGGCTGCAGTTTCACGTTGAGGTGACCGCACAGACCGTGCCCGAATGGGGCTGCGTGGACGCCTACCGCGCTGCCCTGACAACCGCCCTCGGCGCTGATGGTCAGGACCGGTTGGCGGCGAGCACGGCGGCGAGCCTCGATCGGCTCAGCACCTGCGCACAGACGATGTATCGCAATTGGGTTGGGCTGGTCTGATCGGCGAAGGCAGACGCCGACTTCAGCTTGTCATGTGACAGCGGCAACGGCCCGCGCTACCTCGACACCCATCGATTCGCGCTGACAAACTGGCAATGGGTATGGCCTCGTTTCCGTTGCTCCCCTATCCCGTGACCATCTGCGGGCTGAACGAACTGGCTGATCATCGTCGGCTAAAGGCCAGCCATGTCGTCTCGATCCTCGATCCGCAATGGCCGGATCCGCCAGCGTTCGCCGATTATGCGCCGCATGACCGACTGCTCCTTCGCTTCGAAGACATCGTCGAGGCAAAGCCGGGAGCGCAAGCCCCCGCCGAGCAGGATGTCAGCGTGATCCTCGCCTTGGGAAATCGGCTGGAGACCGCGGCGGTGACGCACGTCCTGATCCACTGTCACGCCGGCATTTCACGTTCGACAGCGGCCGCCGCCATCCTCATGGCGCGCCGGAATGCCGGCCGGGAACATCTCATTTTCGCCGAACTGTCGCGCATCCGCCCGAAAAGCTGGCCCAATGCGTTGATGATCGGGTTCGCCGACCGGATGCTCGCGCGCGGCGGCGCCCTCACCGCCGCGCTTAAGGATCATCAACGGCAGATCGTGCACGACTTTCCGGAGTTCGCCGAAATGCTGTTGCGTAGTGACCGTGCCCACGAGGTCGCCGCCGTTACCGATGATCAATGGTGTCCGACGCTGACCGAACTGGCCGGACGAACCAAGCAAGGGTGATCTGCCGTCGACCGTTGACCCGTGGACCGATGGCTTTCCAAGTCTTGTGTAGTCGCCTATGATTCTCCCATCCGGGAACTGATTACGGCGAAAAACACACAAAACGGAGGTGATTCCATGCTTCGTATCGGAAGTAAGGCCCCTGACTTCGAAGCCGACACCACGGAGGGCCGGATCCGCTTGCATCAGTGGATCGGCGACGGATGGTGCGTGCTGTTTTCCCACCCCAAGGACTTCACACCGGTGTGCACCACCGAGCTTGGCTACATGGCGCGGCTGAAGCCCGAGTTCGAAGCCCGCAACTGCAAAATCATCGGCCTCAGCGTCGACCCGGTTGCCGACCATACCCGCTGGTCAAAGGACATCGCCGATGCGACGGGAACGGCACCCAACTATCCGTTGATCGGCGATGCGGACCTGAAGGTGGCAAAACTCTATGACATGCTCCCCGAGGACGCCGGCGACAGCGCCGCCGGGCGCACCGCCACCGACAATCTGACGGTGCGCACCGTCTACGTCATCGGCCCGGACAAACTGATCAAGGCGATGATCTCCTACCCGATGAGCACCGGACGAAACTTTGATGAAATCCTGCGGCTGCTCGACTCGGTGCAACTGACCGCCAAACACAAGGTCGCCACGCCGGTCAACTGGCAGCGCGGGGAGGACGTCATCATCGTTCCGTCGGTGTCCGACGACGAGGCACGGCAGCGCTTCCCCGGCGGCTGGAAAGCGCCGAAACCGTATCTTCGCATCGTCCCACAACCGCGGGACTGACCGGTCGCGGGGCAGGCTCGGCGCCAGCGATGATGGAGCCGCGCCGGTTGCTGCGCTCGCTGTTCGATGCCGCGGTCAACGCCGCGCGTGCTGAAGAGAGATTGATCGCCGCACTGCCGCCGCCGCCCGCCGGACGAACACGGGTCGTCGGCGCCGGCAAGGCCGCAGCAGCGATGGCCCGTACGATCGAGATGCACTGGCCGCTGCCACTCCGTGGCATCGTCGTCACCCGCTACGGCCACGGCGTGCCGACCGAGCGCATCGAGGTCATCGAAGCCGGTCATCCCAACCCCGATCGGCTCGGCGAGGCCGCCGCCCATCGCATCATCACCGAGGCACGCGCCCTCGCCGCCGATGATCTCCTGATCTGTCTGATCTCGGGCGGGGCATCGGCGCTGCTGGCGCTGCCGGCGACGGGGCTGACGCTCGCCGACAAGCAGGCGGTGACGACGGCGCTGCTGCGCTCGGGCGCCCCAATCGCCGACATCAATTGCCTGCGCAAGCATCTGTCGGCGATCAAGGGCGGGCGCCTCGCCGTCGCCGCCTCCCCCGCCGCGGTCGTCACCCTTGCTGTCTCCGACGTCCCCGGCGACGATCCGGCGGTGATCGGCTCGGGCCCGACCGTTGCCGATCCGACGACGATTGCGGATGCGCTGGCCGTCCTCGCACGCTGGCACATCGCGCCGCCGGCAGCCGTGGCACGTCATTTGGCGAGTGCCGGCGATGAGACGCCGAAGCCCGGCGATCCGCGATTGGACACGGCGCGCACAGTCATCATCGCCGCCGCCCGCGATGCCCTCGACGCGGCGGCGGCGCGCGCCCGCGCCTGCGGCCTGACGCCGCTCATCCTTGGCGATGCCATCGAGGGCGAAAGCCGCGAGGTTGCGGCGGCGCATGCGGCGTTGGCGCTCGCCATCGCCCATGGCGAGGGTCCTCTGCGACCGCCGGCGGTGCTGCTTTCGGGTGGCGAAACGACGGTGACGGTGCGCGGTGGCGGGCGCGGCGGGCGCAATACCGAGTACGCCCTGGCGTTGGCGCTGGCGCTCGGCGGCGCGCCGCAGATCTTCGCGCTGGCCGGCGACAGCGACGGCATCGACGGCGTCGAGGATGCGGCGGGAGCGGTGGTCGGCCCCGACACCCTCAGCCGGGGCTATGCCCTCGGCCTCGATGCCGGCTCGCATCTCGCCGATAACGACAGCTACCCCTATTTCGCCGCGCTCGGCGATCTCATCGTCACCGGGCCCACCCGTACCAACGTCAATGACATCCGCGCCATTCTGATTCTGCCACCGCCGTGACGGTGGCGGCGCGGCGATGCCAAAAAAAGGGCCGGCGAACCGGCCCCCTTAAGGCAGTAACTGTCCTTGCGTCTTAGTTGGTCACGGCGCCTTCGAGCAGGCTCAACGGATCGCCGATGCCCTGGATCTTCACCGACTGCGCATGGCAGTAGAGGTCCATGGTGTGGCCGCGCGGCACGTCCATGCGGACGATG
>JALOTH010000064.1 GCA_025458035.1 Rhodospirillales bacterium
ATCGACGACGACGAGTTCGCTGCCCGGCAACCGTTGAACGAGGTGGGCGAGCAGCAGGCCGACGACGCCGGCGCCAACGACGCAAACCCGCATGCCGGCGCTGATCTCTGCGTCCCAAACGCCGTTGAGCGCGGTTTCCATGTTGGCGGCGAGGATGGCCCGGCCGGCCGGCAGCGTTCCGGGCAGCGCAATGGCGGCGCTGGCCGGAACGACGTAGCGGTCCTGATGGGGATGCAGGACAAAGACGGTGCGCTGCCGCAGGGCGGCCGGCCCGCTGACGACGCGGCCGACGCTGGCATAGCCGTATTTGACGGGGAACGGAAAGCGGCCCCCCTGGAACGGGCAGCGCATGCGCACGTGCTCGCTTTCCGGCACTCGGCCCTGGAAAACCAGCCGTTCGGTGCCGCGACTGATGGCGCTGAACAGGGTTTCGATCAGCACCTCGTCGTCGGCGGGCGCCGGCAACGCTTCGCTTCGCAGTTCGCAGCGCTCCCGCGCGACGACCCACAACGCGGTGGCGCAACGTTCAGCCATCACGGTCGCATGCGTTCCGACTGGCAAGGCTGCCGCGACCTGCCCATGATATGCACATCCGTCCGTCCACTGAGGAGACGACCATCATGCGAATTTGGCTTCGGCAGACCCGGCGGCGCTTCGCCGCGACGATCCTCACCCTGCTGTTCGCCATCAGCATCGGCTCATCCGCGGCCACCGCGGCGCCGCAGCGATACACCCTCGATCCCAGCCATCTTTCCATCGGTTTCATGGTGATGCACATCGGCTTCGCAAAAACTCTCGGCATCTTCAAGGAGGCGAAAGGATCGTTCGTGTTTGACGCGGACAAGCCCGCTGTCAGCGAGATCGACGTCGTCATCAACGCTGCCAGCGTGTTTACCAATCACGCGGCGCGAGATGATCATTTGCGCAACGCTGATTTCCTATACGCCGAAAAGTTTCCGGAGATCACCTTCCGCGGCACCTCGGCGGCGCCAACGGGACCACGCACCGGAACGGTCACCGGTGACCTGACGCTCCGCGGGGTGACACGGCCGGTGACGCTGAACGTGACCTGGAACCGCAGCGGCGCCTATCCGTTCGGCGACAAGCACGAGGCGATCGGGATTTCCGCCCGCACCACCATCAAGCGCAGCGAATTCGGCATGACCTACGCCTTGGCCGGGGATCTGGTGGGCGATGATGTCGAGATCATTCTTGAGTTCGAAGCCATCCGTCAGGGCAGCTGATGAAAACGGCTTGGGTACGCCACGTTTTCCACGAGCGTGGCGTACCGCAATGCCTCAGACGTTCTCGACCTCACGCCGGCAACTGTTGATCGTGTCTTCCAGCCCGCGCCAGAGCGGCTGGGTCAACAGGAACGCCGGCTTACGCCGCACCGTGTAGGTGATCGAACAGGTCTCCCGATCGAGGGCAAAATCCAGTTCGAGCAAACCCACCGGCGTCATCGTCCGGGCGGTGCCGCGATCGCCATCGGGGGGATCGAAACGCGTGCCGTAGGCCTTGCGACCGACTTCCTTGATTCGCTCCCAGACAGCGGGGGATACGTTCTTGAAGGATCGTTGATCGGCCATGGCTCTCACTGGCGGCGGTCGCCCGTCACGTGGCGGCGGCACTCGTCAATCACATTGAAGGGATGGGGATATGGCTGGCAGCGTCGCGGGTCAAGCGCAACCGCCTTGTGCCCGCGGGAATTCCGTGTCCTTTCTTGGTCCGTAACGCTGCCGCTGATATAGCGCAATGCGAGGTGATGTCGATGTCGAGACGTTCGTCGCCGTTTCTCCGATCCACCGCCGTGGCCCTGTTGGTGCTGGCCTGGTCGGCGCCGCCAGCGGTTTCGCAGCAACCGCCGCTGCCGTCCGCCGATCCCGCGGCGACGCCCAACCTGACCGGGCTGCGCATCACGCCGGCGCAGGCACGAACGCCGGAAGACTTCTTCATCGTTTTCGACGTCGATGACAACGGCTGCATCGACCGCTCCGAGTGGCGGCGCCGCATCATGGCGATCTTCTACGCACTGGACACGGAGGGAGCGGCTGAGCCGACGGCGGGTGGCTTGCGCGGCGACGAGCATTTGACGCCGGGCGAGGTTCCCTCGCTCAGCATTGAGGTGTTCATCGATGCCGATCTCGACCGTGACGGTCGCCTGTCCGGCTATGAGTTCAATCAGGCCGCATGGGCGCAATTCGAGGCGGCCAATCCCGGCATCGTCGATTGCCTCGACATCACCACCTTCACCCGGTTCCTTCAGTCCTTGCGCAGCTGAGCGCCGGCATCCGCAGGCGCCCTGCGCCATGCCACGATCCGCTGGCCGCAAGGCTCCGCGCCGCCCCCGCGATGGCGGGACAGCGCGCCGCCAACACCCGCCGGCGGTGGTCTTGCCGCTGCCGCCGGCGCTTGCCGGTATCGATCTCGCCTCGCGCCTGCTCTATCGGGACGCGCTGATGCTCATCATCGACAAGCCGGCGGGCCTGCCCGTCCACGCCGGGCCGGGCGGCGGACCCCATCTCGAATTGCTGTTTCCGTCATTGTGCTTCGGGCTGCCCCGGCCTCCGCAGTTGGCGCACCGGCTCGATCGAGATACCAGCGGCTGCCTCGTCCTCGGCCGTCATCGCCGGGCCCTCGTTCGCCTGAACCGGCTGTTCGCCGCTGGCCTCGTGGAAAAGGTCTACTGGGCGATCACCGAAGGCGAGCCCGCCGCCGCGGCCGGCGTCATCGACGCGCCGCTGCAAAAGCTCGTCCGCGGCAGCGGCTGGCGGATGGTGGTGGACCCTGCGGGCCGCCCGGCCGTCTCGGCCTATCGTCGGCTCGCCGCCGGCGACGGCGTCAGCCTGATCGAGGTCCGGCCACGCACCGGCCGGACTCATCAGGTTCGGGTGCACCTGCAGTCCCTCGGCTGTCCGGTCATCGGCGATCCCGTTTACGGCTCGTCGCCGGCACTGTCGGTGGCGATGCCAGCGATGATGCTGCATGCCCGCGCCGTTACCGTGCCGCTGTATGAAAACCGACCGCCGGTGGCGGCGGTCGCGCCGGTACCGGCGGCGATGGACGCGTTGCTGACCCGCCACAAGCTTGCCGACGGGCTCGCGGCCGGCGAGCCGGGCTAGAGCGGACGGTTGCCATCGGCGGCATGCGCCTTCGGATCAGCCGACCTTCGGACGGGTGCTGACGACGCTGTCACGCGTTTCCAGGCTGCGCCACCACTCCCGAATGGCGGGAAACTTCGGCAGCGTCGCCGTGCCCTCCGGTGTCATCGCGAAATACTCGTACACGGGCACCAGATAAAGATCGGCAAGCGTCAACTCATCGCCGGCCAGGCGTGTTCGCGTGCCGAGCAGATCCTGCAACGCGGTCAGCGCCTGCTCCGCCAGCGGCAGCCCCTCGCTGATCACCGTCTCGTCGGGGGATGCGCCGAGGAGCGGCGCGATCAGCCGCTGCATGACGATATGGCCGATGATGGCGCCGTACGCATAGTTGTCGATGACGCTGATGGCCTGGTTCATCCGCGCCCTGATCTTCGCGTCCGCCGGCTGCAGCGCCGGACCGCTGAACGCCTCATCGATGTAGCGCACGATGGCGCCCGTCTCGTAGATCGCAAAGCCGTCGTGCTCGAAGGCGGGAACCTTGCCGAACGGCTGGCGGCGCAGGTAGTCCGGCGTCCGGTTCTCGCCCTTCATGATGTCGACGTCGATGTGCTTGTAGGCCGTTCCCTTTTCCTGAAGCGTCATGAACACGGTGCGCACATAGGTGCTGTAGGCCGGCCCATAGACCATGGGTGCAGTCATGCTCGCTCCTCCCCGAAAATCCCGCCGCTCCCGGACGGCTCCGCCGCCGCATACTAAGCGGCGGTGACGCGGGTTGCGCAAGGTACGATTTTACCCCGGCCTCGGCGGTGCTGGCTGGGTGCGCCGATGGCGATGCCGGGGCGCCGAAACAGGACGGCTCAGCGCGACCGCGGTCCGGTGTCGGCGGCTGTTTCGATCAGATCGCCGATGGGCTTGAGCAGCGGTTCGATTTTCCACGCCGGCACCTGAAACGCCCATTTCGCCAGCCGCTGCCGAGCGTTCTCGAAAGGGGCGGGACCGCCACCGGCCGCCGCGGAAGCGGCGAATGTCAGCCAGTATTCGCCGTTCCACTCGTTGACGTTCGCGGTAACGGTCTCGCCGCCGAACCTCGTCACTTCAAGGCGCACCGGCTGTGCTGCGGCGGCGATGGCCGCTGCCTCCGCAACGTCTTCGATGTCGAGGGGCGAAAATACGCCGATCATCGATTGCAGCGCCTCCGGCCGCTTCACGCGTGCTCCCTTCGGCACCTCCTGCAGCGTAAGTTGCGGCGAGTCGGCGCCGTCGCGGACCACCGTCAGCGTCGTTCCGTCGCGGCGGACGACGTGCAGCCGGCTGATCTCGCCACTGGGGATGTCGAGTAGGCGGCGATCGATCCAGTCGCGGGGCTGCGCTCCGGCATCGATGCGGCCGCGGGCCAGCCATGCCCGCTCTTCACCGGGCACCCGAACGAACTGGCTGGTGTCGCCACCGGCGGCGTGAACGGTCTTGCCGACAATCACCCGGGCGAGTGTCCTGCCGCTGGCATCGAGGATTGCGATCTCGCGGCCCGCTGCCTCCGCATCGCCGCTATCGCTCAGACCGAGCCGTGCGTAGCCCTCGGCGCGACCGGTTTTTGGTTCCGTGCGTTCCAGTTCGAGCAGGGCGATCACCGCATCGCGGACCTTCTCGAACGAAGCCGGATAGCCGCCGCGTTCGCGAATGAGCCAAGCCTGCTCACCCCGTTCGAGCGTGACCGTTCCGGCCGGCGATCGCACGACGATCGTCGACGCGTCCTCGATCCGGTTCGGCAGATCGGCGAAGAGCTTTTCGCCGACGCCGGAGACGGCCCCCGGCAGCGGTGGGCGCACGGCGGCGACGGCGATGACCGCGAGCAAGGTCACGACCGCGAGCGCGACAAACGTCCGTGCCTTCATCGTGCCGCTCCCGGGTGGCCGCTGCCGGAACCGGCATGCGTTCGCCGCCAGCGTTTGGCGATCCAGACAACCGCCGCGAGGATCGCCAGCGCGGCGGGCACGGCCGCGATATTGAAAACCTTGACCCAGTTCTCAACCTTCTCGATGTCGCTGCGCAACGCCCGCTGGACATCCCTCAGTTCGCGGCGGACGGAGAGGATGTCGCCGCGAAACCGCTCGATGGCGGCGCGCTGTTCGGCGCTGAGCCTCAGTTCCGTACCCGCGTCACCCTGCCCGCGTTCCGCCTCACGCAGCTGCTGTTGCAGGGATTTGAGCTGCGCCTGAAGGTCCTGTTCCTTGGCGCGATACACCATTTCGGCATCGCGGCGCAGACTTTCGATGAGCGTAAACGGCCGATAGGAACTGCCGCGTCCGCGCAGGCCGGCGAGGGCCTCGCCACCGCTGAGGTTCTCCAGCGCATTGATGATGAAATCGGCGTTGTTGGCGGTGGGAATGACCACCTGTTGGCCGAAGAAGTCGGCACTCGATACCCAGAACCGGTCGAATATCATGTCGACATCGGCAAGCACGATCACTTCGATCGGTTTCGCTACCGGCGCCTGGCCAGGATCGGGGAAGGCCGGCAGTGCATCGCCGGTGATGCGTGCCGCCAGCATCATCGGCCGTCCCTGCGGCCGGAATTCTCGCAGCAGCTGGGCGATGTCGGGGAGGTAGCGAACGCGTGCCGCATCGATGGCCATCGAGCGCGGACCTGTCTGCATCAGCGGCTGGATCGTCGTGGTGGCGTCGGGCAGCACGTCGAGGACGCCGGCGGTGGCCAGGTTGATGCGCTCGACGTTCGCCAGGGTCGGATCGCCCGCATCGAAGGCGTGAGCGGCGAGCGACAGCCACGCCACGAAATCACCGACATTTCCCGGCCGGCCGCCGGCGTTGACGCGGCGCGCCGCATCCAGATCCCCTGCCACCTGATCCGGCGCCATGGTGATGCCCCAGGCCCGCAGCAGGGTGTCAAGATCGGTGAGCGATGCGCCGTCCGCCGGCGGCGCCGGCAAGCTTTCGATGACCGGATCGAGCAGCACCAAGGCGCGCCCACCGCGATGCACGAACCGATCAACGGCATGCAGCATGTCCGGCGGCAGGCGCGACGGGTCGATGATGAGCAGCAGCCGGAGGTCTTCCGGGATTGCCGCCAGTGTCGGGTCCAGCTCCTCGACCATGAAGAATTCGTTCAGCTGCTCAAGCAGCGTCGGCCGCGGACCGCCGCCGCCCATCCCCGGCGGCATGCCGGTGGCCTGATCGAACGGCAGCGCGGAGAGGACGGCAAGGCGCGGCAGATCGGGGTAGGCGAGCCCCTGCACCAGCTTTGTCAGGTCGTATTCCACAAACTGTTCCCGTTCCACGTTGAAGAACGGGATGACCTGGCGACCGTCGAGGGCATTGACAGCGACGAGGCCAAAGTAGCCCATATCGCCAGCGGCCGTCACCGGCACGCCCTGCAATCCTTCGGCGACGGCTTGATCCTCGGCGTCGGAAAACGGCTCGGGATTGATCAGCTTCAGGCGCACCTTGCCGCCCGAAACGGCAACGTACTGGCGGAGCAATTCGCGAACGCGATCGTGATAGGCGGCATAGCGGGGTGCCGCCTCGCCCAGGGCGGGCGAATAGTACAAGGTCAGTTCGATGGGCTCGTCGAGGGATTTCAGGACGCGGCGGGTCCCTTCGGCGAAGGTGAAGGCTCTGCCTTCGGTCAAGTCCAGTTGAATGCCGCGCAGGTTGCGGTCAACGAACATGTTGACGGCAACGAACAGGATGGCCGCCAGCACGAGGCCGGCAACAGCGAGGCCGCTGCCCTCGTGGCGCCGCAGCCATTCCATGGGTGCCACTGCCCGGCCGTTGGCGGCGTGTTCTTTGCTCATCGCGCCTTACCCAGATCCACGGCGACGGTGGTCGCGAACAGCCAGAAGACGATCATCGAGAGGAAAAACACGCCATCCCGCAACTCGATCACCCCCTTGGTGATCGAGCCGAAGTGGGACAGGAAGCTGAGCGAAGCGACGACGTCGGCGAAGACGGGGGGAAAAACGGCGCGAACTGCGTCGAGCACCAGATCAAGACCGCTCATCGTGAACAGGAAACAGACGGTCGCGGCGAGGATGAAGGCGATGACCTGGTTGCGCGTCAGCGCCGACATGCACGAGCCGATGGCGAGAAACGCGCCCGCCATCAGCAGACTGCCGGCATAGCTGCCGGCAATAACGCCGTTGTCGGGGCTGCCGAGGATGTTCACGGTCACCCACATCGGCAGCGTCGCCGCAAGGGCGACCGCCACGAACGCGAAGGCGGCGAGGAACTTGCCAACAACCGCCTCCGCCGTCGTCAACGGCGCCGTCAGCAGCAGCTCGATGGTGCCGGTTTTCCGCTCCTCCGCCCAGAGCCGCATCGACACGGCGGGAATGAGCAGCAGGTACAGCCACGGATGAAACATGAAAAAGGGCTCCAGCGTTGCCTCCCGGCGTTGCAGAAAACCGCCGACATAGAACGTGAGGGCGCTGGACATGGCGACGAAAATGACAATGAAAACATAGGCGACGGGCGTCGAGAAGTAGCTTCGCAACTCGCGCAGCGCGACGGCGCCGATCCGTCTCACGGCCGTGCCTCGCCGTCGGCGCCAAGGGTCAGGTTGCGAAATACATCGTCGAGGCGGCCACGCTCCAGGTACAGCCGCTCGATGGTGACCCCGCTCGCCTTCAAGTGGTGCGCGACCGCCGGCAGGCCGCCGTCGATGGCGTCAACGGCGATGCTGAAGGTCGCCACCCCGTCGACATCGCCACCGGCGGCGGCGACATCCTCGGCGGCAAGGGTGCGAAGGAGGGCGGCGGCTTGCGGTGCCTCCGCTTGCGGCACGCCGACGACGATGTGGTTATGGTGCGGCAAGCGTGCCAGCAGGCTGTCGGCGGTGCCGTCCGCCACCAGTCGGCCGCGGGCGATGATCGCCGCCCGTGTGCAGACGGCTTCGACTTCTTCAAGGATGTGGGTTGAAACGACGATTGCTTTGGTTGGCGCCATCGCCTTGATCATCTCCCGCACATGGAATTTCTGGTTGGGATCGAGCCCGTCCGTCGGTTCGTCGAGGATCAACACGTCGGGATCGTGGAGCAGCGCCTGCGCCAGGGCGACGCGGCGTTTGAAGCCCTTCGACAGCGTCTCGATGGAGCGTGCGAGCACCTCGCCAAGTTCAACCATCTCGACAACGCGATCGATGCGCCGCCGCCGTTCGGCGCCGGAAAAGCCGCGGATGCTGGCGGCAAACTCGAGGAACGCGTCACAGCGCATATCGCCGTAGAGGGGGGCGCCTTCGGGGAGATAGCCGATACGGCGCTTCACCTCGATCGGCGCGTGCACGACATCGAAGCCGCAGACCGCGGCGCTGCCGCTGGTCGGCTCGAAGAAGCCGGCGATCATCCGCATCGTCGTCGTCTTGCCGGCGCCGTTGGGTCCAAGGAAACCGAGCACCTCGCCCTTGGCGACACGCATCGTCACCGCGTCGACAGCGGTCAGCGCACCAAAGCGCTTGGTCAAGCGATCGAGGACAATCATTTCGGACATTTCGTTGAAGCTCTTTCGCGTCGCCTCGGCATCCACTGGCGCTTCGCGGCGCACTGTAATCGCCGGGAAATCCGTGGCAAGCCCGGACTCGTCTTTGCCGCCGCGCCGCAATATGCTTATCTCGCAGTTGCGGCATAAACTCTATCGCTTCAGGACCTCTCGATGGCCGACATCAGCCAACTGGCGTTGAACAACCTTCTCGCCCCGATGACGCTGTTCTTCGCCCTTGGCTTCGCCGCCGGGCTTGCCCGATCCGACTTGACCATACCGGAACAGATCGGCAAGGCCCTGTCCCTGTACCTGATGCTGGCGATCGGCTTCAAGGGGGGCGCATCAATGGGCGCCGGCGGCGAGACGGCCGTGCTTGTCGGTTCGCTCGTTGCTGGCCTGATTCTCAGCGCGGCAATCCCCGTGATCGGCTTCTTCCTGCTGCGGCGCACGTCGCGACTGGATGGGATGACCGCTGCCGCCGTTGCCGCGCACTACGGGTCGGTCAGCGTCGTCACCTTTGTCACTGCGGTGGGCTTCCTCGACATCGTCGGCATTGCCTATCAACAGTTCATGGTCGCCGTCGTCGCCGTCATGGAGACACCGGCGATCGTCGTCGGCTTGGCGCTCGCCCATCGCTTCGCGGACAGCGCGCCACGGGACAGCGGCGCCCGGACCGCCAACCTCGGTCGCGGCCACTTGCTGCGGGAGATCTTCCTGAACGGTAGCGTCGTCGTGCTCGTCGGTGCGTTCGTCATCGGCTGGATCACCGGCAAGCCCGGATTGGCGCGTATCGAACCGTTCATTGGAGCGCCGTTTGCCGGTGTCCTTTGCCTGTTCCTGCTCGACATGGGCCTCATCGCCTCGCGCCAGTTTGCCGCCACGAGGGGTCAGTTGACGCTGCCGGTCATTGGCTTTGCCCTGTATATGCCGCTCATCGGCGCGGCGCTGGGGCTGGCGGCAGCCCTGGTGGTTGGCCTCGATCTCGGCAGTGCCACCATGTTGGCGGTGCTGGCGGCGAGCGCGTCCTATATCGCGGTGCCGGCGGCGATGCGAATCGCCCTGCCACGGGCGAACGCCGCCGTCTACCTGACGCTGTCGCTGGCGATCACCTTTCCGTTCAATATCCTGGTCGGCATTCCGCTATACTTCGCGGCGGCGCAAGCCTTGGGCTTTCCATGAAACGCAACGGTGCGAACGGCGTGATGCACACGAAAAAGAAGATCGAAGTGATCATCGAGCAGCCGGCGAGCCATCTGGTCACCGAGCTGCTCGATCGCCACGGCGCAACGGGCTACACGGTGCTGTCGGCGGCGACGGGACGGGGATCGAGCGGCTGGTGGGAGCGCTCGCCCGTGACCGTTGCCCGCCAGCAAGTGGTCATCATCGCCGTCATTGCCCCCGAGCGGGCGCCCGCGATCATCGATGACCTCGGCACCCTGTTGCAGGATTTCCACGGCGTGGTGTTCGTGTCGGAGGTGGAGGTAATCCGCTCCGAACGCTTCTGACGGAGCCTCGCGCGTCATCGCGATGCAGGCGCGCCGCAACGCGCTGGCGAGACCGTTCCCTGCCTCGCGAGCGCATTGCCAGAACGGCCGTATCAGCGTTCGAGATCGGCGGGTCCAACGCAGCCGCCGCGGCGGGGTACGAGGCTGACAACCGGTGCTGGCTTGACTGTTGGCTGAGCGGGCGCCTGCCCCCAGACGCCGGCCGCGTGAAACAGGTTCTGCATGGTATCCAGCCACTGATACCAGAAGCGCATCTGGATCGCGATCAAGGTTTGCATGGGGTTCGGCATCGGACGCGCTCCTTGTTTATGGGGGCTGTTGCATCGCCATGATATTGTCACGTTCAAGCGCGGCGTCATCCCCCGGTTTATGGGCGAGGGTACTTTTTTGGATGATCAGGTGTTGACGGCGGCGGCGCCGGAGCGATCCATGCGGCCTCCGCCGCGTATTCAGCGGTATCAGAAAGCGGCGGATTTTCGGAACGAGGTGCAACCATGCGCGACTTTTCGCGGGCGTTGATCACCGGCGCCACCAGCGGTATCGGCGAGGCGTTCGCCCGTGAGTTGCCCGATGACACGCAACTGCTGCTGACGGGACGCAACGAAGGCCGGTTGATGGCGCTCCGCGACGAATTGGCCATCGGCGGACGCGCCGTGGAAACGGTCGTCGCCGACCTTGCCGACGAAGGCGACCGCGCCAGCCTGATCGCACGGGCCGCGGATTTTGCCCCCGATCTGCTCATTAACAACGCCGGCGCCGGCAAGCTCGGCCGCTTTCTTGAGAATGATCCCGACGGGGAACGCGAGACGGTGATGGTGAACGTGGTTGCCGTGGTCGTGCTCACGCGCAGCCTGCTGCCGGCGATGATGCAGCGGGCCGAGGCCGGGGGCCGCCGTTGTGGCGTCATCATCGTTTCCAGCGCTGCCGCCTTCACCCCGGTGCCGATGTTCGCGACCTACGCGGCGAGTAAAACCTTTGACCTTCACTTCGCCGAGGCGCTGGCCGAAGAGATGCGGGACTCCCCCGTGGATATCCTGGCCTTATGCCCCGGTGCGACGCGCACGGCGTTCGGTGAGCGCGCCGGCTATGATCTCGGCAACCTGCCGGGGGCCAGCGATCCGCGCGCCGTTGCTCGCGGCGCCCTCGCCGCCGTCGGCCGGGAAACCGTGCACGTCAGCGGCCTGCTCAAGCAGGCGGCCTTCGCGCCGATCGTCAAGCCACGGCGCATTGTGACCGGGGCCATCGGCTTTGCCATGCGCATGTTGGCACCGCGTGACCGGTGACCTCACGGCGATGGAATACCGCAAGCCGTCTCGGCGCCGGCTTGCGCCCCGCTACCCCGCCGGGCACACTCCGCCGGAAGGCGACGGGAAACGGGCGCCAACGAGAACGAGGCACGCGTGACCGAGAATGAAATTACCGAGCATCTGCGGGCCATTGGCGGCCTTGCCGATGCCGACATCGACCTCCCCGGAACCGCACTGCTTCTCGGCGCCGTTGGGCGGCCCGCCGTCGACCTCGCGCCCTATCGCTGCCACCTGCTGCGGCTGGCGGAAGAGGCCGCGGGCATGATCGACGCCAGCGACAGCGCGGAGCGCCAGCGCGCGATGCTGACGGAGCTGCTGGCGCATCGGCACAGCTATCACGGTGACAGCGAATCCTACGATGATCACCGCAATGCCAACCTGATCGATGTTATCGACCGTCGCCAGGGACTGCCGGTGGCTCTCGCCATCCTCTACCTCCACGCCGGCAGGTCATACGGCGCCGACATTGCCGGCCTGAACTTCCCCTCACATTTCCTGATACGCCTGTCTGGCCGGGGCCAACGGTTGATCATCGATCCCTTCCACCGGGGCGTCGCCATGGATGCGGCGGCGCTGCGCCAGAGATTGAAGGATTTGCACGGAGCCGAGGCGGAAATCGCGCCCGAGCATTACGCGGCCGTCGGTAACCGGGATATTTTGATTCGCCTGCAAAACAACATCAAGCTGCGGGCGATCGCCGCCGGCAACATGGCCCGCGCGACCGAGGTGATCGAGACGATGACCTTGTTTGCTCCCGATCGCAGCGAACTGTCCTGGGAGTTGGCAGTGCTGCAAAGCCGGTCGGGAAACCTGCGACGGGCCATCGCCACCCTCGAACGGTTCTTGGCCGATCGCCCCGCCGCTGATGGCCGCGACCAGCTTGAGGACCTGCTCCACCGCTTGCGCGGCCGCGTCAACTGAACGATGGCTGAACGGCCGCCTTCCGCCGGCGGCTGGGCGGACCCGCCGACGGGCGCGTCTACATGCAGCCGCGCCGGTCGCGCCAGGCGGCGGCAAGGCTGTCGCGATGTTGAGGCGCAGCGATCGCGATGAGCGCTTCGGCGCGGGCATCGGCGGCGCGCCGGCGCAAATCCGCGGTGCCGAATTCGGTGACAACCACGTCCATGTCGGCGCGGCCGACACTGACAGCGGTGCCCCGCGCGAGGCTATCGACGATGCGCGAGCGCTCGCCGTCGGCCGTGGTGGCGGGCAGGGCGACGATCGCGAGGCCACCTTCGGATGAACGCGCGCCCCGCATGAAATCGACGAGGCCGCCGACGCCCCCCACCTGACGGCCGTCGACCATCTCCGCGTTGGCCTGTCCGAGCAGGTCAACCTCGATAACCGAGTTGATGGCGATCAGCCGGGGGATCGCCCGCAGGCGCGCCGGGTCATGGGTTTCGCCGACGCTGGCGAAGCGCACGCGCGGGTCCGATCCGACGAATTCCAGGAACTCGCTGCTGCCGTAGGCGATTCCGGTGACCACGGCGCCTTCGCGGGTATCGAGCGCACGGCTGGCAGCGAGTTGGAGCAAGGGGGTGCTGATCGCGCCGGAATGGATGCGCAGCCGCTTCGCGCCGGCAAGCGCCGAGAATACCGACTGCACATTGCCGATTCCGACCTCCAGGGTATCGCCATCCCGGATCAGGCCGGCAACATGGGCACCGATCGCCGCCCAGCACCCATCCTGTGTGCCGCGGTCGGTGATCAGGCCGGCGGGCTGTTCGATGATGGCGGTCACGTCCGAAGGCGCGAGCGTTGCGGCACCGCGGGTTGCCGGCATGCGGGGATTGATGTGGGCAACGATGTGGCGCGCCTTGGCGAGGATCGCCGGGCCAAAATCATTGGCGATGCCCAGCGAGAAGCGGCCGTCGCGGCCAGGCGGCGAGACCTGCAACAGCGCGAGGTCGATCTCGGCGTCGTCGCGCAGGCAGGCAAACGCCGCCGAATAGGCAATCGGTAAAAAATCGATGCGCCCGGACACAAACGAGCGGTGCATTTGCCGCGTGATGAAAAAGGCGGTTGCCTGCGCTTGCGGGTGCAAGCCGGCATAGTCGATGCGGTTCAGGCCGGGCAGCCACACGCCCAGGAAGCGGACGCCGGCGGCCGCTTGCGGCGTGGCCGCCAGCGCCTCCGCGAACACCTCGGACTCGCCCGCAGTCCCGCCGACGTATACGCGCATCCCGGGGCGAAGCAGCCGGGGCAGATCGTCCGGGGCGATGATCGATGGCAAGCGGGTTCTCCGTGAAGATGCCGTAAGGCTGTCGAAGGGCGGCGGTCATCGCCCATACGCTGGGACGATGATGTCGCGACCCGGGCGCCGGCCGGCGGCAGCGCGGCGATGCGACGACCGCTGTTGAGGGCGGCCGTGCGCTCGGCTAAGGTGGCGCCATGCAAACGCCGAGTGTTCCTGCTCTTGTCCTCATCGCGGCTCTCTCGCTGACCGCCTGCGCGGAAGTGGCGCACGGGCCGCGCATCGTTCACTATACCGCCGATCGCTTCTACATTCGTAGTGTTCCGGTGGTGACGACGTGGCCCTCGGCTCCCGAATTGGCGGCGATCGTCTGTGCGCGCACGCAGAGGCGGCCGATTCTGGATGATGCCGAACAGTTCAACCCCATCGACATTCGCTACTCGACCTATCGCTGCGTCGCGGACGAGGAGCTGTTGTCGATGCCGCAACCGGGCGTCTGATCGGCGCCGCCCGCCCATCATCAGCGATTGACGCTTGGCCGTGTTCAAACCGCAACACTCGGTTGTGTGAATGGGCGATTCGCTACGGCGAATCGTGGACGCGCACGGCGAGATCGCTTATCTTATCAAAGCGCTTGAGAGGGACGGGGCAGGTTCCCGGCCCGAGGCTCTGATCGGACCGTCCGCGTGCTGACAACACTGTCATCCCTGTTCGCTATCGTGGTGTCGCTGGTTGTGCTGGCTGGCACACCGATGGCTCCTGCGCGAGCCGCAGAGGGTGAAACACCCGCGAAGCGCGAAACCTCGAGTGTCGGGGCGGCGGCAAAGCCATCGGGGTGGCATGTCGAGACAAGGCCGGTGTGGCGATTGCAGCTCCCTGCGATCGGAAATGGCAACGCCGCTGGTCCCGGTGGGTTCGGTCCCAGCAAGGGCACGGATGCAGGCGCCGGATATCCCGGCGGCGGCTACCGCGTGCTCGGTGAGGCGGCGGACTCCGGCACCATCCTCGGGTATCAGTACGGCGTCGGCGAGGACGATCGCGAGGCCGTGGGGATCAACCTGCACGTGGCCACCGACGCCCGCGACGCCTACGAGCGGCTTCTGCTGCAGCCGGGCCTTGAGTATCAGACACCGTTGACCAGCGGTGTTCAGCTGAATGCCCGCGTCTTCTCCACCTATTCCGGCGACGCGGCTGGCGGCGACCGCAAGGAGTTCAGCCGCAACGGCAGCGAAGGTGCCGGCAGTGGTGGATTCCGCGATATTGGCTTGGGGGTTGGCATCGATTACAGCCTTTCGAACCGTTGGGTCGTGCACACGCAGGCGGGCGTTTCGCGGCAACTGGATGAGACGCCCGGTGGCGCGAAGGCCGACGATCCGAAACCGATCCACCAGTTTTTCGGCGGCGTCGTCATCAACTACCGCTTCTGATCGGCGCGCGAACCCTCTCGCCGGCAATCTCGCGGTACCAATCCAAGTACGCGGCGACCATCCGTTCGACGCCGAAGCGCGCCGTTGCCGCCGCGCGCGCGTGCTCTCCCATGCTCTTCAGCAGTGCCGGGTCGGCCAGCAGTGAGATCACCGCCGCTGCCATCGCCGCTCCGTCGCCGGGCGGCGACAGGACGCCATTGGCAACGCCGCTGGCCGACGCGTTTGAAAGGTCGTCGATCTGCTCGGGGATGCCGCCAACCGCGGTGGCGACGACGGGGGTACCGCAGGCCAGCGCTTCGAGCACCGTCGTTGGGAAGTTTTCGGACTTGGCCGCGTGCAGGTAGAGGTCGGCCGCCTGATAATACAGGGCGATCGTCTCGGGAACGGGTTCGAACGGCACGAAGCGGATGGTCACCGGCCCGATCTTCTCGTCGGGTGCCTCATCGCCGAGGCCGATAAACAGGATCTCGTGGTCTGGCCGCAGACGGGCGATCTCCGTCATCGCGCGCTGCAGGGTTCCCCAGTCCTTGAAGCGGTTACTGCGGATGCGGTTGGCGACCGCGAGCAGGAGCGGGCGATCCTCGGCGAGGCCGAGGCGGCGGCGGGCGGCCCGTCGGTCGTGCGGCCTGAACAGGTCAAGGTCAACGCCATTGGGGATGACGCGGGCGGCCGCAATGCCGGCGGCGAGCATCGAGCGTTGCGCTTCCGCCATAAGCCAGCGCGACGGCGTCGCCACGAACAGCTGGCTTTGCCGATAGGTCGCGGCCTTGATCCGCCAGTTCCGCGCGGTGCCGTCACGGGAGATCGCCGGATAGATGCCGAGGTCGGGACAGGCGCCGCAACCGGTCAGCCAGCGCTGGCATGTAGCTGTATAGGCGCAGTGGCCCGTGAACAGCCACTCGTCATGCAAGGTCAGGACGAACGGCAGACGCCGGCTGAGGGCACCAAGACAGCGCAGATCGAAGAAGCCGCCGTGCAGGTTATGGGCATGGATGAGATCGATCGGCTGCGGCGCAAGATCGGGCAGCC
>JALOTH010000065.1 GCA_025458035.1 Rhodospirillales bacterium
ATGCGCTGATGAGCGAATTCAACTGGGAATTCTTCCTCGTCGAGCCGCTGATCTTCATTCTCTGGACCTACACCGGCGTCGCTTTGTTGTTTCACGGCCGTGGCGTCTATTGTGGCTGGCTGTGTCCGTTCGGCGCATTGCAGGAACTCACCAACGAGGTGGCCCGTCGGTTCCGCGTGCCACAGATCGCCGTTCCGTTCGGCCTGCACGAGCGGTTGTGGCCGATCAAGTACGTGGTGTTCCTCGGTCTGTTCGCCGTGTCGCTCAACTCCACGACGCTGGCTTTCGTCGGCGCCGAGGTCGAACCGTTCAAGACGGCGATCTCTCTGCGTTTTGTCCGTGACTGGCCGTTCGTCGCTTACGCCA
This sequence comes from Rhodospirillales bacterium, assembly GCA_025458035.1. GTDB lineage: Bacteria > Pseudomonadota > Alphaproteobacteria > Rhodospirillales > Defluviicoccaceae > Defluviicoccus. The sequence goes on from JALOTH010000065.1 coordinate 367, forward strand.
TCGCCCTGCTCGTCGTCGGCGTGTTCATCAACCGCTTCTTCTGCCGGTACCTTTGCCCGCTCGGTGCGGCGCTGGCGATCCCGGCCCGGCTGCGCATGTTCGAGTGGTTGAAGCGGCGGCCCCAGTGCGGGCGTGAATGCCAGGTCTGCTTTCCGCGCTGCCCCGTGCAGGCGATCCATCCGGAAGGGCAGATCAATCCGAACGAGTGCATCCACTGCCTGAAGTGCCAGTCGATTTATCTCGACGACGCCATCTGCCCGCCGTTGGCGGCTCGCCGCAAGCGGCGGGAGCGGCGCGAGGCCCTCAGCGCCGGGCGGGATGTTTCGCTGGAGGAACGCTGAGATGCGGAGCCACGGGCCACCGTTGATCAGCCGAAGGCGCGCGCTGACGGTGCTCGCCGGTGCGACCGTCCCGCTGGTTTCGTCCGGCAGGCGTTCGGCAACACCGCCGCACCGCTGGCTATGGCACGGCACAGCCCTTGGAGCCGACGCAACGCTGGTGCTTCACCATGCAGAGCCGCGCGTCGCCGCGGCAGCGGTCGATGCCTGTCTCGCCGAGATCGAGCGACTTGAGCGGGAATTCAGTCTCTACCGTCCGGATTCCGCGCTGTCCCGTCTGAACCGGGACGGCGTGCTGCACGCCCCCTCGCTGGACATGCTGACGTTGCTCGATGAAAGCTGTGCCATCGCGGCGGCGAGCAACGGTGCGTTCGACATTACCGTGCAACCCTTATGGCGGCTTTACGCCGATCATTTTGCCGCGCACCCGCAGGACACCGCCGGCCCCTCCCTCGCCGCGATCGACGAGGCGCGGTCGCTGATCGACTATCGCCAGCTGATGGTAACGCCCGACCGGATTGCGATGCCGGCGGGCATGGCGCTGACGCTGAACGGAATCGCCCAGGGCTACATCAGCGACCGCGTCGCCGATCTGCTGCTTCGGCGCGGCTGGTCGAATGTGCTGATCGACCTTGGCGAGATCAGGACGTTGGGCAGCCGCCCCGATGGCACGCCCTGGGCCATCGCCCGCCATCAGCCGCAATCCGCCGCTACCGGCCTACGGGTTCTCGAGATCCGCAATCGCGCCGTCGCCACCTCCTCGGGTGCCGGGATGGCGTTCGGTTCGAGCGGCCGTTACCATCACCTGTTCGATCCGCGAACGGGCCGCAGCGCTACGTCCTGTTCGCAGGTCACGGTCATCGCCGACAACGCGACGGTCGCCGATGCGCTTGCCACCACGCTCGCGGTGACGGCGGCGGATGCGCGCGCCACCGTGTTGCGGCGCTTCGCCGGAACCGAATGCGAGATCGTCGAAACCGACGGCAGACTCACCCGGCTGACGGCCTGATGGTCGGGCCAGCCTCAGCGGTCAGGCCACAATGTGCCGATAAATGAGCGGCAGTGCGCTGGTTAACGCCCCGATATGACCGACGATGGAAAAGGCGTTCTGGCCAAAGATGCGCGGAAAGTAAGCCTGCGCCTTGGCATCGATGGTGATGCCGAAAACGGCGTGGCCAAGACGCCGCGCCTCCCGGATGGCGCGAGCCGTATCTTCCACGCCATACCGTCCCTCGTAGTGGTCGAGGTCGTTCGGTTTCCCGTCGGTGATGACCAGCAGCAGCCGCCGCTGGTTCGCCCGCTGTTGCAGGCAAGCCGAGGCGTGGCGGATCGCAGCACCGAGGCGCGTGTAGTAACCGGGGCGGAGGCGAGCAATGCGCGCCAGCACCGCAGCCCCGTCCGATTCGGCAAAATCCTTGATGGTCTGCACCCAGACGCGCTGGCGCTTGCACGATGAGAAACTATACAGCGCGTGATCGTCGCCGCATGCCGACAACCCGAGGGTAAGCGCGGTCAAGGCCTCCTTGGCCACATCCAGGACTTGGCGGTTTTCCACATAGGACTCGGTTGATCGTGAGACGTCGATGAGGACGGCGACAGCAAGGTCGCGCGCCTCGCTGCGGGCGCACTGATACACCCGGTCGGACGCCTCGCCACAGGCGGCGAGGTCACAGCGGGCACGGATGAGGGCGTCCATGTCGAGCTCGGGGCCGTCCAGCTGCCGGCGGGCGATCTCGCGCCGTGGCCGCAGCGCCTCGAACTGACGCCGCACCGCCTCGATCCGCCGCCGCGTCGCCATGTCCGGTGCCCAGGTTTCACCCGGACCGGCATCATCGGCAACGCTGGCAAGAACCCGGCAGTGGTCCGAAAGGTAGGCCTTGGCGCGGTAATCCCACTCGGGATAGACGAAACTTCCCGAGAGCCGTTCCCGATCGACGTCCGCTGGCGAAAGATCCAAGTCGAACTTCAATTTCGTCGCCGCCCGGCGCTTTGTCTTTACCAGCGCGATTTCGTCATGGTCATCGGCGGCCCGCTTCGCGGCATCTTCGTCCTCGTCATCAATGCCCCGGTTGATCCGAAGGAATTCCGCCCATGACAGAATCTTCTCGAAACGGTTGAGAATCAGCGGATCATTGCGGTCGGTGTCCGGAGAGTCGTCACGGCGGCCCTTCCGGGACCGGGTTTCATGTTTCGCCGCAGGCCCGTGGCTTTCCTCGGGCGCTGGATCGTCGTTCGGGCGTTTTCTTCGCGGCGGCGGCGGAGCCGCTTCCCCCCATACTGGAACGGGCAAGTGGCGGCGATATCCTTGCGGCGTCGGCCACGTTTCACGAACCGGCAGCGGCGATCTCACCGCCGCTATCATCGCCACCGCCAATTCGGCCGCTGCCGGCGGCCCTCCGAGCAACTCGACGATGCAAGCTTCCACCGCCGCTTCGGTCTTCGGCAAGCGGCGGTGCGGCCGCGTCGCCAAGGTTTCATGGCACAGGGCGCGATAGTTGGCGACGAGCCCGGGATGCCGGGCGAGCGCCCGCGCCGACGTGTGCGCGGCCCGTTGCAAAAACGCCAAGTCCGCGGTGAGCGGATCGCTGGTTGCGATTGCTCCCGCTGTCTCGGCCGCGGCCGCCCAGGCGGTCAACCAGATGTAGAGATCGCGGTTGAGCAGGTGCGTCGGAAAAACGTCAACGACCGGCGGCAGGAACAGGGAATCCCCATCGACGCGGGCGCGAACAATGGCCTCCGCCTCGCTGCCCAGCCGCTGCCGCAGGCGTCTCCGATGGTTCGAGATCGTCGCCGACGCCGGCCGGATGCAGATCCCGGGCTCACCGCCGAGCCCGCGAAAGACGATGCCCAGCATCTCTGCCAGTTCATCGAGCCGGACAGCGGCATCGGGAAAGCGCGGGCAGCTGGCAACATCGCCGACCAGGTGGTGCCACGCCGTGCCGACGCTCTCCTCCGGCTCCAGCACCCGTGTCCACAGGCTCATCGCGGGTCAGCCGAGAACGGCGCGCACGACTTCGTGCAGCCCATCCTTGACATCGGCATTGTCGCTGAGCGGTTCGATCAGCGCCGTGTCGATCGCGAGCGTCGTGGCCATGCCGGCGGCGATCAGACTGGCGCAATAGACGAGCAGGCGCGTCGACACGCCTTCTTCCAAGTCCTGGCCTTTCAGCGCGCGCAACCGGTTGGCGAGACGAACCAGCGGCTCGACGCGGTCGGCCGGCAACCCGCTCTCGGTGGCGACGATCTCGATCTCCCGCGCCGGCGGCGGAAAATCGAACTCAAGCGCAACAAATCGCTGGCGGGTGCTCGGCTTCAATGATTTCAGGATGTTCTGGTAGCCAGGATTGTACGACACGACGAGCATGAATGAGGCGGGGGCCGGCAGTATCTCACCGGTCCGTTCGAGCGGGAGGATCCGCCGGTCATCGGTCAGGGGATGCAGGACGACGGTGACGTCCTTTCGCGCCTCCACCACTTCGTCGAGATAGCAGATGCCGCCGCTGCGCACGGCCCGGGTCAGCGGACCGTCCACCCACACCGTTTCGCCGCCTTTCAACAGATAGCGCCCCGTCAGATCCGCCGCCGTCAGGTCGTCATGGCAGGCGACGGTGTAGAGGGGCAAATTCAGGCGAGCGGCCATGTGCATGACGAAACGCGTCTTGCCGCAACCGGTCGGCCCCTTCAGCAGCAATGGCAGGCCGAGGCGATGCGCGGCCTCGAATACCGCGCATTCCTCGCCCACCGGGGAATAGTAAGGAACGCCGCCTTGAGGCAAGTGAATGACCGCCGGTTGGACCACCGCCATCACTCGGCGATTCCCGTTGCCGTCGGCGCCGCCTCGATCACCTCACGCTGGCGAGGTACGAGCACCGCATAGATGAACAGGAGTGCACCGATCACCACGACGACGCCGGCGCCGAAGCGCATCAGGTAGAACAGGCCAAGCTGATCTTGAACATCCATGTAGCTTTCGCCGCGAACCCGCTGGAGATGGGTCTGCACCACTCCGGCGAACGTCAGGGTGAAGGTCATGAATGCCATGCCGCCGGACATCAGCCAGAAGCTCGCCATGTTCAGCACCTGGTTATACGGGTCGCGGCGCAGCAGGTAGGGCATGGCATAGGTGATAATGGCAAGGTTCAGCGATACATAGGCGCCAAAAAATGCGAGGTGCCCGTGTGCGGCGGTGATTTGGGTCCCGTGCGTGTAATAATTGATGTTGGAAAGGGTGTGCATGAATCCCCACACGCCCGCACCGAAGAAGGCAAGAACCGCCGTCCCCAAGCTCCACAGCAGTGCCGCCTTATTGGGGTGGTTGCGACCGCCCTTCCACACCATCGAAAACGCGAACAGCACCATGGCAAAAAACGGCAGGACTTCGAGGGTGGAGAATATACTGCCAAGCGGCTGCCAATATGACGGCGTACCGATCCAGTAGTAGTGGTGTCCGGTGCCCAGCAGTCCCGACATCAGGGCGAGGCCGACGATCACGTAGAGCCACTTCTCGATCACTTCCCGGTCGACGCCAGTGAGCTTCAGCATCAGGAAAGCGAGGATCGAGGCCATCACCAACTCCCAGACGCCTTCGACCCAGATGTGCACCACGTACCACCAGTACATCTTGTCGACGGACAGATTCGAGGGGTTGTAGAGGGCAAACAGGAAGAAGATGGCGATGCCCCACAGGCCGAGCAGCAGCACGTTGGTGATCGCCGTCTTGCGGCCCTGCAACACGGTCATCGTTACGTTGAACAGGAAGATCAGCGCGGCGACGACGATCGCCAATTTGACCCAAAGCGGCTGTTCAAGGAATTCCCGGCCTTCATGCACCCGGAACATGTAGCCGACGACCGCGGCGGCGGCGGCGGCGACGAAGATCGCGAATTGCACGTACGCCAGCGTCGGGCTGTAAATCTCTCGTTCGCTTTCCTCGGGAATGAGGAAGTAGGTCGCACCGAAAAACCCAAGCAACAGCCAGACAACCAGCGAGTTGGTGTGGATCATCCGCACGATGTTGAACGGCAGGGTCTCCGAAAGAAAATTCGGATCGACGTAAATGTATCCCGCGACCGTACCGAACAGAACCTGCGACGTAAACAACGCCAACGCGCCAATGAAATAGACCAGCGCGATTTTCTGAGTTTTGTACTTCATCTTATCGCCCTTCTTTCCTCGCGCTTCTCAGCCGGCTTCGTTCGGCGGCCAGCCCTGCGTGTTTATGCGACTGGTCCATTCAAGAAAATCGATCAAATCATTGAGCTCTTGATCGGTGAATTCGAACCTTGGCATCTGCCGCCGCCCCTCAATTCCGCTGGGTTGCGACAGCATCCAGGTCTTCAGCGCCTCCCGGGCCGATTCCGGATCGTCACGCCCGCCGTACCGGACCCAGACGTTGCCGAGTTCGGGCGCGAAATAAGCGCCTTCGCCTATGATCGTGTGGCAGTTGATGCAGGCGTGCTTCTCCCACACCTGCTTGCCGCGGACCACGCCATCTGTAAGACCTTTACGGTCCGTAGATGTATTCAGAATGAAAATATGGCTGTGCGCTGTCAGTCCCACGAAAATCAGAAGGAAAACAAGCGAGCCACCGTAAAATATATTTCTAGCCTTAGACTTCGTAAGCGTTTCCCACATGACTCATTCCTTGCCCGGCCTTTGCCGCCGATCCCATGACAATCGTAACCGAGGGGGGCTATATCCAAACGACAGTCACCGCCAATGCCCGCAGACGCCACCCGGCCTCGGGGCCATTCGCCGCTGCCCTTCCGAGCTCGCCCCGCCATGCGGTCTGGAGTTTCACCCTGAGCGCCTTGCGTGCGCCGGGCCGCACAAGCGTTATCGAACCGTGGCAGCGAGCCCGCCGCCGAGCATTGACCTTGATCAAGGGAACCGCTGCGCTGCCGCCGTGGGTGCCGGCGACACCACTACCGGACGCGGGCGGCGAGGAAGGCCGCGTAGCGCTTGTCGACTTTCAGGATATGCCCGACCAGCCAGTAGTTGAGCAGCTCCATGATCTCACGGCTGATTTCGGGGTCGGGGGTGCGCTGATAGGCAGCGTAAAGCTCTTCGAGCTGCTCTTCGAGCAGCCGATGCTCCTGCCGGTGGTCGTGCAGTTCCGGATAGTCGTAGCGCACGAACAGCAGTTCCTCGCGAGCAAAGTGTTCGTAGGCCATGCGGATCAAGGCCCTGACGATCGCGGCGACGGTCTGCTCATCGCCGTGATGCTGCTTCACCTCGTCCAAGTGGTTGATCAAGCTGGCAATGACGATGTGGTCCCAGTCGAGGGACTCGATGCCGACGCTGTAACGCCCATCCCAGATGATCAGCGCCATCGGTTGCTCCGCCTGCGCGCGCCGCCTTGGTCGCGCGCCAAACCCGATTGCCTCCGAAGATCACGCGGCCTGGCGCAGACCAAGCCGGCGCCACACCGCAGTCAGCGCCGCCACCAGCGTGTCCACGTGCGCGTCGGTATGCAATGGACTGGGGGTGAACCGGAGCCGCTCGCGGCCACGCGCCACTGTCGGATAGTTGATGGGCTGAACGTAAAGGCCATGCCCGTACAGCAGTGCGTCGCTCGCCTGTTTGCACAGCACCGGATCGCCCACCAGCACCGGTACGATATGGCTCGCCGACGGCAAGACCGGCAGGCCGGCCTCGCTCAGCCGCTGCCGCAGCGTCGCCGCCCTTTGCTGATGCCGGATGCGCAGAGGGTTGTTTTCCTTCAGGTGGCGGATGCTGGCGAGGGCACCGGCGGCGACCGACGGCGGCATCGCCGATGAGAAGATGAAGCCGCTGCCGAAGGAGCGGACGAAATCGCACAGCGCGGCTGAACCCGCGATGTAGCCGCCGACGACGCCGAACGCCTTCGCCAGCGTGCCTTGGATGACCGTCAGCCGATGCATTTGGCCATCCCGCTCGGCGACGCCGCCGCCCCGCTCCCCGTACATGCCGACGGCGTGCACCTCGTCGAGATAGGTCATGGCGCCGTACCGTTCCGCAAGGTCACAGATGGCGCCGATCGGTGCAATGGTGCCATCCATCGAGTAGACGGACTCAAAGGCCACCAGTTTCGCCCGTCCCGGCGCGATCGCCCGAAGCTGCCTTTCGAGATCATCCACATCGTTGTGACGGAAGATCCGCTTCTCCGCCTTCGAGTGGACGATGCCCTCGATCATCGAGTTGTGGTTCTTTTCGTCCGACAGCACGACGCAGTCGGGCAGCATCCGGCAGATGGTTGCCAGTGTCGTCATGTTGGCGATCCAGCCGGACTGGAACAACAGGGCGGCCTCGGTCCGGTGCAGATCCGCCAGTTCCCGTTCCAGCAGGACGTGATAGTGGTTGGTGCCGGAGATATTGCGGGTGCCGCCGGCGCCGGCACCGCAGCGCTGGATCGCCTCAGCCATCGCCGCGAGCACGTCCGGATGCTGGCCCATGCCGAGGTAGTCGTTCGAGCACCATACGGTAACCGGGCGCGTGCCATCGGGCGTATGCAGCAGCGCCTGCGGAAAACGCCCGGCACAGCGTTCGAGATCCGCGAACACGCGATAGCGCCCTTCCGTCCGCAGTCTGCCGATCTCATCCGCGAAGAACTGTTGGTAATTCATGCCGCTTCCTCTCGGCGCCAATGGCCCCTGACTTTTTTGCCAAAAGACGATGTCCCGACCGCCGCCGGCCGGCCTTGACCCCGATCAAGGTTGGCGGTCTTCAGACAAAGGCGGCGTAGAGCACCCCCAGCTCCCGATCGACGCCGGCGCCAAGCACCATGTCCAGCTGCCGGATAACGCCCATCTCTTCCTTCTGGATGTGGAAGTTGACGCTATGGACGAGATCCATGACGCCGTCGCGAAACTCGCTCCAACTGGCAGACGTAAACCCGCTTTCCAGCGCGACGATGGCGGCACTCCGCAAGCCGTCGGCGAGGCCGCGGATGGTCTCGTGCTCCATGCTCAACATATCGGTAATTGGGCTGAGCCCGACCTCTGCCAGGCGAGGAAACACGATTTCTTCTTCGAATCGGTAATGCCTGAACAGATCATCGTCAATCATACGAATGAAATCCTCAAGCCGAAATCGGTCGTTCCGGTCGGAGACGTCGATCGGCTTCGGCGCGTTGTTTATCACTCTCATTTCAAGGTCGTTGAGCACTGACAGCGTATTCAGGTGTTCACGGTGTAGTTGCCGCGTCAAGCTCCAAGCTTCGTTCATGCTGCTGTCCTTCCGACGGCTGAAGATGCGGAACTCAGGTGCCGACGGGTTCGCTTCAACACGGTGACCGCGAACACCCCGTAGGCGAACGCCCCGACGGCGCCGGCGCCGGCGCCGATCCGGATGGCGAGGGGCTCCGCGCTCACGATGCCGACGGCCACCACGCCAAGCGCCGCGGCGTGGCACCAGCGATGGAACCGCAGGCACCGCTCGTCGACCAACTTCGTCGGCGCCAGTGGACGCGCCCGCACGCGGACCGCGTGCATTGAGCCCAGAAATGGCAGGATCCTCTGCTGCACGCCGATGACGAGGCTGAGCAGCCAGCCAAACAGGGTAACGAAGCCAAACAACGCGGGCCCCGCTGGCGGCAACAGCTCGAGCACCAGTCCGCCCGCCAACATCACGCTCAGCGCAAGCATCCCCCAGGATAGCCGGATCAGCAGAAACTCACCGCCAAGGCGCCGGCGGATCCGTTTGGCCAATACCGCCTCCATGTCCGCGACATGCCCGCCGGCGGCGGCCAACCCCAGAACGGCCGCCACGGCAACAAGCATGGCTTGCTGCGAAAGCAGGGCGATGACCGCTGTGATCAGGGCCGTCAGCGCCAGTCCGAACGCCAAGGCCGGCGCCCGCATTGCGGAGGTCTCGGCGATGGCGAACATCGGAATGAGGATCTGGCTGAGCCCAAACGCCAGAAGCCCCATGAACCCGAATGCGAGCAGCAGCATATGGATCAGCGCCACCACCTGATGATTGACGAGAAACGACTCGCGGTAGTCGAGCGCAAGGCCGGCCGCAACCAGGGCACCCAGAACAAGGCACGTCAAAGCCGCCCACACATGCAGCCGCACCAGTCCGAGGCCTGATGCCCCTTTCAGCACGCCGGACAGGGCGACGGCGTAAACTGCGACGGCGGCGGTCAGTGCCGCCGCGCCCAGGACCATCAGCCTCGTCTCGTGGATCGCGAAGCCGCACACAAGGCCGATCCCCCCCACCAGCAGCAGGGTGTAAACGACGTTGCAGCGGACGGTGGTGGGGGCCGCCCGGCCGAGTGCCACCGGCAGCATCTGCAGGCTTGCGCCCATGGCCGAGCTCAGCAAGACGCCGACTGTCAGCAGGTGGAACGCCGCGGCCACGGGCCCGGGACCGCCCTGATAGAACGGGACGGCATCGGCGACGACCACCAACCCGATCCAGGCCAAGAGGTGGGCGACGGTGGATGTGCCAAAAAACCGCAAGGGGATCGTCTCGGGCAACAGCCGCTGGTGTGCGCCACCAAGGCCGACGGAGGCGCTCAATGTCACCCGCTCCGTCGAAGATCGAGACAGACCTCGCCGGCGGGGCTTGGCAGGCGAGTGTATTGCCACCCGCGTTCGTCCAGTTCGGCGTACAGGTAAAGCGGGTCACGATGATGGTGAACGACAATCCGCCCCTGATGGTCGCCGCCGTCGATCAACGACAAGATCGCCGTCAGCGGAGCCGGTGCCTCGAGGCCGCGGACGTCGATGTGCACGGCATCGTCGATGCGCCACGTTCGCGCCGGCGCTCGCTTTCCGTCCCCTTGACCCTCGCCGGGCGCGTTCTCCGCCAATGCCCGCCGGCACCAGATCCGCCAATGACTCGCGCCGATCCGCTGGCCAAAGGTGACGAACCCCCGGCCCGCCAGCAGACGGCGCAACGGACGCGGGTTGAACGGGGCTTCGATAACGAGAGCGCCCTGAAGCGGCACGGCATTCGCAGCCCTCAGAATCGTTGCGAACGGCTCTTGATGTGACGCCAGCAGCGGACGGACGTCGACCCGGGCCGCCGCATCGGCGTCGAGATCGGCGAACCATGACGGTTCTTCCTCCGCGGTCTCGCCTTGACCCGCGTCGGCTCCGCCAGCGCAGCAGGGGCTGGCCCGCCCGGCGTTGATCGCGGCGAGAACTGCGGCGACGGGAACGCCGGCGGCGGCGGCGGCCATCGCCACTGTCGCCAGTTCATCAATCGGCTGCGGCGTGCCGGTGCTTTTCAGCATCTCGAACCAGCGGTCGAGCGCCACCAGCCGGTCAACGACCGCGGGATCAGCGGCAATGACCGCGGCGAGCCGGTCGTCGGCGCGAACGGCGGTCAGCGGCGTCCCGGGGCTAGCGACCTGGTGTGGGGACGAGGTGGCCTCCGGCGTATGCGCGCCGCCCATGGTGTCTTCCATCTCTCGCGAAACGTCGTCGCCACACGATCGCGCACCCGCGACCACGGCGGCCTTGACGCGGGTCAAGGTTGCCGCCGGCAGACGGCAAATCCGTTACGACGGGGCGTGGCAGTACTGCTTGAGCTTCTCGACGCTGCCAATGCGCACGGTATCGCCGTGGATCTCGACCCCCTGCTGGTTGAGGCGCGCCAGAGCGCGGGACAGACTTTCGGGCGTAATGCCGATCCGCCCGGCGATGATGCCTTTCCGGTAGGGCAGAGAGGCCGTGGCCGACTCGCTGGACGGATCGATCAGCGACAGCAGATACCACGCCAGCCGCTGCGCCGGCGAACGCCGCTTCAGTTGCTGCAACTCCGCCATCAGGCGAAGCTGCCAGCGGTTCATCGAGGCCAGCATCCTCAGTCCGAGATGGCTGTCCTGACCGAGGAGGCGAATCAACGTTGCCGCCTGCAAGCTGACGACGCGGGCGCCAGCCATCGCTTCGGCATTAACGGGATAGCGTGCGGTGGCGAAAATCGCCCCCTCGGCAAATGAGTTTCCGGGGCCGATGACTTCAATGATCGTTTCGTGGCCGTCTTCGCTCAGCGCGAACAGGCGGACGAAGCCTTCGATGATGGCAAAGAAGCGTTCCGCCGGATCGCCGGCGCTGAACAGAAGGCTGTCCTCGCCGTAGGTTCGGACGGTGGCATCGGCAAGGAGGGCGTCGATCTCGCCCGACCTTAAATCGACAAACATCGGCAGACCAGCGATGACCAGAAAATCACGCGGCTGCGGACGCTCGATCATTTAGTCTTCTCCTGGTACCTGCTGCGTGAATTCGCGCAATGCGCCCATCTCCCGAACGACAAACGCATTGAGTTTTTTATGAAATTTCACGCCGACGGTCTGTAGCTTCATCTGCGCGCGCGACAGCGTTTCCGGCTGCATGCCAAGATAGTTCGCGAGAAGCTTCTTTTCGTAGGGCAGCCGCACTGCTGCCGGTCCTTCCGCGCCGCCACTGAGTTCAACCAAGTATGCGCCGAGACGCTGGGCGGCGGTTTTCATTTTTAGGTCGGTGATCTGCCGCAGTTGTCCCCGGAGCCGGATCGACATCTCCCCCAGCATGGCCGTCACCGCCGCCGGCCGCGCACACAGGCGCTCGCACAGCGTCGGTCCCGGGATGACGATCACCTCCCCCGCCCCGAACAGCTGGGCGCTCACGGGATAAACGGCATCACCGCAGACGCACGCCTCGCCGATCGTGCCGCCCGGCCCGATGATGCCGACGAGGCTCGCCACGTCGCCCGGCTCGCCGAGAAACAGTGCGACGTGGCCGGAAGCCACGGCGTAGAAGCGATCGGCGCTATCGCCGTGCCGGAACAACACGTCGCCGTTCTGGTGGCGTTCAACCGCAGCGGCGGCGGCAAGAACCGTCAGATCGTCAGCCGGCAACCGCGCCAGGAAATGGCACAGCCTCAATTTCTCCGATAGCGGACCGGCATTGGGGTTGCCTGGGTCGTCAGCCGCAGGCTTCATGACTGGCGTGGTGCCAAGCCGCCCCGTGGAGCGGGCCAAGCGTCGCCCATTGGACTGGGCCTCCGCGAACGCTACTCAACCCGTTCAGTGAACACCGTCACGCCCGCAAACGCAAGACAACGGCATCGCCGTTTGCTTTCGTTTCGGCGCGGCGCGTATCCTTGATCGGGGGGCGCGGCAACGGTTGCTGCCGTCGACTGGTGCCGGCCCCGTCGCCTCTGCTGCCACCATCTTCCATGCGCCTTGAAAGCGTTCTTTCCCGTGATGCCCCATCGCTCCCTGCTGCTAACCGCCCCGCATCGGCCATTCTTCCTCGCCGCTGGCATCTTTCCCGTCGTGGCCATGTCCCTATGGTTGGCGGCGTGGTCTGGCCGGCTGCACCTCACGGCCACGTGGCATGGCCACGAGATGATCTTCGGTCTCGGAGCCGCGGCGATCGCCGGCTTCCTGCTGACCGCTGTGCCGACGTGGATCCATCGTCCGCCCGTCCAGGGTCTGCCGCTGCTGGCGCTGCTGCTGCTCTGGCTGATTGGCCGCATCGCCATGCTGATCGGCTGGGCGCCTTGGCTCGATCTCCTCTTCCTGCCCACGCTCGCCGGTGTTGTCGGCTGGGGAATCGTGCGCGCCCGCAACGTCCGCAACTACCCGGTACCGGCTTTGCTCCTCGTGCTCTCCCTGTGCAACGCCGACTATCATTTCGGTGATGCCAGTCGGGGGCTCTGGCTGGCGACGCTGCTGGTGACCGCGATGATCGCGCTGATCGGTGGGCGGATCACGCCGCTGTTCACACAGAATGCGCTGCGCCAGTCCGTCGGCCCCGAGATCACCTGCGGTACGCCGCCGTGGCTCGACCGGCTGGCGGTGCCGGCGGTACTTGCCGCACTCGCGGCGGAAATCGCCGCTCCCCAGACCTCATGGAGCGGCGCCGCCGCATTGCTCGCCGCCGCCATCCTCGGCGCCCGCATGCTCGGTTGGCAGACCTGGCGCACCGTGCGCTTTCCGATCCTGTGGGTCCTGCACGCCGGATATGCCTGGGTTCCGGTCGGCTACGCCCTGATCGCCATTTCGCTGCTGACGGACGGGATGGTTCCGACAGCCGCGCTGCATGCTCTCAGCGCCGGCGCGATGGGCGTGATGATCCTCGCCGTGATGTCTCGCGCCGCCCTCGGTCATTCAGGGCGCCCCCTGATGACACCCCGGCTGACGGTCATCGCCTATGCTCTCGTTAACCTCGGCGCCATCATCCGCATGGCGGTGCCATCCCACGGCGGGATCCTGGTTTCCGGACTGGTCTGGACGGCGGGCTATGCGCTGTTCGTCATCGATTACTGGTCAATCCTAACGGGTCCGCGCCTGGACAGCCGGCCTGTCTGAAGGCGATCTTGGCATCGCCGGCAGCCCGCCGATGGCGATGTAGCAATCCGCAGCCGCCGCATCGTCCCGATGGTCGAGAAGTTCGGGCAGCCGATTGACGATCAGCGTCTCTTCCTTCTGGATATGGAACGTCTCCTGATCGATGAACGCCTCCGCGGTTTCGCAGAACCGTGCCCACTCCTGCGCAGTGAGCGGTCGGCAGAGGGCGGCGTGCGCTGCGGCACGCAGCGGCGAGGCGAGGGAACCGACCCCTTCGTGTTCGCGAATCAGCATCAGGACGGCATCCCCGCCGAGCGAGTCTTGCACCAGCGGAAACACCACCGTTTCTTCGATGGCGAAGTGCCGGAAAATCATCGCATCGATCTTGGCTTCCAGCTGCTCGGCCAGCACCCGGTCATCGGGAGCGAGCGGACGGCGACGGCCGCGGCCGCTCACCCGCTCTTCCAGCGCGTTCAGGAATTCGAGCGTCTGCTGGTGCTCCTCGTGGATCAGTGCGGCCAATGCCGAGCGCCGTGCCAACGTGGCGATCTCCTGGGACAGCGTGATTACCGCGAAAAGCGTAGATCGCCCGCCGAAACGTCGCCACGATCTTCGTCAAGGCGGCGCCCGATCCGTTGGTGAAGCCGCTGGAACCTGCTTAGGCCGTGCGGCGAAACATCTGCTGAATGTGGGCGAGCACCTCATCGACGCTATCGCCGTAGATGACATAGTCGTGGGACGGCGCTGTCTCGGTGGCGGCGCCATTCACGATCAGGTGCAGCTGGCGAACGCCCCGCATCTGGTTTTCATCCAGCGGGTCGACGACCATGGTCGTTGGCGCGTCCGCGCCGACGACGAAGATGCGATAGCGGATGCGCCCATCGTCGAGAACTTCGGTCTCGACATGTCCACCATAGGTTTTCTGCGGAAACATGTTGTAGCGGCGAAGCCCGGCACCCATCACGCAATCCCCTGTTCACAACGCCCTGGTCTGGCGGCGCTGCCCTCGATGCCGCCGCCCACGCATCACCACAAACTGTAGGCAAATCTTTCTGAAAACTTGGTTATCGCGCGGACGTCCGCCGAGTGACCATGCGGGCCGCCGGAGCGCGCGCACTCAAGCCAGCCGTGCCGCGATCTCCTCGGCCAACGCCTTGATTTCCCGTGCTGCCGCCGCCCGCGGTGCGTGCTCGAGGATGGACTGGCCGGCCAGCATGCTCGCCGCGAAAGCGATCCGGTTGCCAATGACGGTGGTGGCGATAGCCAGGTGATGCGCCGCCAGTGCGCTGCGCATCTGCTCAACGATGGTGCCGCGTGGCGGCACCCGGTTGAGCACGGCGAGAACCGGCACCCCGGCCGCCCGCGCGAGTTCCACGGTGGGGCCGGTTGCCCACACATCCATCGGGCTAGGCTGTACCGGGACCAACACCAGGTTGGCGGACCGCACGGCAATCTTCGCCTCGGTCTCCGCGTGCGGCGGACTGTCGATGATGATCAGGTCGCTTTGCGCCTTCAGTCGCGAAATTTCGGTGCCCAGCCGCCAGCCGGCGATTTCGCTGAGCATCAGCGGGTCGATTTTCGGCTTGGCGTGGGCGCTGCGCAGCTTGAACCAGGCGGCGAGGCTGGCCTGCGGATCGATGTCGAGCAGCGCAACCCGGCGACCGAGGCGGACGAAGGCTACGGCCAAGTGAGCGGCGAGCGTTGTCTTGCCGGCGCCTCCTTTCTGCTGGGCAATGGTCAGGACCCTGGCGGCGGCGGTCATGATGCGTCTCTCCCCTCGCGGTGGGCGTGGCGATGAAGCGGCGCCACCCGCCGCCCAGCCGCCGCGGCCCGTGTCGCCGGCGATCCGGGCGGCATCCCGTCATCGCCGCCAACAGGCGGCAAGACCGGCGCCTGGGTTCATCAACGCTCGAAAACTATCGATCAGCAGTAGCAGTGAACACTCCCCATGGCAATATATTGTGTTTCAGGCGTCCGTCGCGGCGACCGCCCCGCGGGACCGGGTCCAGATGCCCTC
>JALOTH010000171.1 GCA_025458035.1 Rhodospirillales bacterium
CATGCCCCGCGCCCTGCTCATTTCCGTGCGTTTTCACGACGGGCGCTTTCACGGCCGGCCGGAGTGGCCGCCGTCGCCGGCGCGGCTGTTCCAGGCGCTCGTCGCTGCCGCCGCCAAAGGCGGGACGTTGGACAAGGACGACAAGGCCGCGCTGGCGTGGCTGGAGAGCCTCAATCCGCCCGTGATTGCCGCGCCGGCCGCCCGCAAAACGACGGGTTACGCCAACTACGTGCCGAACAACGATCTCGACGCCAAGGGCGGTGATTTTCGCCGCATCGCTGAAATCCGCGCACCGAAGCTGATCAAGCCGATGCTGTTCGACGTCGGCGTGCCCATCCTTTACCTCTGGCGGTTCGACGACGGCGAGGATCACACCGAGCGCGTCCGCGCCATCGCCGAGCGCCTCTACCAGTTCGGCCGAGGTGTTGACATGGCCTATGCCGTGGCAGAACACCTTGATGGCGCCGATATTGAGGCGGTTCTCGCCGACTACCCCGGCAACCTCTACCGACCGGACAACGCCGGCTACGGCTCTGTTCTGGCCTGCCCCGATAAGGGCTCATTGAAAAGCCTGATCGCGCGTTTCGAGGCGACGGGCCGTCGCTTTGCGCCGCTCATGGAACCGTCCCGTAAGGGCAAGCAAGCGAAGGTCATCGGTCAGACCTTCTCTCAGCCGCCGAAGCCACGCTTCCGGCAGGTTGCCTACGACAGCCCGCCGCATCACCTGCTCTTCGAACTCCGCCGCAGCGACGGCGATTTCTCGCCGTGGCCGTTCACCGATATCGTCCGGCTTGTCGAAACGGTGCGCAACGGCGCGACAAGAACCCTCACGGACGCGCTGTCGGACCAGCGGGCCTTGGTCGAGCGTGTGTTGATCGGCAAAAACGCGGGGGAGGCTGATAAAGCCAGCCGCATCCGCATCCTGCCGTTGCCGTCGATCGGCCACGAACATGCCGACCGCGCCATCCGCCGCCTGCTCGTCGAGGTGCCGCCCGACTGCCCGCTCGATGACCGGGACGTCGCCTGGGCGTTTACAGCATGGCTGCCCCATGATCCGGCGACGGGCGAACTCTCCGACTGGCAGTTAGTCGAGATCAAGGCGGACGCGGGCGAACGTTTTGCCTCGATGCCCGGACATTACGGCATCGGCGGCGGCGAAGGCTTTCGCATGTGGCGCACGGTCACGCCCGCGGCGTTGCCGCAACACGCTTCTCGGCGCCGGATCGATCCAGCCCGCATTCGCGAAGAAGCCAAAGGGGGCCTTGAACGCCAAGCCGAAGAGCGGCAAGCCGCCGCCGCGGTATGCCAAGCCCTGCGCCACGCCGGGATCGAAACACCCGTTGCGGCGATCCGCGTGCAGCGCGAACCCTTCCAGGCGAAGGGTGCCCGCGCCGAGGCTTTCTCAGGCGCCTCTCGCTTTTCGAAGGACCGGCTCTGGCATCTGGAGATCGCGTTCACCCGGCCGCGTCGTGGCCCTCTCGTCGTTGGTGACGGTCGCTATTTCGGCCTTGGCATCATGGCCCCCGACCGGCACCGCTTGCTCCGCGCCGCCGTCTTTCCGATCGAAGGAGCGGCGCCACCCGCTGGCGCTTATGACGAGATCCTCGCAGCCCTCCGCCGCGCGCTGATGGCCATCGACCGCGATCACGACAAGGAAGGCCGCGTAAGCCTGCTGTTTTCCGGACACGAACCGAATGGCAGCCCGGCCCGCGACGGCGCTGTCCATCGCCATGTCTTTCTCGCTGCGGCAACGGATGATAGCGGCGCCCGCCTCGCCCGCCTCCACGTCATTCGTCCCGATGCGGTCGACCGTACCCGGCCGTTGTCGCGCGACGACAAGGCCCGCTTTGAGAGCGTCGTCCATGCTCTGCATGAACTGCGGGCGGGCAGGCTCGGCGTTCTCACCCTCGGCCACCCCGCCGAGCCGGCTGACGGCGATCCGCTGTTCACGCCTGCGCGCGTTTGGGAAAGCCGCACCCCTTACCGGCCGACCCGCCACGCGCATCGGAAGCAAGACTTGGCTGCTGCCGTCGCGCAGGACCTGATCGCCGAATGCGAGCATCGCGGGTTGCCTCGACCGACAACAGAAATCCTGCGACTGACGGCCGGTCCCAATGGCGGGAACGTGGTGGCGCTCGCTCGACTGAGATTTCAATTCGCGGTCCGCGGTCCTATCCTGCTCGGCCGCGACAGCCATAAGGGTGGCGGAGTTTTCGCGGCAGCCAAGTGAACAATCGATCGGTCAGCGTCTCCTCTGTCTGTGCATCACAGACGCGGCGGCCGGTTTCAGCAACAATCCCCGCGACACCAGTTTGGATTGTGTTGTTCCGCGGGACGCCTACCATTGTCCGACCCGACCCAACCCGAGTTGCCGCTGCCGGCGCCGCCGCTGCCACCGGACATGCCACCGCTGCCGGCGCGGATGATCAACGAATACCAGTACTGCCCGCGGCTGGCCTATCTGGAGTGGGTGCAGGGCGAATGGCAGGAAAGCGCCGACACCGTCGAAGGCCGCTTCCGCCACCGCCGCGTGGAGGAGCCATCCGGCGACCTGCCCGAGCCCGATCAGCTCGACGAGGGCGAGCGCCTGCAAGCCCGCGCGCTCACACTCGCCTCCGAACGCCTCGGCCTGATCGCCCGCATGGACCTGATCGAGGCCGACGAGGGCGAAGTGGTCCCGGTCGATTACAAGCGCGGCAAGCGTCCGCACATCGCCGCCGGCGCCTACGCCCCCGAGCGCGTCCAGCTCTGCGTCCAGGGCCTGATCCTGGAAGAGCACGGCTACCGCTGCCCCGCCGGCATCCTCTACTTCGCCGAAAGCCGCGAGCGGGTGCGCGTTGCGTTCGACGACGAACTGCGCGCCGAAACGATGCGAGCGGTCAATGGCTTACGCCTGATGGCGCTGGGCGGCCACATCCCGCCGCCGCTCGAAGACAGCCCGAAGTGCCCGCGCTGCTCGCTCGTCGGTATCTGCCTGCCGGACGAGGTGAATTTCCTGAAGCGCGGCGGCGTCAATCCGCGCCCGCTCGCGGTGCCGCGCGACGACGCGCTGCCGCTCTACGTGCAGGCCTACAGGGCGCGGATCGCCAAATCGGGCGAGACCCTCGAAATCACCGTCGAGGACCAGCCCACCACCAAGGCGCGCCTCGTCGATGTCTCGCAGGTCGTACTGCTGGGCAACATCTCGATCACCACGCCCTGTGTGCACGAACTGCTGCGCCGTGAGATCCCGTTGAGCTGGCATTCCTACGGCGGCTGGTTCCTTGGCCACAGCGTCGGTATTGGCCATAAGAACGTCGAGCTGCGCACCGCCCAGTACCGGGGCAGCTTCGAACCGGCCTTCTGCCTCGGTGTCGCGAGGTCGCTGGTCGCGGCGAAGATCCGCAATTCGCGTACGCTGCTGCGCCGCAACTGGCGCGAGGCCCCGCCGCCGGAGCAGGCGCTCGCCGATTTGAAGCGCCACGCCGAGCGCGCTCAGCATGCCGCGGGCCTGCCCGAGTTGCTCGGCATCGAAGGCAATGCCGCCGCCATCTACTTCGGCCATTTTGCTGGCCTGCTGAAGCGCGAGGCAGGCGATCCGGCGTTTGACTTCGCCAAGCGCAACCGCCGGCCGCCGGCCGACCCGGTCAACGCATTGCTCTCCTTCGCCTACACGCTGCTGGTCCGCACCATCACCGTGACCGTCTCGGCGGTCGGCCTCGATCCCTACCGCGGCTTCTATCATCAGCCACGCTACGGCCGGCCGGCCCTCGCTTTGGATTTGATGGAGCCGTTCCGGCCGCTGATCGCCGAATCCGCCGTCATCCAGGCGATCAACAACGGCGAGGTTCAGACCGGTGACTTCGTCCGTGCCGCCGGCAGCGTTGCTCTCAAGCCCGAGGGACGCAAGCGCTTCATCGCCGCGTTCGAACGGCGCCTGAGTCAGGAGGCGACCCACCCCATCTTCGAGTATCGCGCCAGCTACCGGCGGATCATCGAGCTGCAGGCGCGGCTCCTCGGCCGTCACGTGCTCGGCGAGATTCCCGAATATCCGCAGTTCGTGACCCGCTGAACCGATGCCGAGCCCCGCCGTCGACGAACACATCTACATCGTTACCTACGACATCGGCGAGCCGCGCCGCTGGCGCCGCCTGTTCAAGCTGATGAACGGCTACGGCGAGTGGCTGCAGCTCTCGGTGTTCCAGTGCCGCTTGACCAGGCGGCGCCTCGTGGAACTCAATGCTGCGATCAACGAGGTGATCAATCACAACCAGGACCATGTGCTGATCCTCGACTTAGGCAGCGTCGATCGCGTAGAGTTACGCGTTCTCAGCCTTGGCAAGTCCTATGCGCCGGTTGCCCGAGACCCGATCATTGTCTGAACGCCGCCGCGCCGCCGCGAGCGCTGCGGTGATGAGGAATCGCCGGGCAGCGCTCGCATGTGCTAAGGTGTTGGGAGAAAGCTGTTCTTGGACATCGTCCGGCGAACAGAGGGCGATCGGCGGCGGGTCAGGGTCGCCCGATCGGACAGCGCTCGCATCCGTACGCATCGGGCTTTTGCGTTCCGCGGGTTGCGAGCCGGCCACTTTCCGCGGCAGTAATGCCGCGGCCTCATTGACTGTCAGCAACTGCCTGATCTCGGACGTGGGGCAGGACCCCTTTCCGCGGCAGTAATGCCGCGGCCTCATTGACAAAAGCGGCAGATCCAGTCGCAGGCGCCTTCATCGTCCCCCCTTTCCGCGGCAGTAATG